>JAVEYE010000056.1:0-14345 GCA_034003665.1 Rhodospirillales bacterium | reverse complement strand
CACGCGTGACGCCGCGTCGTCCGATGTCGTTACCAGGTCGCGCAAGCTGCGCCGCATTTCCTCGCCCACGCCCTGCAGCCGCTGTTCGGCCTTTTCGGAGGTGACGTCCAGTTCCTGCGTGTGCCGACTCAGAATTTCGCCGGCCCCGGCCATCAGTTTGGCCGAGCGTGACGACACGCTGGTAAGCTTTTCGACCTGTTCGTTGAGCGTCCGTGCCACCGCCTCGATGTCGCCGACCGTGCGCGCCGAGGTCAGCGAAACCTCCTGCGAGCGCTCGCCAATGGCCTGGCTGAATTCCTGCATCCTGGTCAGCGCCGATTCCGATACCTCAGTCACCTCGGTCAGTTGCCGGCGGAAGGCTTCCGTCAGGACGCCGGCTCGCTCGGCCGAGGTGTCCATGGCACCCTGGCTCTGGCGCAAGGACGCGGTGACGTTGGTGATGCCGCTGACGCCGCGGTCGGACGCCGCCTCGACGTTCTGGGCGCTCCGATCAAGTCCTTCGGCGATGGCCAGAACGTGCGCACTCGCCTTCTCGGAGGCCGCCGCCAGATCCAGCGCACGATGGCGCAACGCATCGCCGACGGCGCCGACCCTGAGAACACTCTGTTCGGCCAGCCGGCCAAGTTCCTCGGCCCGGTCCTTGACCGATTCGCCCACCTCGCCAATGCGCGCCAGGGTCTCGCGGGCGGTTTCGGAAAGGTCGCCGGTGCGCCCCCTCAGCCCTTCGCCAATGCGTTCCACCTGGGCCATGACGCGGCCGGCCGCATCGGCCAGCTCGGCTGCCACATTGTGCAGCGAGGCACCGACCGCCTCGATGTCGCCGACCGCCCGCGCCGAGGTCAGCGAGACCTCGTGCGAGCGTTCGCCGACGGCCCGGCCGATGTCCTGCATTTTCTCCAGCGCCGCCCCGGAAACTTCGGTCACTTCGGTCAACTGCCGACGAAATGCTTCGGTCAAGGCTCCGGCCCGCTCGGCGGACGCGTCCACCGCGCTTTGGCTTTGGCGCAAAGCCGTCGTGACGGTGGCAAGCCCGGTGGCGCCGCGGTCCGCCGCCGTTTCGACGGAGCGGGCGCTCTTGTCCAATTCTCCCGCGACGGCCAGCACGTGGGCGCCCGCCTTCTCGGACGCCGCTGCCAAATCCAGAGACCGGCTTCGCAATGCCTCGCCGACGACGCCGACCCTGAGAACGCTCTGCTCGGCCAACCGGCCAAGATCGTCGGCCCGGTTCATGACGGCCTCGCCCGCCTCGCCGATACGGGCAAGCGTCTCGCGGGCGGTCTCGGAAAGCTCCTCGGTCCGCCCTTTCAGCCCCTCGCCGACCTGTTCCACCTGGGTCATCACCCGGCCGGCTACGTCGGTCAACTCGGCCGCCACCCGGTGCAGGGCGGCACCGACGGCGTCTGTGCGCGCCGCCGAGGTGTCGGATGCCTCGACGATCTCGCGGGCCTGCTGGCGGAAGGCGTCGCCGGTGGTGCGCACGCTTGCCGCCACGCGTTCCGTGGTGGCCAGCAGGTTGCGGGCCTGATCCTCCAACCCGTCACCGATCGTGCGGGCGCGCTCCGCCACCTGGTCGGATGTCTCGGTGAGGGTTTTGGACTGCCGGGACAGGTTCTCCTCGATCCGCGCCGACTGGTCGGCGACCCGCTGGGCCACCTGGTCGAGATCGCCCGCCTGGCGCAGCAGCACGTCACGCATGCGCTCGGCCTGGACAGCAGCACGGTCGGAGCGCTGCGACAGGTCCTGCGAGCGGTCCTGGAGAATCTCGGCGCCGTGGCGCATCTGCTGACCGGCCTCGGCCGAAGCCCTCAGCAACGTCTGGACACGCTCCTCGAGGGCCTGGTAGGCCGCTTCGGTGCGGGCCGCCGCCTGGGCCGCCGCCGTCGTCATCTCGATGGCCGTGGCATGGAAGACGCGAGCCGATTCGTTGGCCTTCGTCGCCGACGTCTCGGTCGCCCCGGCCAGTTCCTCGCTGCGCCGCCGCAACGCCTCGCTGACCCCGTCCGCCTGGCTGGAAGCACGCTCCGAAATCGCCGCCAACTCGTGCGACTGGCGGAACAACAGGTCGCCAACCTCACGGGCCCGAACCGTCGCCTTCTCCGACACGGATTGCAGTTCATCGGTCTGGCGGCGAAGGGTTTCGGCAATGGCCTGGGCGCGCAGATCGGCGTCCTCCGACACCCGAGCCAGTTCCAGGGTCCGCTGGCAAACCAAATCGTTTACCGCCTGGGCGCGAGCCGCCGCCTCCTCAGAGGCGCGGGTGAGGTCGCGGGCCTGTCTGCGCAGCATCTCGGTGATTTCGCCGACCCGCCGTTCCGCCCGGTCCGACGGATAGGCCAGCCGTTGCAGATGCCACCGCAGGGCCTGGGTTTCGCGGCGCAGTTGCCGGCCGCGCTCGTAGAAGGCGACGACCATCCACACCAGCGCAACCGGGGTCAGCACGCCGGCCGCCATGCCGCCCACCTCGTGCGGCATCAGGGAAAGCAGGTCGGGCAAGGGAATCTGCCGGTTGACGACGTAAAGCGCAAAGGCCAGCCAAGCGACCGAGAAGGCCGCCCCGGCCAGCATCGGCACGCGAAACCGCAGATGGAAGGGAATCGGCGATTCGTCCGGCATCAGACCGTCGGTGGCCAGATCGCCCGGTGCGCCGGGAACGGCCATCACCTCGCTGCCACCGCCGGCCAGAGCCTGGGCCAGCGCCCCGTCGGCCAGCGGTTCGGCCACCGCATCGACGGGCGGTTCGTTCGGCTGTTCCTTCCTTGGGCGACCGTCAACCACGTGCTCTCCCCCCTCCCGCGTCACGAGCCCGGCCGGAAGACGGCTTCGATCTTATACGATCCATATCTTGATATCAATTTACCCAGCATCACAAAATGTCGTGTAGAGCACCCCGGTCCCGCCGCGATAGCCCTTACCGACGCTTTCTACGGCCGGTAGCCTGAAAATACCGTTAATAGAGGTGTTGGCCGCCGGTCACCCACACCTCGGTGCCGGTCACGTAGCCGGCGTCCGCGGAACATAGATAATAGACCGTTGAGGCGACATCCTCAGGCGCTCCCATGCGGTTGAGGGCGATGCGGGGCACCAGCACCTCGTATTCGGGCTGGATCATGGCGGTTTCGATCTCGCCGGGCGCCACCGCGTTGACCCGCACCCCCAGTTCGGCGAACTCGTGGGCCATCTGGCGGGTCAGCGCCGACAGCGCCGCCTTCGAGATCGAATAGGCGGAACCGGCAAAGGGGTGCACGTAATGGCCGGCAATCGAGGTGACGTTGACGATGCCGCCCCTGCCCTTGTGCAGCGCGGCGGCAAAGCCGCGCGACAGGCGCAGCGCCGCGAAGAAGTTGATCTCGAAAACCTCCCGCCACGCCTCGAGGTCGCCGTTGAGACACCCCAGGCGCTCCTTATAGGGCGTCTTCGGCGACATCCCCGCATTGTTGACGAGCGCATGGAGCGCCCCGCCCTCAAGGGAGGCGTTGGCCTCCTCGATGAAGCGGGCGACGCTTTTGGGGTCGCTCAAATCGGTGGGAATGTGGCGGGTCCACAGGAGATCGCGCTTGCATTCCTCCGGCACGTCGCCGCGCGAACAGGTCAGGATGCGCCAGCCACGCGCCAGGAAAAGCGTGGCGATGGCGTGCCCGATTCCCCTGCTGGCCCCGGTGATGACGACCGTCTTGCGCGCTTCATCCATGGGGCCGAACCATATCAGGTCCGGTCGGCCCCTTCAAACGGCGCCGCCGAAGCCCTATCATCCGGGGATGTGCTCGCATTACCAGCTCAGGGTCCGGTTGCACGATTTGGCCCGCCGCTTCCGGTTCGCCTTGGCGGAGCCGCTGGAGCAAAAGGACGACATCCGACCGACCGACCGGGCCCCAGTGATCGCCGGCGACCGCCGCCCCCGGTTGCTGACCTGGGGCCTGCCGTCCGCCTGGGACGGCAAGCCGCTGATCAACGCCCGGGCCGAAACCCTGCAAAACCGCAGAACATTCCGCCGGATCCTCGAGAACCGCTGCCTGGTGCCGGCCACCGCCTACTTCGAATGGCGGCGCGACGGGCGTGAGCGGCTCAAGAACGTCATCGCCCCGGCCGACGGCGCCACATTCGCCTTCGCCGGCCTTTTCGACGGCACCTGCTTCACCATCGTCACCCGCGCAGCCGCGCCTGCCATCGCCCACATCCACGACCGCATGCCGGTCATCCTGGCGGAAAAGGACGAGGCAGACTGGATCGACCCCTCCCTGCGCTTCGCGGACGTCGCCCCCCTGCTCCGCCCTTATGCCGGCAGGCCGCTGAGCTTCGTCGAGGAGGTCCCGAGGAACGCCCAGCCCAGCCTGTTCTGATTTCGGTCAGCGGGCCATCACCACCGGAAGCTCGGCATGGCCCAGCACATGGCTGGTGACGCCGCCCAGGATGAGGGTGCGCACACGGCTCTGCGTGTAGGCGCCCATCATCAGCAGGTCGATGCCCAGCGCCTTGCATTCGTTGAGCAGGTCCTCGCCCCCGGCACGGTCGGCGATCTCGAACGTTCGAGTCTTCGCGGTGATCCCGTGCCATGCGAGGTAGCTGGCCAGCTGGGAGGCCGCCACCGCCCGCGTGTTGCCGCCCTCGGCGGTCAGGATGAAGACCTCATCGGCCGATTCGACGAAGCTCATGGCGAGCCGGACGGCCCGCGACGCCTCGTGGCTGCCGTTCCAGGCGATGCCGACGCGCCGGCCCACCACCGTGGCGCCGCCGGGCGGGATAACCAGTACCGGCCGGCCGGTTTCGCGGATGGCGGCGTTCAGCGTCATGCGGAAGGTGACATCGCTGTCGGGGGTCGGGCGGGCCACCACGATGAGGTCGGCCAGGCGGCCGCGCTGCGCGGTGACCTCGTCCTCGCGGCCGGTTTCATCGATCCAGCAGGCCGACGGGCCGACGGGACCGGGCGGCGTGTCGACGATGGGAAGCGACAATCGGCTGCAGGCGTTTTCGAACATCGCCCTTGCGCTGTGGGCGCGGCTCACCGCCTCCTTCTCGGCCAGGTCGATCATCTCCTCGATCATCGCCCCCGACATGCCCTCGCCCAGAAGCGGCACGGCGTTCTTCGAGTCGGCACGAACGTGGATCACCTCGACGTGCGCCCCCATATGCTGCGCCACCGCAAACGCGGCATCCAGCACAGGTTGCGCCCCTTCGGTGCCATCGAGCGGAACGAGAATGGTCTTGATCGGCATCTTTCCCTCCTTCCCGGCGTTTGCCGGACGACCCCCTCACCCTTCATGATACTCGCTGGCGGCCCAAAATTGAAGGATTTGCCGGGCCCGCCTCAGCCGCCGATGACGTCGCGCCCCCGCTGTAGCGTCTGGTTGCGCGGCCCCGAGCTGTCGATCCGCTGCCAGGAAATGTGACCCAGGTCGTAGTGCAGTTGCTTGCGCACCACCGCGGCATCGGCATCCGAGACATTGCGCTGACGCTTGATGACGCGATGCTCCATCACCTCGGGCGGCGCCTCCATCCAGATGCCCTGGAACGGCACGCCCAGGTCGTCGGCAATGCGCTCAATGGCGGCTCGTTGTTCGGGCCTGGCGAACACGGCGTCGGCCACCACACAGTGGCCGGTTGAAAGCGCCGAGCGCACCTCGTCGTAAAGCGCGCTGTAAGTCTTGTCGGTCATTTCTGGCGTATAGCCACGCGGGCCCAGGTGAACCAGCGGGTCGACCCCGGCGATCCGCTTGCGAAGCACGTCGGAGCGGATGACCCGGGCGCCTGGCATCGACCCGACGAAGGGGGCGAGCTCGCGGGCCATCCTCGACTTGCCGCTGCCCGACAGCCCGCCGACGGCGATCAGCCGCGAAGTCGGCACGTCGAGGTAGTCCAGCGCCATGCGATGGTAGGCCCTGGCTTCGGCCCGCTGGCGCTCGACGAATTCAGGGTCCGAGGATCCGGCAACGACGGCGGTCGCCACGTGGGCGCGCACCGAGGCGCGCATCGACAGGAAAAGCGGCAACAGGGCGAGCCCGCCGGTATCCCAGGTGACGTCGAGATAGTGGTTGAGAACGAAACTGCCGAGCCGGCGCATGTCGAACCGGTCGAGGTCCATCAGCAGAAACGCCAGGTCGTAGAAGACGTCGATGACCGAAAAGGTGTCGTTGAACTCGATGGCGTCGAAGATGGTCGGCCCGCGCTCCCCCATGAAGATGTTCTTGAGATGCAGGTCGCCGTGGCAGAGCTTCAACAGGCCACCATCCCGCCGGGCATCCAGCAGGCACCCCAGGCGCTCAAACACCTCGCGCTCCTGGCGGTTGAGGCGCTCCACCGCGTCGGCCTCCAGCGTGCCGGGCGCGAATTGGGCGTATGACGCCTCGTTGAGGTCCAGCGTGCGGCCGACCCACTCGCGGCCGCCGAAATCGCGCCGCGACTCGGCCGCCAGGTGAAACCGGGCAATGGCCTCGGCCAAGTCCTCCATGACCCGGCGATCGAGTTCGCCCGCCTCGGCCTTGCGATCGAACAGCGTCGCCTGGTCGAAACGGCTCATATCGACCACCCAGTCGACCGCCTCGCCACCACCGTCAAGTGCCACCCCCCCGTCCGCCTGGCGGGTGACGGCGATGACGCCGTGGTACAGGTCGGGCGCCGTGCGCCGATTGATGCGCACCTCCTCGGCGCAAGAGTGGCGCCGCCTTTCGGCGGTCGAAAAATCGACGTAAGGATAATGGATGGCGCGCTTCAGCTTGAAGGCCCGGGTCCGCCCGATGAAGACGAGGGACATGTGGGTTTCGACACGCTCGACGGCCTGGGTGCCATCGTCAAACAGCGCGGGGTCGGACAGGAACTCGATGACGGCAGACTGGTCTTCGGCGATCACGTTGGACGGCTCCCCAAAACATGGCCAGGAACGCTGGCTTCCCCGCCAACCTACACGCCGTCCGCCGGCGAGAAAAGCCGGAAACGGGCGGCCCGGGACACGATGGCGTGCCGCCCAGCCTACACGCCCGCCGGCTGTCGCCTACGCTCGCGCAGCGAGATGTAGATGCCGGCGGCAATCACGATGACGATGCCGGTCCAGGTCCACAGATCGGGGAAATCGCCGAACACGAAATAACCGATGGCGGTGGCGTTGATCATCTCGGCATAGGCGAAGGGGGCGAGGGTGGAGGCCGGCGCGAAGTCCAGCGCCTTGACCAGCAGGATGTGGTAGCCCGCCGCGATGGCTCCCATCGTGGCCAACAGCACGGCATCGCCGAGTGTCGGCAGAACCCAGCCGCCGGGCATCACCAGCGGCATGGCGAAAATGCCGAAGAGGGCGGCATAGGCGGCGCCGACCAGTGGCGGCGCGCTGCCGGTGACCCGCCGCGTGATCACCCAGTAGAGCGCGTTGGTGAGCGCCGCCGCCAGACCCAGCAGCGACCACCATTGGAAGACGTCGGTACCGGGGCGCACGATGATGGCGGTGCCGACCATGCCGGCGATGACGGCAAGCCAGCGTCGCAGTCCCACCTTCTCGGAAAGCAGCCAGGGCGACAACGCGGTGACGATGAGCGGATAGGCGAAGATGAGGGCCAAGGTGTTGGCCATCGGCATATGCGACAGCGAGGCGAAAAAGAAGAACGTGGTGGTCACCGTGCAGGCGCCGCGCAGCACGTGCCAGACACCCTGCTTTGGGATGATCGAGGCAACACCGTGACGGGCCACGATGAGGGGGAGCAGCAGCAGAAAGTGAAAGGTGTAGCGCGCCCACACGATTTCGGCGACGGGATAGCGGGCGGTCAACGCCTTGGCGATGCCGTCATTGACCGGGATGACCAGCATGGCGATGACCATGAGGAGTATGCCCTTCAATGGATCGAAGGTCACCAGCGGCGCGGCGGAAACGGGGGTGGGGGCGGGAATGGGATCGGTCATGGTCCTGTCACGCAAGGTTTGGCGGATCATGGACGGGACGGGGCGGATTTGCAATCGGGGACGCGGGAGGAAAAACACCGAAACGCCTGGTCGGCCGTCCACCTTCTCCTCGCGGCCTGGGCCCTATACGTTGCAACCGGTCAGTTGGATCGCCACTATCCACATACTCCAAACCCCGTCGCCCAGATCCCGAGGCCCGTTGCATGAGTCCTCTCCACTTCTCCGTCCTCACCGTCTGCGGCATCGAGGAGTTGTCTGCCCAGGAACGGCGCAGGGTCACCGACGTACTGTCGCTGCTCGATCCCGAGTGGCCGGAGATCGTGGCATTCAAGCGCTTTGGCGCACACCGGCGGCGGACATTGCATTTCCACGATGTCATCGAGCCGAAGGCCGGCATGGCGCCGCCGACCGCCGGACATATGGCCGAGATCCTTCGCTTCGGGACCGAGTTGTCGCAGGCGGCCCTCGGCGATGCCGGCGGCGAGGCGCACATTCTGGTTCATTGCCACATGGGGGTGTCGCGTTCCACCGCCGCCATGCTGGCGCTGCTCGCGCAGGCCCGTCCCGACGAGGCGGAGGATGCGCTGTTCAACCGCCTGCGCCAGATCCGCCCGCAGGCTTGGCCCAACTCGCTGATGGTCGGTCATGCCGACGCGCTCCTCGGCCGCGGCGGTCGATTGGTGGCGGCGCTCCGCCGGCATTACGGCCACCAGATCAAGCGCCAGCCCGACCTGGTCGACTGGATGAACCGCCTGGGCCGCGGCCGCGAAGTGGCGATGGCGACCGAAACGCTGAAGCAGGCGATCCCGCAGTAATCGCCGCCGAACGAAACGGCCTTTCCAGCTTCAGGGTCGTCGCGAAAAAGGGCGGCGTCGCCGCGTCCATCAGCCTCCGTCGGTGAGGCTGCGGCGCAGCAGGTCGAGATTGCGGCGGTTGGCCTTGAAGGCAACGTCGAAGATGTCGCCGAGCAGGGGCACGGCGCCCAGGGCCATATCGGCCAACAGGTTGGCGACCATGCGGGCCAGAACTCTCTTCGGCGCGCCGAGCGACCGGGCCCGCCAGACGACGTAAAGGGCGGCTGCCGTGGTGGCGGCGTCGCCGACCCCGGGGACAAGGCCGATCAGGCCGTCCAGACCGAACCGGATGGAGGTGCCGGGAATTCGGAACCGGTCGTCGAGCAGCCGGGTCAGGGCGTCGAGGTCGTCCAAGGGGGTCTTCGGCGATGGCACGGGGCACCTCGAACGGACAACGCGCTGGGGCCGGAAAGGCGGCGGGCCCCGGACCGTTCCGGACCCGCCGCCGCACTATTTCGTCGCGGCCGGAACCGACCCTGGCCCGCCGCCACCTTGGTGCATCGTCATCGGCAGGCCGTCGTCGCGCAGCCACACGTAAAGCGCCGGGATGACCAGCAGAGTGAGCGCCGTCGACGACGCGAGGCCGAAGACCAGCGAGATGGCCAGGCCCTGGAAGATCGGATCCGCCAGAATGAAGGCGGCACCGATCATGGCAGCAAGCGCGGTCAGCAAGATCGGCTTGAAGCGGATGGAACCGGCTTCCAGCAGGACATCGCGCAACGGCGCGCCCGAATCCTGACGGCCGCGGATGAAATCAACCAGCAGGATCGAATTGCGCACGATGATGCCGGCCAAGGCGATGAAGCCGATCATCGAGGTGGCCGAGAAGGGCGCCGAAAACAGCCAGTGGCCGAAAACGATGCCGATCAGCGTCAGCGGCACCGGCGCCAGGATGACGAGGGGCAGCTTGAAGCTGCCGAACTGCGCCACAACCAGCAGATAAATGGCGAGGATGGCCAACGCGAAGGCCGCCCCCATGTCGCGGAAGGTGACATAGGTAATCTCCCATTCGCCGTCCCACAGAAGTGTCGTCGCCTGCTGGTCGGCCGGTTGGCCGTGGTAGCTGATGCGGGGCGGTCCCATCGCCCCCCAGTCCATTCGTGCGATCTCCTCCTCGACGGCCAGCATGCCGTAAATGGGCGCCTCGAAACGGCCGGCCAGTTCGGCCGTCACCATTTCCGCGAAGTGACCATTGTGGCGGAAGATTGGATAGCTTGCCCGCTCGGTCGTCATGCGCACGACATCGCCCAACTCGACATTGGCGCCCGTGTCGGCGGCGGGGCCGGGTGCCTCGACTGGGGTGGCGAGGATGCGCTCGCCGGGATGGAGGCCCGAGCGGGGCAGCCGGATGGCGATCTCGACCGGGTTGCGGCCGTCGCCGCGATGCGAATAGCCGACGGACACGCCGCCCAACAGGGCGTCCAGGGTGTCGTAGACGGCCTGTTCTTCTACACCGTGGAACTCCAGGTTCTCCTGGTCGATCCTGAAATGCAGCCGTTCGGGAGGGACGCCGAAGGAATCGTCGGTGTCGACCACGAAATCCACGGCCTCGAAGGCCTGCCGCACCCGGGCGGCGGTCTGCCGCCGGGTTTCGGGATCGGGGCCGTAGATTTCGGCCAGGAGGGTGGCCAGAACCGGCGGGCCGGGCGGCACCTCAACTACCTTGACGGCGGTGCCGTCCGGCACCGGCAGATCGGCCAAGCGTTGGCGGATGTCGAGCGCGATGGCGTGGCTGGCGCGGTCGCGCGCCGCCTTCGGCGTCAGGTTGACCTGAAGGTCACCCTGCTCGGCCCCCTCGCGAATGTAGTAGTGGCGCACCAAGCCGTTGAAATTGAAGGGCATCGAGCTGCCGACGTAGGCCTGCATGTCCGTCAGTTCCGGGAGATCCCTGAGGCGGGCCGCGGCGGCCATCAGGACGCGCCCGGTGGCCTCCAGGCTCGATCCCTCGGGCAAGTCGACGACCACCTGCACTTCGGATTTGTTGTCAAAGGGCAGCAGCTTGACAGTGACGTCCCGGGTCGCGAAGGCGATGAGGACCAGGGCGGTGGCCAGTCCGGTGAGGACGAGAAAGACGATCGAGCGGACCCGTCCCTTGAGCATCGGCGCGGCGACTCGCAGGTAAAGGCGGCCCATGCGGCCAAGATCGTGTTCGCCGTGGCCGATGTCTCCCGCAAAATCGGCGGCGTGGTCGGGGATGGGTTTGACCCGGCCGGGCGCGACCCGGCAGACCCGGCACAACAGCCACGGCGTGATGACGACGGCAATGAAGAAGGAAAAAACCATGGCGGCCGAGGCATTGGCCGGGATCGGGCTCATGTAGGGGCCCATCAGGCCGGAAACGAACATCATCGGCAGCAAGGCAGCAACAATGGTCAGGGTCGCCACGATGGTCGGGTTGCCGACCTCGGCGACCCCCTCGATGGCCGCCTGGACGGCGCTGCGTCCGCGCGTCATCCGCCAATGGCGGGCGATGTTCTCGACCACCACGATGGCATCGTCGACAAGGATGCCGATCGAGAAGATCAGCGCGAACAGGCTGACCCGGTTGATCGTGTAATCCATCAGCCAGGAGGCGAAGAGGGTGAGCAGGATGGTGGTCGGAATGACCACCAGGACAACGACGCCTTCGCGCCAGCCGAGCACCAGGGTGATCAGCAGCACGATCGACACGGTGGCCAACCCCAGGTGGAATAGCAGTTCGTCGGCCTTCTCGCTGGCGGTTTCGCCGTAGTTGCGGGTGACGGCGACCTCGATGTCGGCGGGGATCAGGCTGCCGCGCACCAGGTCGAGGCGATCCAGGATCTCCTCGGCGACGACCACGGCGTTGGCGCCCTTGCGCTTCGCCAGCGCGAGCGTCACGGCCGGCACCGAGACGAGTTCACCGGCGGCGCCATTGACCATGTGCCAGGTCCGGTGTTCGTCCGGCCGGCCGCCGACAACGACGTCGGCCACGTCCTTGACATAGACCGGACGGCCGTCGCGGGTGGTGATCAACAAAAGCCCGACATCGGGGATGCCGGCGAGCGTCTGGCCGGCCACCGCCTCGACGGAGCGGTCGGCGCTGCGCAGGCGGCCGACCACGAAGGAGCGATTGGCGTTCCTCACTTTTTCGACGAGTTGGTTGAGGGTCACTCCGTAGAGGGCCAGGCGCTCGGGATCCGGTTCAACGCGGATCTGGTCCGGCCGGCCGCCGACGATGAAGGTGCGTCCGACGTTTTCGATCTTGTTCAGTTCGTGTTTAAGTTCCTCGGCAATGTGATGGAGCCCGTTGTCGTTCCAGCGCGCCGCCGATTCGGGCCTGGGGGCGAGCGTTAGCGTCACGATCGGCACATCGTTGATGCCGCGGCCGACGATCAGCGGTTCGGGGATGCCGATCGGAATCTCGTCGTAGTGGGCGCGGATTTCCTGGTGGACCCGCAGGATGGCGCGATCCGCGTCGGTGCCGACCAGGAAACGCGCCGTCACCATGGCGCGATCGTCGACCGTTTGCGAGTAGACGTGCTCGACCTCGTCGATGCTCTTGACGATGTCCTCCAGCGGCTTGGTGACCAACTCCACCGCATCGGGCGCCTTCAGCCCATCGGCGCGGACCAGGACATCCACCATCGGCACGCTTATCTGCGGCTCCTCCTCTCGGGGCAACAAGAACAGAGCCATGGTGCCGAGAGCCAGCGAGGCCAGCAGCAAAAGCGGGGTCAACGGCGAGCCGATGAAAACCCGCGTCAACCAGCCGGAAATGCCGAGCTTCATCGGGCCCCCTCCGGGTTCAGCAGGACATCGCCGTCCTTGAGACCGGAAAGAACCTCGACGCCGCCTTCAACCGGCTGCCCGACCTGCACCACCGCATCCCCGAAACCCTTGAGCCGGGCATAGGTGACGCCGTAACGCTGGAAAAGCAGTCCGGACGGAACGACGAAGGTCCGCCGGGCGCCGGTCGACACATAGACAGCCACCCGTTCACCGACAAAATAATCGCCCAGCCCTTCGACCTCGATGTCGGCCACCACCCGGCCCTGCTGCATCTCGGGGTAGACTTGGCGGATACGGCCCGTGCGCATTTCGCTGGCGGTCTTCAAGGCCGTGGAGGCCACCCCGCGGGGGGCAACCAGCACGCTCTGTTCCTCATGGATGAAGCGGGCATGCCGTTCGGGCAACTGCATCCGCAGGATGTACGCTTCCGCTGTCAGCGTGGCGACGACGTCGCCTGCCTGCACGTTGGTGCCCTTGGTCACGTTGACCTTGAGCACGCGCCCATTCGAGGGGGCCAGGACGGCACCCTCCTCCTGCTGCTGGGCAACGACGTCTCGCTCGGACTTCATGGCGGCGAGCGCACGGTCGGCAACGTTGAGATTGGTTTCCGCCTCGTCGTAGCGGGCCCTGGCGACGGTACCGCTCCGCCACAGCTCGCGCACCCGCTCAAAGGCCGCCTGGGCATTGGCCCGCTGAGCTTCCAGCGACTGGATCCGGGATGCCAGCGCCTCGATTTGCAGGCGAAGCTTGGGATCCGTCACCAGGGCGATCTTCTGACCCCGCTCGACCGCCGTGCCCTCGGTAACGACCAGTTCCGTGATGGTGCCGCCGATCCGCGTGCGGGCCGCGGCGACGCGGACGCTTTCTACCGTCGCGAATACCGCCTTCAGATCCTCCACCTCCGTCAGTCTTACGGTAAACTCTTTGTCGAGGACCGGCGGCGTCTGGGCAGGCGCGGGCGCGGCCAGAAGGCCGCCCGCCACCGCTATGACGACGATGCGCAAAAGCGTGCGGAGGTTCATGAAGATCCCTTTCTTAGGCGCGTCCCAATAGCAGCCTATTTATTAGAAATTGCTAATTTAGAATAACGTCATATATATGGGCCGGCAAGCATCTCTTACAACCCGCCCCATGGAGGCAACCATGTCGATCGACCGCATTGTACTCGCATTCGCTGGAATTGTCGTTTTGGCGAGCGTTGGCTTGGCGATCCTGCATAACCAGAACTGGCTGTGGCTGACTGCCTTCGTCGGCCTCAACCTCTTCCAGTCGGCCTTCACGGGCTTCTGCCCGCTGGCCATCATCCTGCGCAAGCTTGGCGCCCGCCCGGGTCAGGCCTTTTCCTAAGGGCCGACCGACCGCCGGTTGGACCGGAGCGTGAAATCGCGCTAAGAAGCCCCACATCAAGAACATGCAGAATGAGGGCCGAACGCGATGCGGGTTACGCTGATCCAGATGAATGCCGGCGACGACAAGGCCGCCAACCACGCCAAGGCCGCGCAACTGATTGCCGACGCCCTGGCAAGCGACAACCCGGACATGGTGGTCCTGCCCGAGATGTTCGCCTACCACGGCATGACCAGCCAGGGCCGGCGCGCCGCCGCCGAACCCGTTCCCGGCGGCGAGACCTACGCCTTCCTGCGGGAGATGGCGGTCCGGCACGGCATCTTCGTGCACGGCGGCAGCTTCATCGAGCGGGACGGAGAGCGCATCTTCAATACCACCGTCGCCTTCGGGCGAACCGGCGAGGAGTTGGCCTGCTATCGCAAGATCCACCTGTTCGACGTCACCACCCAGGACGGCAGGGAATACAAGGAATCCGCCGTCTATTCGCGGGGCGACGCCGTCGTCGCCTACGACGCC
>JAVEYE010000055.1:0-14548 GCA_034003665.1 Rhodospirillales bacterium | reverse complement strand
GGGGCCGAGGACGACTTCCTTGATCGCCGGATCTGCTGTTTCGGCAAACGAGAAGGGGAAATAGGCCACGACGTTCCCGCCCGAGACCCGGTAGTGAACATCTGTAATGGCGCCTCGGAAGTCCATCTCACCTGGTCCCATCCGCATGGGAGTGTGGATGATCCGCCATTCACGTTCCTCGCTGAACGAGGGATTCTTGAAGGTCAAGCCTACCGCACCTAGATCCGCTGCGCATTCCGCGGCCGTTTCCTCCGCCTTGGTGGCCAAGCGTGGATCCGTGAGATAGCGTTCCAACCGGGCCTCGATCGTCCTTCGCTGGTTGCAGCTGTCGTAGACGACCGGGGCAAGGCCTATGGCCGAATGGGGATCCCTGCTCACGTAGGCCGGGCGGGGTTCAAGCCCAAAGCTCTCCGGATCAAAGCCAATCGTCACACCTAGTCCATCATCCGCATACGCGCGCCATTGGGAAAGCAGATCTCCCTCCTCCGAAAAACAAGCGATGAAGGCCGAGGTCGCATTCCCGTCGACGACTTCTTCGAATTCATTGTGAAAGGCAGAGGCTGACACTTTGGGAAGCCGAAGTCGGCTCAGATTCCAGATCTCGAACATCCGGAGCAGGACTTCTGGGAGGCCGCCATCCAGTCCCTTGGTGCTCCGCTCCTTGATCACGCCTTCGATTAATTCGTACGCCCAACGCCCTTCCTTGTAGTCACTCATATGGCGGATGTCAGAAAGCCAAATCGCCTTGCTCTCCAGGATTTTGAGAAATGTCCCTGTGGGGCAATAGTGATAGATGGTGGCCGGAAAGGCAGCCTTGGATTCGCCGTCTCCCATATCGTCGTTTCCCTCGGTCAAGCGCCTTACACATCTATCCCCATCTGCTCCCGTTTCACAACTGCCCGCCGACGCCACGCACCGGGATCATTCACAAACAGATCAAGAGCGCGGTGGTGATTGGTGTGTGCCTTCGACGGTTGTGCTTGGTGTTTCCCGATTTTTCCCGTATTTTCTCATCAAAAGAACATCGATCCGGCGGGGAGGCTCATGGATACCGACGTCATGACGATTCGGGACGTCGCGGCGTATCTCAAACTGACCGAGAAGACCGCGTATCGCCTTGCGGCCGATGGGAAAATCCCGGGCTTCAAGGTTGGCGGTGCATGGCGGTTCCGCCGCACCGATATCGATGCCTGGATTGATCGGCAGGCCGCCGAAAACAAGAAACGAGGAGATCAATAATGGCGGCGACGTACGCCGAAGTTCAGAACCTTGGCGGTTTTGTCTGGTCGATCGCGGACATCCTGCGCGGCGATTTCAAGCAGTCGGAGTACGGCAAAGTCATCTTGCCGTTCGTCGTCCTGCGTCGCCTGGATTGCCTGCTCGAGCCCACCAAGCAAGCTGTTCTCAAGGCCGCCAAGGGGCTTCCCGACGGCGTAGACGAAGCCACCAGGGACATGATCCTGTTCGGCGCCGCCGGTGATAACATCCGGGTGTACAACCTCAGCGCCTTCACCTTCGAAAGCCTGAAGGGCCAAGACCCCCGCCAGCTGCACGACAACCTAATCGACTACATCACCAATTTTTCCGGCAACGTCCGCGACATCTTCCTCGACAAGTTCCTGTTCACAGACCAGTTGAAGCGCCTGAAGGAAGGCGGCATCCTCTGGCAGGTATTCGACCGTTTCACCCAGGTCGATCTCCATCCCGAGCGGATCAAGAACTTCGAGATGGGATACCTTTTCGAGGACCTGATCCGCCGGTTCTCGGAAATCTCCAACGAGACGGCCGGCGAGCATTTCACGCCCCGCGAAATCATCCGCCTGATCGTCGAACTTCTGATCGCCAATGACGACGCGAAACTGACCGGCCGCGGCATCATCCGCCGGGTATATGATCCTGCAACGGGTACCGGCGGCATGCTGGCCTTGACCGAAGAGGCCTTGAAGGACTTCAACCCGTCGATCCGGGTCGAACTGTTCGGCCAGGAACTGAACCCGGAATCCTTCGCGATCTGCAAGTCCGATATGCTTGTCACCGGCCATGATCCGGAGCAGATCGCCTTCGGCAATACACTGACCAACGACGCCCACAAGGGCAAGACCTTCCACTACATGCTTTCCAATCCACCCTATGGCGTGGATTGGAAGAAGTACCAAGATCCGATCCGGGCCGAAGCCGCTGATCTCGGGGTCGACGGTCGCTTCGGCGCCGGGCTTCCGAGTGTCTCCGACGGACAGCTGCTGTTCCTTCAGCACATGATTTCGAAGATGCGGGATGACGAGCAAGGCTCGCGCATCGGCATCGTCATGAACGGTTCGCCCTTGTTCACGGGCGGCGCGGCGTCTGGCGAAAGCGAAATCCGTCGTTGGATGCTGGAAAACGATTGGGTGGAGGCCATCGTCGCCCTGCCCACCGACCTGTTCTACAACACTGGCATTCAGACTTATGTCTGGCTGCTGAACAACCGAAAACCCGCCGAGCGTGCCGGCAAGGTCCAGTTGATCGACGCGAGCGCAGAACGGTTCTGGACATCCATGCGCAAAAGCCTGGGCTCCAAACGCCGAGAAATCCATGAGGAAGCCCGCCGGCAAATTGTGCGCATCTACGCCGAGATGCTGAATGGCGATCCCGCCGAGGATTGGAGCGAGGTGTCCAAGTTCTTCGACACCACGGACTTCGGTTATCGTCGGATCAGGGTGGAGCGCCCGCTACGCCTCAATTTCTGTACCTCGCTTCGTCGTATGAAACGCCTGAAGGAGGAAAAGGCATTCCAAAAGCTTCCCGAAGCCGAACAGGAGGCCATCCGAAAGGCGATTGATGCATCGAACGACATCGATCCACCGTTCGGCGGCGATGATGGTGACGACGGCGGTTACATCCATTGGAAGAATCGGGACGAGTTCATCAAGCGGATCAACGGCCTCCTGCGGGCGGCTGGGTTGAAGGTCGGCACGCCCGTCAAGAAAGCGATCCTCACTGCCTTGTCCGAACGGGATGAGAATGCCGACGCCTGTGCTGACAAGGCCGGCAACCCCGAACCCGATCCTGAACTGCGCGACTACGAATTGGTTCCGCTAAAGGAAGATTGGCGCGATTTCGTGACCCGCGAGGTCACGCCGTTCGTTCCGGATGCCTGGGTGGATGAGACATTTACCGACGCCAAAGACGGACAGGTCGGTCGGGTTGGGTATGAGATCAACTTCAATCGATATTTCTACCAGTACGTCCTACCTCGTCCTCTTGAGGCAATCGATGCGGAGCTGAAAATCCTGGAAGCCGAGATCGCCACTCTACTGACGGAGATAGCGTCGTGAGTTCCCATCTCGAGGCGGCCAGGTTAGAGCGTTCAAAAAAAGAATGGCCAGTATACCGTCTCAAGCATCTAGCCCGCTTGATTGGTGGCGGAACGCCGTCCAAGGAGAAATCCGAGTATTGGGAGGAAGGCACAATCCCTTGGGTTTCGCCCAAAGACATGAAAAGACAGGTGATATTCAAGACTGAGGATTACGTGACGGAAAACGCAGTGCATGAGAGTGCGGCATCTTTCGTTGCTCCCGGAAGCCCTCTAATGGTTGTGCGTTCCGGCATCCTTCGTCATAGCATTCCCGTGGCACTGGCAGGTTGCCGTCTAACATTAAACCAAGATATGAAGGCATTTTGCCTGAACAGAAAAATTGATGCGAGGTTCTTTATTTATTGGGTCGAGGGGCAAAGTGATGATTTGCTGTTGGAATGGCGCCAGCTAGGGGCGACAGTAGAAAGCATTAACACAGATTGGATGTTGAATTGCAAATGTGCTCTTCCTAACGCCGAAACCCAAAAGGCCATCGCGGCCTTTCTCGATCACGAGACCGCCCGCATCGACCAGTGGATCGAGAAGAAGACTCGCTTCATCGCCCTGCTGAAGGAAAAACGGGTGGCCGTGATCGCCCATGCGGTGACCAAGGGAATCGATCCGTACGTGCCGACAAAGGACTCAGGAGTCGATTGGCTCGGCAAGATACCTGCCCATTGGCAAATCGTTCCGCCAACCGCGCTTTTCATCGAAAGTAAGGAACGCGCTCGCGAAGGCGATCAGCTTCTTTCAGCTACCCAAAAATATGGGGTGATTCCCTTGGCGGAGTATGAGGAACTGGAACAGAGGCAGGTCACACTGGCCGTCACCAACCTTGAAATGCGCAAGCACGTCGAGATCGGGGATTTTGTGATCAGCATGCGCAGTATGGATGGGGGGCTTGAGCGTGCCCACGCGATAGGCAGCGTGCGTTCGTCGTATTCGGTTTTGAAACCGGGTCCAAATGTCGAGGGTCGATTCTACGGGGCACTTCTGAAATCGAGCCTCTATATTCAGGCGCTAAGATTGACCTCGAATTTCATCCGGGACGGGCAGGATATGAATTTCAGCCACTTCCGCAAGGTGCGCCTGCCGAAGCTAGATGTCCGGGAGCAAGCGGCAATCGCCGATCATATCGAGGCGGAAGTCACTCGTATTGACTCTCTCATCACCCTGACCGAACGCAGCATCGAACGCCTACGCGAATTCCGCGCTGCGCTCATCACCGCCGCTGTCACCGGCCAGATTGATGCGAAGAAGAGTTTGCCGAATGTCTCTACCAAGCCCAACCGCGAGCGTTTCCGTGTAATTGTGGGTGCGGAGATTGTCCATCGTCATCGGAATGTTCGGCGGTTCGGCCGGGTCAAGTTCCAGAAGCTCCTCTATCTTGCCGAGGTTCACGCCGGCATTCACGAGCTGGACGGAAGTTACCTCCGCGAGGCGGCGGGGCCGTTCGATGGGGCGTTGATCGCTGATACCGAGCGGGGGCTCGAGGCTGCCCGGTTTTTCCGTGCGGTCCAACCTTCGGGCGGCGGTGAAGGGCCCGTATCATATCAGCCGCTTGAGAAGGCCGGACAGCATGATCGCGAGCTCCGAGACATGCTTGGGCCTCGCCTCGACAAATTGAGCCGCTTGATCGACTTGTTGAAGGGTTTCAAGCGACTCGATGTCGAGGCCATCACGACTCTTTTCGCTGTTTGGAACGATGCGTTGATCGACGGACATGGCCTCAACGATGACGGGATCATTGAGGCGGTTCTTACTGAATGGCATCCGGAGAAGACTGAGAAATTCGACGTCAAATACCTTCGTCATTGGCTGGATTGGATGAAAAGGAACGGCCTGGTTCCGATTGGGAGCGGGCCGAAGACGAAGCTCGGCCGCTTATTTCCATGAACCGCCAGTGAAGTTGGGGGGCAAAATGAAGCAATTTCATGGATCGCTGGATGAACTGAAGGCCGCGGTTGGCGCTTGTGGTTTGCAAGGCGATTGGAGCGAAAGGCCGGAGAGCGGGCTTCACAGCTTCCGGGCGCGGTCGGGCGAGATTTTGAACTGGTGGCCCAGTAAAGGAACACTCCAATTCCAGGGCAAGAACCCAGACGCCTTTCGAACCGCGTTATCCAGCACCGCGGGGGGGGCAACTCCGGTCACGCCTGTGTCCGCGGCCGCATCGGCAAAGATTTTTGTCGTTCATGGGCACGACCGAGATGCTCGAGATCAACTCGAATTGATCCTAATGAGACTGGGACTCCGCCCATTCATTCTTCAGAATTCGGATGGGCAAAGTAAAACGATCATTGAGGCGTTGGAGCAGAATATCTATCGCGAGGCGGCGTTCGGCATCATCCTCCTGACACCCGACGATTTCGGGTATTCGAAAGCCGCGGGCGAAACCGAAAAACAGCCAAGGGCACGCCAGAACGTCATCCTCGAGATGGGGATGGTGATGGCGGCGTTGAGCCGTTCTCGGATGGTCATCTTGAAAAAAGGGGCGTTGGAGATGCCCTCGGACGCGGCCGGCATCCTGTATATCGAATTCAACGATCACGTCCGCGAAATTGTACCCAAACTTGCACAGAGGCTCCAAGGCGCTGGTTTCCAGATCGATCCCAGAAAAATTGCGGAGGCCTCATCATGACCCGTCTTTGGATTGTCCGTGCTGGCAAACAAGGCGAACGCGAGCTTGCGGCGATCGAACAAAGTCGGCTTTTGCCAGGATTCCAGGAAGTTGGGAACCTGACGCCACACAAGGGTCGCGACGCAATCCTGGCGTATCTGAAGCAGATCAAGCCTGACGATGGCGAAAATCGGCTCAAGAACTTCGCGGCGCAGCTCAACCAGTTTGCTCACACCATCCAAATCGGCGACTTGGTGGTCATGCCTCTGAAACTTTCGGACGGAGTAGCAATCGGCGACGTGACGGGCGATTACGCCTTTGACGCCGACGACCCGTACCGGCATTCCCGGCCGGTCAAATGGCACACGGAATCGCTGCCGCGGGATGCCTTCAAGCAGGATTTGCGGTATTCGTTCGGTGCCTTCATGACGATCTGCGAAATCAAACGGAACTCGGCCCTCAAACGGGTTCAGAATATCCTCGAAGCCGGGGTTGATCCCGGCGGCTTGCTGGGGAAGCAGGGCGTTGCATCAAAGCACCTGGTTGAGGAAGGGCCTGAGGCGGAGGATTACGCCACCGACATCGAGGATCTCGCCAACCAACAAATCGTCTCACTGATCAAATCCGAATTCGCAGGTCACGCTTTGGCTGATCTTGTCGCGGAGATGCTGCGGGTCGAAGGATACACGACCAAGGTGTCCCCGCCAGGACCCGACGGAGGGGTGGATATTCTCGCGGCTGGCGGAACTCTCGGCCTCGGCGAAGACCGGATTTGCGTCCAGGTAAAATCCGGGGACGGCTCGGCCAATCACGACGTTGTCCTGAAGCTGATCGGATCGGTCTCGAACACGCAGGCCCGGACGGGGCTGTTGGTCAGTATCGGTGGTGTGAATGCTGCGGCGCAGAAGGAATTGGACAACAATTTCTTCAGGCTGCGACTGTGGCGTATGCCCGACCTGCTGAAGGCGCTGTTTCGGACGTACGGCGAACTGTCGGACGAAACCCGGGCTAAGCTTCCATTGAAACAGATCTGGGCGCCGATATCAGGAGATGGCGAATGAGGTGGGACAACGCCACCGAACGACCCACACCATGGGACGGGGCATGTACGTACGATGATGGTGGATGCTGATATCTTCACCGAGGAGGCCATGACGCGGCCACTCTTCGAAGAACTCGCAGCGCATCACGCGCGCGAGGATGAATGGTCTGGTCCACATGGGTTTGCCTTCGGTGGCATGATGCAAGCCGACATCGCATCGCTTGCTGAGGAATATTTTGCGGCCGCAGATGAGTTGGTCGAGGCAATCAAGGACAAGCGGATCGCAGACTACCGCATCGCGAATGCGGCACTATTTCTCTATCGGCACTCTTGTGAACTCATCCTCAAGGCGGCGCTGCCACAGAAGAAACGGACTCATGACCTCGTTGAGCTTACGGATAGTTTCGTTGAAATCGTAGAGACACGGTATGAGCAAGACGTTCCTCAGTGGATCGTGAGGCGGCTCAGGGAACTTGCATCGATAGATCCGCAATCGACCGCATTTCGGTATGGCGAATATCACAGGCCCATGGCTGGAAGTGATACTCCCATCGACTTCGAGGCCTACATCAGCCTTCCTCATTTGCAGGCCGCCATGTTGGCGTTGCGCACCGCGCTCATCGGCGCTGTTGCCGAGATAGAAAACATGGGAGCGTGGCAGCCATGACATCCTACGATCAACCCAAGCGAGGCTACCGGTCGGTCAGGGGCTTTTCCGAGGACACAGTCCATCACGAAGAGGCTCTTGAGGTTCGCTTGAACCAAGCACTCGTCGAGTTACAAGGCTACGTCGAGCGGATGCCGGATGATTTTGACCGGGCATCGGCGATGGACCGTATTTTGGTCCTTGAATTCGTGAAGGAGAACCAAGTCGAAGAGTGGCAGAAGCTTGAGGCGCAGTATGCGACCTCGGCGGAAGTAGAGTTCTTCAAGCAGTTGGAAAGAGCCTTAAGGGACCGCGGCACCCTCGATGTTTTGCGGCGGGGGCTGAGGCTGATCCCGAACATACAGTTCTCGCTGTGTTTCTTCAAACCTGCTTCCGGATTGAACGCCGATCTTGTCCGGCGATACGAGGCCAACATCCTCTCCGTGATCCGGCAATTGCGATATAGCCGGCGATCGGAAAACGCGATCGATGTCGCCCTGTTTCTGAATGGCTTGCCAGTTGCGACTCTGGAACTCAAGAACCTGTTGACGGGATCGACTTTTCGTCACGCCGAACGGCAATATCGGCACGATCGTTCACCGGCGGGCGAACCGCTGCTGACCTTCAAGCGCGGCGCCCTTGTCCATTTCGCGATGGACGAGGACAACGTGTCGATGACGACACGTCTTCGGAACGGCAAGACACGATTCCTGCCGTTCAACCGTGGCCGTGACGGCGGTGCCGGGAACCCCGACATACAGGGCGATTTTCGGGTTGCGTACTTGTATGCGGACTTGCCCGAAGGGAAAGCCGTTTTTTCCCGCGAGGTGCTGCTCGACATCATTGGACGTTTCCTGCACCTGGAGCGCCAGGAGAGTCCAACCACGAACGGCGGAAGCGAAGTGCGGGAAACGTTAATCTTCCCGCGGTTTCAGCAGTTGGACGCGGTGCGGAAGATGATGGTGCACGCCCGCAAATTCGGATCAGGCAATAACTACCTCATCCAGCATTCAGCTGGATCGGGAAAATCGAACACAATCGGGTGGACGGCCCATCAGGTGATTAACCTGCACGACGATGCTGACCAGCCGATCTTCAATTCGGCAGTCATCGTGACCGACCGGGTCGTGCTCGATCGCCAGCTCCAGAATACTGTGTCGCAATTCGAACAGACGAAGGGCGTGGTGAAGAAGATCGACGGGACATCGCGCCAGTTGAAGGCCGCTCTGAAGAGTGGCGCGCGGATCGTCGTCACCACGATCCAGAAATTCTCCACCGAACATCTAAAGGAATTGTCCGGCCAGGGGAACCGCAAGTTTGCGGTCATCATCGACGAGGCCCACGGCAGCCAGTCCGGCAAAAGCGCGCAGGCGATGTCGGACGCGCTTACGCGCGAGGATGACGATTCCGAACGCGAAATAGAGGACCTGATTGCCGAGTACCAGAAGGCTCGCGGCCCACAGCCGAACATCAGTTATTTCGCCTTCACCGCCACGCCACGCAACGTGACCTTGGAGCGGTTCGGCACCAAGGGGGCCAACGGCCTGCCGCGGCCGTTTCACCTCTACTCGATGCGTCAGGCGATCGAGGAAGGGTTCATTCTCGATGTCCTCCAGAACTACATGACCTACAAGGCGTACTACCAGCTTGAGAAGGCCATTGAGGACGATCCGGAACTGAACAGTCGCCAGGCCCAGCGGAGGGTCGCGCGCTTTGCCAACCTTCACCCGACTGCGATCGGGCAGAAGGTTGAGGTAGTCATCGAGCACTTCCGTCGTCACGTGAAGGGCGGGATCGGCGGCCAAGCCAAGGCGATGATCGTTACCGGCAGTCGCGAGCAGGCTCTCCGGTACTATTTCGGGGTGCGCGACTACATCAAGACCCACGGATACGCAGACGTTCGGGCGCTTGTCGCCTTCTCGGGGGACCTGCACATCGATGGGCAGATCTATACCGAGGCCGAGGTGAACGGTTTTGGCGAAACTGAGCTGCCGCGTCGGTTCGACACTGACGCCTATCAGGTTCTGATCGTAGCGGAGAAGTACCAGACCGGCTTCGACCAGCCTAAACTCTGCGCGATGTATGTGGACCGCAAACTCGCTGGACTGCAGGCAGTACAGACCCTTTCCCGTCTCAACCGTATCCATCCGCGGAAGGACAACACCTTTGTCCTTGATTTCCAGAACACCGTCGAGGACATCCAGACCGCCTTCAAGCCGTTCTACGAGGCTACGAGTCTCGAGGCGAACTCAGACCCGAACCAGATCTACGTGCTTGAGGGGCGTCTCAAGACCTTCGGTGTCCTTGATCCGGAGGAAATCGATCGATTCGCCGAGACCTTCTACAAGGGGGCGCTCGACACCCATGATCGGGCCCGCCTCGAAGGGCTTGTCAGGCAGGCCGTCGGACGTTTTGAGAGCGAGGATGACGAGGGCCGCAGGGAAGAATTCCGGCAGCTTCTAAGGAGTTACATGCGCTTCTACAGCTTCGTGGCCCAGGTGATTCAGCTGGGCGACACGAACCTGGAGAAGCTCTACTCATATGCCGCTTGGCTGGTGCGGCTGCTGCCGAACCGCGAGATCCCGGCCGACATCGAGATCACCGAGGACATGCTCCGCTTGCAGGCCTTCAAGGTGCAGAAGAAGGAGGAGGGGACCGCCTCGCTCCAGCCCGGTGATCACGAGGACCTGAAGCCCATCAGCGAGTTCGCAGCGAAGCCCTACACGGAGGAGGAAGAGAAATCCCTATCGGAGATCATCAAGGCGTTCAACGATCGTCACGGGACGGAATTCACGCGCGACGACTTCCTCCGTTTCGAGCAGGTCAATCGGGAAATCCTGGACGACGACCTGAAGGAAATGCTGAGGAACAATCCGCCCGACGTGGTGTTTTCGGCTTTCAGCCAAGCCTTCTTCCAGGGGGCGATCCGGATGTTCCAACGCGAGAACGAGATGAAGAACATCGTCCTGAGCGACGCCACGGCCCGCGAGCAAGCTACCCGTCACTTTTTTAACAGGGCGCTTCGAGAAGTTAGAGAGGCTGGAGTTTGATAGTAAAATATTTAGCAATCACAGAGATGTCATTCCATCCCTATCGCCCTTTTGTAAACATCCAATAATGCTTCCTCTTCTTGTCTCTCAGATTGTTCTTTTTTTCGAAGTCGAATAATTTGACGTATAATGCGGGGTTCCAGGCCAATTCCTTTTGCTTCTGCATATACATCTTTGATATCTGCCTGAAGGGCGCTCTTTTCCTCTTCAAGTCTTTCAATTCGCTCGATGAAACTGCGCAAACGGTCGGCGGCGATACCGCCAACGCTTACTCCGGTCTCTGCATCGGCCATAGGGGATCTCTCCATATGCTCATGAAAGTGTATCCTGAAAACTTCAAAATACACGCCATATTACGGACGGTTTGTGTAACACTTTGTAATAACACACACACTACGTTTTATAGAGGGAATATGAAACCGTTGCCCTTGGCCTCGGCATAGACGTCGCGGATATCGGCGGCCAGCGCGGCCTTTTCCTCTTCCAGCTTTTCGATTCGTTCGACGATGGAGCGCAGCCGATCCGACGCGATGCCGCCAACTTCCGCCATGATGGGTTCCCTTTCCGATGTGTCTTCCGAAGAGGCCGCACGACCCGCGGCGTCCGGCCGGGAAGGCGGACCATAATTGCCCCCCTGGGAGCGCGCAAGCGGCATTTCGCCGCCATTGTCACGCGTCGGGCGGGTGCCGGCTCGGCGCTCTTGCCGTCATGGTAAGGGGTTGTTAAGGATTAGGAAATAAGACCATGCTGGGGAACAGCAAGAAAACAAAGGGGGGACCGCGTGGCGATTTACGACTTCCAGCGGTTGAACGTCCTGTTCGTCGAGGACAACCATTACATCCGCACGGTCTTCGAGACCGTACTGCGGCAGTTTCAAGTCGGCTACATCGAGACGGCGAAGAACGGCGCCGAGGCGGTGGAAATCCTCAAGTTGTCCGAACGGACCGGCGAACTGCGTGGCCTGCGGGACTTCGACCTGGTGATTTCCGATCTGCTGATGACCCCTGTGGACGGGCTTCTGCTGCTGCGCTGGATACGGACCGGCAAGGATTCGCCCAACCGATTTCTGCCTTTCATCATGCTGTCGGGCGCGGCCGATGCCCACTATGTGGGCGAAGCGCGCGATTTTGGCGCCAACGAATTCCTGGCCAAGCCGTTTTCCGCGGAATCCGTTTACAAGCGATTGCTCCAGGTCATCGATCATCCGCGTCCCTACATCGCGACGCAAAGCTACTTCGGCCCCAACCGCCGCCGGCGCAATTTGTCTCCTCCCGGCCAGGAACGCCGGGTCATTGATGAAGCCAACATCGCCATCGTCTATTCAGCCGATCGCGTGGTCAAACCCGAAATGCCGACCGAGGTGTGGGAATTCCGTCTTTCGAACCGCCTGAGGGACAAGGTGGCCGGACTGGGCGTCAGCGGGAACGGCGAAATTCCGCTCAACCTGCTCGAGGAGGCCGAGGCCCAGCTGCAGCGGGCGGCCCTCGACTTCACCGAATGGGCCCGCGGCTATCTGACCAAGCTCGGGCGTCTTTGCGAGCAGGCGCTCGAACAGCCGTCGGGCCGCCGCCGCTATTTCGAGGACATCAACATGCTGGCCCACGAGCTCAGGGGACAGGGCGGGACGTTCGGCTATCCATTGATCTCGATCTTCGGCAAGATGCTTTACGACGCCACCGGGGCCAACTGCCGCGAGGACGACAACATGGTCGAAATCGTCCGCGCCCACATCGACGCCATGCGCGCCGTGCTGCGCGACAAGGTTTCTGGCGACGGAGGCATGGTTGGCCGCGAGTTGCTGGCCTCGCTCAAGGCGGCGATCCGGAAACGCATGCAGGCGGCGTGACGGCGGGGGGCAAGTCAGAGGTCGACGGCCGTCTCCTCGATCAGCCAATCGACGACCGCCCGAAGGGCCTCCGCCGAATCGGCTCCGGCCATGACGGCCCGCGCGTAGATTTCGATCTGCCGGTGGGCGCTGGTGCCCTCGCGCATGATTTGGCGGACGTTTTCCACCTGCGCCCGGCAACCTAAAGCCTCGGCGTCTTCGTCGATCAATTCGATCAGTTCGTCCAGCAAGTCCGGGAACGGGACGATCCGGCCCTTGGCGAAATCGACCAACCCCTCGTCGATACCGTAACGCTGGGCCCGCCAGCGGTTCTCGTTGATCAGCATCCGCGAATACCGCCGCCACCGCTGGTTGACGCGACGCAGGCGATGGAGCATGCGGACGATGCACACGAACAGCGCGGCGATGGTGACGGCATCGTCCAGCCGGGTGCAGACGTCGGTGATGCGCATTTCTATGGTCGGGAAATTGGCGCTGGGCCGGATGTCCCACCAAAGCAGCGAGCCATCCGTGATCAGCCCGGCGTCGGTCAGAATCCTGACGTGACGATGGTATTCGCCGAACGATTCGAAGTATTCGGGAAGGCCGGTGCGGGGCAGCTCGTTGAAGACACTGAGCCGATAGGATTTGAGGCCGGTATCCTCGCCGCGCCAGAACGGCGAGGAGGTGCTGAGCGCCAGCAGGTGCGGCAGGAAATAGCAGGCCTGATTGATCAGATCGATGCGCAGGTCGTCGTCGTCGATGCCGACGTGGACGTGCATGCCGCAGATCAGCAACCGGCGCGCCACCGCTTGCAGATCGCGCGCCAGCATGTGGTAACGCTCCTTGTCGGTATGCCGCTGGCCCTGCCATTCCGAGAACGGATGGGTCGACGCGGCGATCGGCGCCAACCCGTGGTTGCCGGCCACGCCGGCGACGGTGCCGCGCAGCCAGGCCAACTCGTCGCGCGCTTGGGCGATGGTGTGGCAGACGCGGGTGCCGACCTCGATCTGCGAACGCAGCAGTTCCGGGCGCACCAGGTTGCGGATCAGGGAACGGCATTCCTCGATCATTGCCGCCGGCGGTTCGGTCGCAATGTCGCGCGTCCGACGATCCACCAGAAGGTACTCTTCCTCGATGCCGACGGTGAACGAGGGATGGCCGGCCGCCATGTCAGGGGCCCGCCCACGAAGGGTTGCCGGCGCGCAGCGCGTCGGCCAGCAGGTCGGCCCAGCGGTCGGCGGCGCCGGGCGAGTCGACCAGGTCCTGGCGGATCTCGATACCGACGTGCGGCACCCCGGCATCGCCGGCGTGGTAATCCATCGAGAAGCCGAAATACCGTCCCGAATAGGGCTCGTTCTCGCCGACCCGAACGCCCCGGTCCCGCAGGTGACGGATCAGCGCCAGGGCCAGCCGGTCGTCGCGGTTCCACAGGATTCCGGCCTCCCAGGGCCGGGGCAGTCCGCCCTTGAGACGCGGCGTGAAGGTGTGGATGGCGACCAGCGCGGTCGGGTGACCGCCGTTCCAGCGGGCCGCGAAAGTTTCGGCCACACGATTGTGGTAAGGCCAAAAAATTTCGTCGATGCGCCGGGTGCGGGCGGCGTTGTCAAGATCGCGGTTGCCGGGAATGATGGTGCCGTCGCTCTCGCCCGGGATGGAGTCGACAGCGCCGGGCAGCCGGTTCAGATCGATGACAAGGCGTGAATAAGTGGCGAGAACGGCGGGTGCATCCAGTCGCGGCGACAGCCGGCGCACGACGTCGCCGGCGCCGATATCCCATCCGATGTGAGTGGAAAGAGCCGTCTCGTCCAGCCCGAGGGTGCCGAGCGATCTCGGAATGGTCCGTCCGGCGTGGCAGGCAAGCAGGAAGAATCCCCCCTTGCCGTCGGGGTTGAGGGTCTCGGCGACGGCCGGATCGCCGGAATCAAGAATCGTCGGAAATCCGGCCAGTACGGAGGGGCTGGTGTCCATGACAACCATATAAGGAAGACGGATCGGTTTGTCAGCGGCGACATTGCCGCGGGAAGGCTTGTC
>JAVEYE010000054.1:0-14567 GCA_034003665.1 Rhodospirillales bacterium | reverse complement strand
GCAGGTAATCGTGGGCCTCGACCCGGCCCGTCGCCGCCGCCACCCGATAGCCGAGCGCCGAGAGCAGGGCGACCGCGATGCTCCCCACCCCGCCAGCGGCGCCGGTAACCAGCACCTCTCCCTCGTCATACGGACTGAGCCCGTGTTCTTCGAGGGCCATCAAGGCCAACATGGCGGAAAGCCCAGCGGTCCCGATGGCCATGCTCTGGCGAAGGGACAGCCCGGCCGGCAGATGCACCAGCCAATCGGATTTGACCCGCGCCCGCGTCGCATAACCGCCCCAGCGTACTTCGCCGACCCGCCAGCCGGTAAGGATGACCGGGTCGCCCGGTTTGAAGGCCGGCGAGGTGGACGATTCGACGGTGCCCGCGAAATCGATGCCGGGAATGTGCGGGTAACTCTTCACCAAACGACCGACTCTGCCCAGGATCATCCCGTCCTTGTAGTTGACGGTGGAATAGGCGACGGCGACGGTCACGTCGCCTTCCGGCAGCGCGCCCTCGTCGAGTTCCTGGATGCCTGCCGCAATCTCACCGTCCGCCTCTTCCAACACCAGGGCCGTGAATCGCTCCGCTTTCGCCATGGTCTCCTCCTCGCCCGCCAACGGCCGACCTTCGGCGCCCATTCTAAAGCATTGGCCGATTTTATTGAATTTCTCTGAGTTGCGGCTTCGCCGCCCGGTAAGGACGTGGACACCGCTTCCCCGAGGGAAGGCGCTTCTAGATCAATGTGGAGGCCAGATAGACGGCTGTGCCCCACATGATGACGGCGCTGCCGCGCGTAAGCAGTCGCCTGAATCCCCGGATGTTGGAAACCACCCGCCCAAGGATGGCGAGAAACAGGAAATAGCCCCAAGAGACGCCGATGCAGGCGATGGTGAACGCAATGCGTTCTCCGTCGCCGTAGGCCAGCGAACTGGGACCGATGACGCCGACCGTATCGAGAATGGCGTGCGGATTGAACAGCGAAACCGAGGTGGCGAAGGCCATTTGCCGGCGTGCCGAGAAGGCCCCAGCCGCGTTTCCTTCTTCCGATGCGGCACCGCCGTTTCGCCATAGCAGCACACCGACGACGACGAGGAAGACGACGCCGCCCGCCACCATCCCGGCGCGCAGCCAGGGGATGCCCAGTACCGCCACCGACACGCCGAACACCGCCAACAGGATCAGAAGGGTGTCGCACAACCCGGCCGCCGCCACCGCCGGCAAGGCGCGCCACAGGGACGGCTGGCTGGCCCCCTGGGCCAACACAAAGGTGTTCTGGGGCCCCAGCGGCAGGATCAGGCCAAAGGCCAGAACGATGCCGTGAAGGATGGGGACGGTCACGAAGGAAAGGCCTCATTCAAGCCGAAAGGCGTAGCGGCGCCTCAGGATGGCGGCAGGCAACGTGCCGGTCAAGCGCCCGATGGTCAACATTGCGCATCGATATTGCCCGGGGAACACCATAAATATGAAGTCCAATGCACGGAAACGACGACACCGCGATGGCTGCAAACGACGGATCATCACAACCTCCCCAGCGGGCGCTCCGTCGGGGGTTCCAAGCGTTTCCGCTGTTCTTCCCCGCCGCCGCCCTCTATGCGGCAATCGCCGTGCCGGTGTGGGTGCTCGAATACGTGGGATGGCTTCCCTCTTGGCGGCCGACCCCCGTCGGCTGGCACGCTCACGAGATGATCTTCGGCTATGCCCTGGCCGTGGTCGGCGGCTATCTGATCACCAAAGGATCGCGGCGGGCCATCCTCGTTGCCTTCGGCCTTTGGCTGGTCGGAAGGATCACCCATTTCGGTGCCAGTTTGCCCCTACCTGTCACGGTCGTCGTGGACCTTGCCTATCCGTCCGTCCTCTTCGTCCTGGCCGGGCTGCCCTTCCTGCGCGCCGCCAAGAGTTGGCGCAACGGCATGTTTGGCGTCATTGTCGCTGTCTTCGTGCTCGCCCAGGGTCTCTATCACCTGGGTGGCGCCGGGTGGTTGGCGGAAGGCGAGGAGCGCGGCCTATTGCTTGGCATCGATCTCGTCACTCTCCTCCTCTTCGCCATGGGCGGCCGATTGATCGCAGCGGCAACGTCGGGCGCCCTGCAACGCAAGGGAAGCTATTTGAAGGGCGCCGCCCAGCCGTCGCTGGAGCGGGCCGGCGTTGCCGGGTTGGCCGGAATCGCGGTGCTGGACGGATTCCTCTGGGCGATACCCATCAGCGCCCTGCTCAGCGCGATGGTTGCCGTCATCATCGTCATCCGCCTGATGCGCTGGCAAGTGTGGAAGGTGATCGACGTCACCGAAGCTTCCGTCCTCCATCTCGGGTATGCCTGGCTGGCCGTCGGCCTTTTGGTGCAAGCGGCGGCCCGGGGATTCGATCTGTCGACCCCGCTTAATGCCGCCCACGGGACGATGGTCGGGGGATTGGGGGTTCTGTCGCTGGCGGTGATGGGGCGAACCGCGCTGCAGCGCCTTCGCCGTCCGCTTGCCGTACCGCCGCTGCTGCTCGCCGCCATCGGGCTGGTGTCGGTGGCCGCCATTTTCCGAGTGCTGGCCTCGTGGATCGAGCCGACGATCACACTGCTGGCCGGGGCGGCCGCGGCATGGACCTTGGCGTTCGTGATTTTCGCCCTCTTCCTCGCTCGCCTGCTCTTTTTACGTTCACCTTGACTGTCCGCGGCGGCCAACCGAAACTACGCGACACCTTGCGGGACGGGGGACCTGCACCCGCGATCCAGTTGGAACCTTGAGGAGGAAGGCCTCATCGGTGGACGGTTACGGTTCCGCCGATGCAACAGAGACCAATAGGGGAGAATTCATGAACAAGCTTGCACTTCTCGTGACCGCCGCGCTGCTGGTTTCCGGTCAGGTGATGGCCGCCGAAAAGATCCGCATGGGTACCGAGGGCGCCTATCCGCCGTTCAACCAGATCGACCCGAACGGCAAGCTGATGGGATTCGACGTCGATATCGGCAACGCCCTTTGCGAAAAGATGAAGGTTGAGTGCGAATGGGTCACCCAGGACTGGGACGGGATCATTCCCGGCCTTCTGGCCAAAAAGTACGACACCATCATCGCCAGCATGTCGATCACCGACGAGCGCAAGCAGGCCGTTGATTTCACCGACCGCTACTATTCCAACAGCCTGCGCTACATCGCCAAGAAGGGTTCGAACCTGGACGTCAAGAACCTCAAGGGCAAGACGGTCGGCGCCCAGCGCGCCACCATCGCCGCCATCTACCTCGAGGACAATATGAAGGGCGTCGTCGACATCAAGGTCTACGACACCCAGGAGAACGCCTACATCGACTTGGCGACCGGCCGCCTCGACGCCGTGCTGGGCGACATGCTGGTCAACTACGAGTGGCTGCAATCCGACGCCGGCAAGGACTTCGACTTCTTCGGCGAGGCGTTCAACCGCAGCGACGAGATCGGCATCGCCGTGCGCAAGGGTGAGGACAAACTGCGCCAGCAGCTGAACGCGGCCCTTAAAGCGATCCGCGAGGACGGGACCTACGCGAAGATCAACGCGAAGTATTTCCCGTTCGACATCTACTGAGGCTGACGGATATCGAGAGGCCCGGGATACGATCCGGGCCTCTTCACTTCGCACCGAATGGAAACCGTTCTTCCCTACGCCAACCTGCTGTTCACCGGGACGCTGATCACCCTTCTGGTCACCATCGCGGCGCTGCCGATCGGCATCGCGCTGGGGCTTCTGGGGGCCGGCGCCAAGCTGTCGGGCGACCCCGTGGCCATGGCCTACGGGAACATCTACACCAGCATCGTGCGCGGCATCCCGGAATTCCTGGTCATTCTCGTTTTCGCCACCGGCTCGCAGTTTGCGGTGAACGCCGTTGCCGAGGGACTCGGCTATGAGGGTCACATCGACGTCAGTCCGTTCGTCGCCGGCGTCGTGGCGCTCGGCTTCATGTTCGGGGCCTACGCCACCGAAGTGTTCCGCGGCGCCATCCTTGCCATTCCCAAAGGCCAGATCGAGGCGGCCCGGTCCTTCGGGATGGGCAGTTGGCTGACCTTCAGGCGCGTCACCCTGCCGCAGGTCTGGCGCCTGGCGCTGCCGGGCTTGGGCAACCTGTACCTCGTACTGATGAAGGATTCGGCGCTGGTTTCGCTGATCGGCCTCAACGACATCATGCGGGTTTCGGGCATCGCCGCCCAGGCCACCAAGAACACCGTCCTTTTCTATTTCGTGGCGGCCTTGATCTACCTGGCCCTCACCGTGCTTTCGATGCGGGTCCAGGCGCCGCTAGAGGCCTGGGCCAACAAGGGCCTCCCAAGGGCCGTCCGGTAAGGAGCCAGGGATGGAGCCCGATGCCGTCAGACTCCTGACCCGGATCGTCAAGGGCGTGTTCTACACGCTTACCGCCCTGCTCGTCGTTGTCATTCTCTATGTGCTGTGGACCCTCAACTACGACGTCATCTTCCGCTATTTCGGCCGTATCCTGGGTGGCACCTGGCTGACCGTGCAACTTGTCGTGCTGTCGGTCTTCTTCGGATTCTTCATCGCGCTGCCGGTCGCCATCATGCGGGTATCGCACCTCCCGTGGCTGCGCTATCCGGCCTACGGCTTCATCTTCTTCTTCCGCGGCACGCCGCTTCTGGTCCAGCTTTTCTTCATCTATTACGGGCTGGCCCAGGTCGACCTCGTCCGCGACACCTTTCTGTGGCCCGTGTTCAGGGAGGCCTACTGGTGCGCCCTGATCGCCTTTGCGCTCAACACCGGCGGCTATTCCGCCGAGATCCTGCGCGGCGCCATCCAGGCGGTGCCGAGGGGCGAAGTCGAGGCGGCGCGCGCCATCGGCATGTCGCTGGTCATGGCCTATCGGCGCATCATCCTGCCGCGCGCCTTCCGGCTGGCCATTCCGGCCTACGGCAACGAGATCATCTTCATGCTGAAAGGCACGGCGCTGGCCAGCACCATCACGCTCTACGAGCTGACCGGAATCGCCCGCCTCGTCAACGCCCGCACCTACCAGCCGGTCGAGGCCTACCTGTCGGCCGGCGTGCTTTACATGCTGCTGACCTACCTGTTCCTGCAGGTCTGGCAGGCCTTCGAGCGCCGCGCCAACCGCTATCTGGCGGCGCCGAGCTAGACGGAACCGTCGTTCAGCAGGTTTCCAGGAAGCGGATGGCGGTGCCGCTCGGCTGACCGAGGAGTTGGCCGTCGCGGGCCACCATGACGCCGCGCACCACGGTGGCGACCGGCCAGCCCGTCACCTTCATGCCGTCGAACGGCGTCCAGCCGCAACGGCTGACGATCCAGCGGTTGCTGATGGTGCGCTTGGCGCGCAGATCGACGATGGTGAAGTCGGCATCGTAGCCCGGCGCCGTGCGGCCCTTGCCGGCAATGCCGAAGATGCGGGCGGGTCCGGTGCTGGTCAGATCCACGAAGCGCTCGATCGACAGCCTGCCGGCATGGACGTGATCGAGCATCACCGGCACCAGGGTCTGCACCCCCGGCATGCCCGAGGGGGAAGCCGGATAGGGTTTGTCCTTCTCCTCGCGGGTATGCGGCGCGTGGTCCGACCCCAGGCAATCGACCAGTCCGTCGCTGACCGCCGCCCACAAGGCGTCGCGGTGGCGGGCGTCGCGGATCGGCGGGTTCTGCTGAGCCAGGGTGCCCAGCCGCTCGTAGGCCTCGGGCGCGGCCAGGGTCAGGTGCTGCGGCGTGACCTCCACCGTCACCGTATCCTCGCGGCGGCGCAGGATCGCCATCTCCTCGGCCGAGGTGATGTGCAGCACATGAACGCGGCGCCCCGAAGCATGGGAAAGCCGAAGCAACCGCTTGACCGCCCGAACGGCCGTCTCGACATCGCGCCATTCAGGGTGCACGGCCGGATCGCCCGCCTTTTCGGCGATTCCCCTACGCTCGCGCAACCGCGCCTCGTCCTCGGCATGGACCGAGCAGCGGCGAGAGCCCTGCGCCAGAATGCGCCCGAGATCGGCATCGTCGTCAACCAACAGGTCGCCGGTCGAACTGCCCATGAAGATCTTGACCCCGGCGCAGCCGTCCAGCCGTTCCAGCGCGGCCAGCTCGTTGGCGTTGCTTGCCGTTGCCCCGACGAAAAAGGCGGCGTCGCACCACAACCGGCCACGGGCGTTGCGCCACTTTTCTGTGAATGTCTCGGTATCGGCGATCAGCGGCTTGGTGTTGGGCATGTCGAAGACGCCGGTGACACCGCCCAGCGCCGCCGCGGCGGTGCCGGTTTCCAGATTCTCCTTGTGCTCCATCCCCGGCTCGCGGAAATGGACCTGGGTGTCGATGACGCCGGGCAGCACGTGCAGTCCCCGCGCGTCGAAATTGTCGGCACCGGCCGCTTGACCAAGATCCCCCAGCGCCGCGATGCGACCGTCCCGCACGCCGATGTCGGTAATGGTGAGCCCCGACGGCGTGACGCACGTTCCTCCCCGGATGATCAGATCGAATTTATCGGCCATGCCCGGCTCCCCTGGATTGGCGTTGTGCGGGGCGCACCCCCTCTGGCCGCCAGGAATAACGCCTTAGGTCGGACGAGTCACAAGGAAAATGGATGGGATTGAAATCGGCCGCGCCAATCCACTTCTTATCGAAGTAAGGCAACGCCGGCAGCGAGGCGACAATGGCGAGATCGACGAACGAGAAGAGCGAGGCCGAGTGGCGTCGGACCCTAACGGCGGAGCAGTACGACATCCTGCGCCGACATGGCACAGAGCCGCCGGGAAGCAGCCCCCTCAACAAGGAATACGGCGACGGCACCTTCCGGTGCGCCGGTTGCGGGGCCCCGCTGTTTTCCTCCGAGCACAAGTACGACAGCGGCTCAGGCTGGCCGAGCTTCTTTCAGCCGCTGGCCGACGCCATCGACACCTCGACGGACTTCAAGCTTATCTACCCCCGTACCGAGGTCCATTGCGCCCAGTGCGGAGGTCACCTCGGCCATGTATTCAAGGACGGGCCGCCGCCCACCGGGCTCCGCTATTGCATCAACGGAACGGCACTGACGTTCGATAACGACTAGCGCGATGCCCACGGCCCTTTACCGGCCCTGTCCTCCGATCCTATCATGGTTCGGGGAAGACAGGCGGTAATGGGAGGATCGCATGAAGGTTCTCGACATCCGCGGCGTGAAGGTGCCGGCTCTCGGTTTCGGCACCTGGCGGCTTAAGGGACGCACCTGCCGCGACATGGTGCGCCAGGCCATCGGGATCGGCTACCGACACATCGACACGGCGTCCATCTACGACAATGAAGAGGACGTCGGCCGCGGCATCGCCGATTCCGGCGTGGCGCGCCATCAGATCTTCCTGGTCACCAAGGTGTGGCGCGACCAGTTGACCGCCGACTCGATCACCCGCGCCGCCGCCGAAAGCCGCGACAGGCTTGGCACCGATTACATCGATCTTCTGCTCATCCATTGGCCGAACCGCGCCGTGCCGCTGGCCGAGACGCTGCGCGCCATGCGCCATCTGATGGAGGATGGGCGCATCCGCCACATCGGGGTCAGCAATTTTCCCGTGGCCTTGTTGCGCGAGTCGGTTGAAGCCCTGTCTGCGCCGATTCTCGCCAACCAGGTCGAATACCACCCCTACCTTTCGCAAAACCACCTCCTCGACTATTGCCGGCAGGCGCGCATCATGTTGACCGCCTATTGCCCGTTGGCCGAGGGCAAGGCCGTTCACGAACCGGCCATCCAGCGGATCGCCGCCAAGCACAAGCGCTCCGCCGCCCAGGTGATCCTGCGGTGGCTGCTGGACCAGGATCCCGTCGCCGCCATCCCCATGACCGCAGACCCCGACCACTGCCGAAGCAATTTCGAGGTCTTCGACTTCGAACTGGAGGCGGAGGATCGCACCGTCATCGGCGGGCTGGCCCGCAACCGCCGGCTCATCGACATGGGAACCGGCTATTCGTGGGATGCCGGCTAGGTTGTTTCGGCTATTTCGGGGACACCATACTTAATTCACGGCCCACTATGGCCATCGCCAACACCAAATTCGTGAATTAAGTATGGTGTCCCCGCAATGGATCAGTTCAGCGTTTCGAATAAACGATGCAGAAGCTTCGCCCGCACGGCAAGCGAGGACACCTGGATCTGCTCGTCCATGGTGTGGGCCCCTTTGCCGACAACACCGAGGCCGTCGAGCGACGGACAGAAGGGACTGGAGAAGTTGGCATCGCTGGCGCCCCCTGTCGTCAGGGCGACCAGGTCGATGTCCTGCTCGCGGGCCAATCGCCGCGCCGTATCCAGCAGCACGGCGCCGCCCGGCGACTTTTCGAAGGGCGGCCGCTCGGCCCCGCCGGCGACCTCGATGACGCAGTCGGGGTCGAACGGCTTCAGGGTCAGGACCTTGGGGATCATCTCGTCCGCCAGGGCCCGGCTCGGCACCCGCATGTCGACCTCGGCGGTGGCGAACTCGGCGATGACGTTGGGCCGCGTGCCGCCGGCAATGACGCCGACGTTGACCGTCACTTCGCGGCTGTAATCGGTCAGTTCCTCGATCCGCACGATCTGGCGGGCCAGTTCCTTGATGGCGCTGCGCCCATCGGCGTGGCGCGAACCGGCGTGTGACGGGCGACCGGTGACCTTGATCCGGAAGCGCGCCGTTCCCTTGCGCGAGTCGACCACCTGGTCGGCCGCGCGGGTCGGTTCAAGAACGAGAACGTACTTTGACTTCTTCGCCTCCGCCACGATGTACTCGCGTGACACCCGGCTGCTCATTTCCTCGTCGGAGTTGAACAGGTAGGTGATGGGAAGCGGCGAGGCGATGCTGTTGCGGACGAAGTTGCGAAGGACGTGGAAGCCGATGAAGCCCCCTCCCTTCATGTCATAGATGCCGGGGCCATAGGCGGTGTCGCCGTCAACCCGGAACGGCAGCCGCTCAAGGGTTCCGATCGGATGCACCGTGTCGAGATGACCGAGGACCAGAATGCCCGGACCGTCGCCGCCCCAAGGCATACGGACCTTCAGGCAGTCGCCAAAGCCGTTCTTGCCGGCGATTCGCTGGGTGGCGGCGCCGAGGGCCGCGAAATCGGCGTCGATCTTGGCGACCAGACGGTTGACCGCCTCGGGATTGTCGGTGGGAGTTTCGATCTCGACCCACTCGCGCAGACCTTCGAGCATCTCACCGCTGTCGTATTCGGACACCTTGCCCATAGTGATTCCTCTCCCTGATCCCTTGATGTCGCCTGGATGGTTGCGCCGATGGTCACCGCCCTAATGTTGAATGGCCTGCACCAGATAGGCGGTAATGGTTTCCTCGCCCAGGGCCTTGCATGCCGCCAGCCGGTGGACGCCGTGCACCAACACGTAGCGTTGCCCGTCGTGACGGACCCGAACGGGCGTCATCTTGCCGTTTTCGATGAAGGCGTCGGCAACCGTTTCCACCTTCGCCTCGTCGAGTTCACGGGCCAGCCTGACCGGAACGTAGATTTCCCCGACCGGAACCTGAATGGGTTTCATTGATGCCTCCGACGCCTCCCCGGCTTGCGGCGATCTTGCGCCCGATCGACCCTTTCGATCAACCTTCCGTCGCGTTTCGTCTCCGTCAGGGATGATTTCGGTAAGCGGGAGCGAAACGCTTGGCGAAGTACCGCTTGAGCGGTGGGTTGCCGGCCGCGAAATAGGGCGTGTCGCCAATCTGCTGACGATAAAGGAATCCCTCCGATTCGAGCCTGACGATCTCGTGCCGCACCGACTCCTCGTCGCTGCCGGTGACCGCGGCGATGTCGGCAGCGCTCAATTCGGTCAGGGTGACGGCGGCGAAAATGGCAACGGCCAGGGAACCGCCGAAGTGACCTAGAACGCCGGCCAGTTCCTCGGCTGCGGCCTCGGCCAGCACAATGATGATCTCCTCGCGCCCCGACACCGCCCCCACGCACGGCATCAGCACGGCATCGCCATCGCCAAGATCGGCACGCGCCCGGCGCGCCTCTTCGGCGATCATGCCCTTCTCGGGTGGTCGGATCGGTTGATCGCTCATCGCCTCCTCGCTTGGGCCGCTCCCCTTCAGGCGGCGGCAAGAGTTTCCATCACGTCGCCCACAGGCGGCCGCCCCAGGATGTGCCGCCGGTGCCAAAGGGCGAAAAACAGCAAGGTCCAGGCCGCCTTGAGGTGGTCGGGCTTGTCCGATTGAAACAGCGCCTCGACGGCGTCCTGCCGGCAGGCTTCGGCAACGCCGTCCTGCGCCGCGACCAGCCGCCCGAGCGGCCGGCCCCGGCTGCGGATCCACTCGCCCACCGGCACCGTGAAGCCCCGCTTGCGGGTGAACGGCCGCGACGCCGGCAGGCCGGTTTGCAGCCAGCGGCGCAACAGCCATTTGCCTCGCCCGCGCCGGATCTTGAGGGCATCCGGTAACAGGAAGGCGAACCGCGCCACCACCGGGTCGAGAAACGGCACCCGGCCCTCCACCCCATTGGCCATCAGGCAGCGGTCAAGCTTGGTCAGCAGATCGTTGGGCAGCCAGTCGGCACAGTCGACCGCCTGAACGGTCTGCAGCCGGGTCCAGCCGGCGCCGGCAGCGGCCTGCTCGGCGGCAGCAATGCCGGCCCGCCACGGCCGATGCTTGCCCTCTTCGCGCAGCACGCCCAAACCATCCAGCATTCCGGTGCGGCGCATCTCGCGGGCGAACGGCCAGGCACGGTCGGCCGTGCGGTAGCGGCCGTAACCGGCGAACAGTTCGTCGCCGCCCTCGCCGCTGAGCACCACCTTGAGGCCGTCAGCACGGGCCGTCTGCGCCAGCTTGTAGGTGGGCAGGATCGCATAGTCGGCGGCGGGATCGTCCATCGCCGCGGCTATCTCTGGCAGCAGCCGCCAGAAGTCCTGCTCGGTGAATTCGACATCGACCGGGTCCGCCCCCACGGCGAGGGCGACCTCCCGGGCGTGCCGGCGTTCGTCATGAACGGCGGTGCCCGGGAAACCGGCCGTAAACGTGCGGACCGGGCGCGCATTCAGGCGGACCATCATGGCCAGCAGCACCGACGAATCGATCCCGCCGGAGAAGAACATCCCGTAGGGGACGTCGGCCCGCTGATGCACGCCGACACTGTCGGTCAGCACATGGTCGAGTTCGATCAGCGCCTCGCCGGCGCCCAGTCGGCAGGGCCGCTCGCGCGGCAGGGCATCGAGATGGCGGCACTCGACCACGCGGCCCGCCTCGACGACCAGGGTTTCGCCCGGCAGCACCCGCTGTACGCCCTCGAAAACCGTGTCTCGCCCGGTGGTGAACTGCAATTGCAGCAGTTCGTCCCGCTGGGCAAAACGCAGCGCCGGTTCGACCCACCCCGCGTCAATCAGGACTTGCGGCTCCGACGCGAAGGCAAAACCAGCGGCGCCCTCGACATAATAGAGGGGCTTGATGCCGAAGGGATCGCGCGCCAGTACCAGCCGCCCGGCATCAGGATCGTGAATGGCGATGGCGTACATGCCGCGAAGCTGTGCGGCGAAGCCGACGCCGTGGCGCAGGTACAGGTGCAGCGGCGGTTCACAGTCGGAGCGGGTGGCGAAGGAAACATCCGTCATTGCCGCCCGCAGCTCGACGAAATTGTAAATCTCGGCATTGGCGACAAGAGCGGCGCGGCTGCCGGCCGGAGTCGTCGCGAAAAGGGGCTGATCGCCGGTTTCAAGGTCGATGATGGCCAGCCGGGCCTGCACCAGGGCAACGTTGCCCGCCACGTGCCGCCCCCGCCCATCGGGGCCGCGATGCGCCAGGCAATTCGTCATCCGGTCGAGAGTCGCCGGATTGGGCGAGCGACCATCGGCCGTCATGATTCCGGCGATTCCACACATTAGGCGGAAGACTCGCCCAGCAGGCTTTCGAAGAAGGCGACGTACTTGGCAACGACGATCGGCTCGCTGAATTCAGCCTCGAAGGTGGCGCGACCTTCGCGACCAAGCTGGGCGCGCAGATCGTCGTCATCGAGCACGGCGCGCATGCCGTTGGCCAACGCCTCGGCATCGTCGACGGGCACCAGAATGCCGTTTTCCATTTGCTGAATCAGCATGCCGGGGCCGACGGCATCGGCAGCGACCACGGGCTTGCCGTGCGCCCAGGCTTCCAGCACCACGTTGCCCAGGGGTTCGTGGCGCGACGGACATACGAAGACGTCGCACGCGGCAAGCAGCGCCGGCACGTCGTCGCGCCAACCCAGGAAGCGGACCCGCGGCTTGACCCCCAGCCGCTGGGCCAAGGCTTCCAGATCCTGACGCAACGGCCCTTCGCCGGCGATCCACAGGTAGGCTTCGGGCAGACGAACCAGCGACTGAAGCAGGACATCGAACCCCTTGTTGGGATGAAGCCGCCCGAGGGCGAGAATGAGCTTTCCCCGGTCCGGCGTGTAATAGTCGGTGCGCCGGACGGGCGCCGCAGGTGTATCGTCTGCGAAATTGGGCAGATAGTGCGCCTTTTCGGCCGGCCATCCCTCGTTGATCAGGTAGTCGCGGATGTCCTCGGTATTGGCGATCAGGTGGTCGCACGCCTGATAATACTTGAGGTCATAATACCCGCCGAGCCGGCTGACGTGGATGAACTTGCCGCGCGGACACATGTGCGTCGCCCGATTCATCCAGGTCATGACGATGTGCGGCTTGAAGCCCCGGATCTCGCGGCGCATGACCAGCGGAGTCGTGAAATCCAAACGTCCCCCGAACGACACTTCGACCGGTTCGATGCCCGCCGCACGCAGTTTCGCCAACCGCCCCGCGTCGCGCCGCATCACCACCAATTGCTGGACGCCGGCGCGTTGAAGGGCCGGAACAAGACGCATGAAAAAAGCCTCGGCTCCACCGTGGGGGGCTCCGGCCATGGCCTGAAGAACGCGCATAAGGGCATCAACCTTTTGAAGTCCGAGGCGGCTTTTATACGTCCCACGGGGGGCCTTGGAAAGGTCCGAACCCTTGCCAAGTGGCGCTCAATGTTCCAATTCTTGGGGCGCGGGCGATAGCGACCTGTTATACCGAGGAAAATAAGGACTTGCATGACCATTCCCTCGTTTGCACGGCTTGACAACCGCGGGCTGCTGGCGGTGCGGGGCGAGGATGCCCGAGCCTTCCTGCAGGGCCTGATCTCCAACGACATCCGGCGGGCCACCGACGACCGCGCCATTCATGCCGCATTCTTGACCGCCCAGGGCAAATTTCTGCACGAGTTTTTCGTCGTCTCGCTAGGCGATGCCGTGATGCTGGATTGCGAGGCCGAGCGGGCCGCCGACCTTGCCCGCCGACTTTCGCTGTACCGCCTGCGTTCGAAGGTCGTCATCGAGCAACGCTCTGCGGATTACGTCGTCGTCGCCGTCATCGGTAATGAAGCCGGCTCGGCCTTCCAACTGAAGGGCGAGGCGGGCGCCGCCGGCGCCTTTGCCGGCGGCGTGGTCTATCGCGATCCCCGCCTGTCGGCAGCCGGCGTTCGCGCCATCCTGCCGCGCGAAGGCGGCGAGGAGGCGTTGCGCAGGATGGACTTCGCCGAGACGTCATTCGCGGAATACGATGGCCACCGCCTGTCTCTCGGCCTGCCCGACGGCAGCCGCGACATGGTGGTGGAGAAGACAATCCTGCTGGAAGCCGGATTCGACGAGTTGAACGGGGTCGATTGGCATAAGGGCTGCTTTCTTGGCCAGGAACTGACGGCGCGCACCAAGTACCGCGGCCTGATCAAGCGCCGCCTGTTGCCGGTCCGCTTCGACGGCCCGGCGCCGGCGCCGGGCACTCCCATCCATCTCGACGGGCGCGCGGTCGGCGAAATGCGGTCGGCCGCATCCGGCGTCGGGCTCGCCCTGCTGCGCCTCGAATCGCTTCAGGCGACGGAAAGCGCCGGCGTCTTCCTGATCGCGGGCGAAACCCGGCTCGTCGCCCAAAAGCCGGCCTGGGCCAACTTCTGAGCACGCCGGACATGGATCCAGACGACATCCGAAACGCAGCGCGCCGATTGGCCCCCATCGCCGCCCTATACGATTTCAGGCTGCGCGAATGCGGCCCCACCGCGCGCGGCGTTTACTGGCGCAACGAAGAGGGGCAGCGGTTGCGTTTCGAGGTGCTCCTCGGCGTCATCGACATCAAGGACGATGCCGGCGGCATTTCACTCAACGATCTGGGGTGCGGCTACGGCGCCTTCTTCGAGTTCGCCGCGCCCCAACCGTTCATGCGAAACAGCCGCTATTTCGGCTACGACATTTCAGAAGGCATGGTGCGCGAGGCCGCGCGGCGCCTCCGCGATCCAAGGGCCAGCTTCGAGCAGAGCCTGATGGCGACGCGCGAGGCCGACTATTCGGTGGTGTCGGGCACCTACAACATGAAGCTCGACGAAAGCGACCGCGACTGGGCGGCCTATGTCGAGGGCAGTCTCCGGGACCTGTGGTCGAAGACCCGCAAGGGCCTGGCCTTCAACATGCTCTGCGCCGCCACGAAGAACCGCAAGGAGCGCGACCTCTATTACGCGGACTGGCGGGAATTCCGCGATTTCTGCACCGAGGAACTGTCGCCCCACGTCACCGTGCTGCGCGATTACCCGCTGGCCGAGTGGACCATCTACGTGCACCGCTAGGTGCGCCGGGGTTCAGCGGACACTCGCCTTGCGCTGCGCAAACCACCCCTGCGTCCTGATGCAG
>JAVEYE010000053.1:0-14644 GCA_034003665.1 Rhodospirillales bacterium | reverse complement strand
TGGACAGCTTCCATGTCGTTGACGAAAGCCTGATCCAGGACGCCCGCCGTCACGGCGGTTTGGTGCCCGGCATCGTCAGGCGCATCGCCACGCAGGTGGGGCTGGCCCAGGAGGCCGGCGCCGAGGTCATCCTGTTCACCTGTTCATCGACCTCGCCGGCGGTCGACGCGGTGCGGCCGCTGGCCGACGTGCCGATTGTCAAGATCGACGACGCGATGGCGGTGCGGGCCATCGAAACGGGGTCGCGGATTGGTCTTTTGTGCACCAGCAAGACCACGGTTGGTCCCAGCGAGCGCCTCATCCAAGACCATGCGGCGACGCGGGGGCGGGCCGTGACCCTTACCACCGTGGTCGAGAACGACGCCTATTTCGCGCTTCGCAACGGCGACAAGGCGGGCCATGACGCCGCCGTGGCGGCCGCCGCCGGCCGCCTAGCCGGCTCGGTTGACGTCATCGTGCTTGCCCAGGCCTCGATGGCCCATCTGGCGGCGCAGCTCGGCGCCGATCTGCCGATTCCGGTCCTCGACAGCCCGTCGCTTTGCGTCGAAGGGCTGGCACCGTACCTGACGGGCTGAGTCCAACCGAGGGCGCCGGCCCTGCCGTCTATTCCAGGTGTCGCCGGGCGAACGAGGCGGCCCCCGCGATGGCGGCATCGGCGGCATCCACCATGCGGCCTAGCCCGATGAAGCCGTGCCCGACCCCTTTGAAACGCTTAAACTCGACCGCCACGCCCGCGGCGCTCAGGCGTCGGGCAAGGGTCAGCGTGTCGTCCAACAGAACGTCAAGCGACGCGGCCACCAGATGGGTCGGCGGCAGCCCCGTCAGGTCCGCCAGCAGCGGAGCGGCGCGTGGATCGGCGCGCGATTCCTCGGTGGGGGCATAGGCCGCCCAGTAGGCGGCCATGTCGTCGCGCGACAGTCCGAAGCGGCCATCGCCGAAGGCGCGATAGGACCCGGTATCGAGGTCCGACCCGTAGACGCCATAAAACAGCAGCAGCGCCTTCAACAGGTCCGGGCGGCTGCGCCGGAGGTCGAGCGCCGCGGCCAGGGCCAGATTGCCGCCCGCCGAGTCGCCCGCCAGGACGATCCGTTTGGCGTCGACGCCCCAGCGTACGGCGGTGTTGGCCAGCGTTTCGATCACCGCCACCGATTCATCGAGGGGTTCCGGGAACGGGTATTCGGGCGCCAGCGCATAATCGACGCTGAACACCACGGCGCCGCTTTCGCGGGCCAGCATGCGGCCGGGTCTGTCATGGGTGTCGGGGCTGCCCTTCACCCAGCCGCCGCCGTGGAAGTAGGCGATGGCCGGCAGGTTCGGGGCCAACGACGGCCGATAGACGCGCACCGGGACCGGACGGAAGAGTCCGGGCAGCTGGATGTCCTCGACGGCGGCGACGGCAACCGGCTCCTCGTTCCAGAAGCGTCGCTCGATCACGGTGCGGAGGCGGACCTGCTCGGGAGTCGGGTGGAGCGGAGCCGGGCCGAGACTGGCCGCGATTTCGTCCATCCTGTCCATGGCCGCCGCCATCTGGGGATCCATCAGGCTGCGCGCCGACACCGGGGTGGGTTGCGGATGCGAACGGGGCGGCATGGACCTTCCTCGTTTTCTCGGGCGGCAAGGATGCGGTCTCCGGAATATCGCGTTCCGGCCGGCGGGAAACAACCCCGGCGGGACATTTCCGGCTTGTCTGGGATTTGGGGGTTTCACCCCCGCCGGCAAGGCGTGACCCCGCCGCCGGGACGGCGATCAACCAGGCACGATCCTCGCGCGACTGACCAGACCGCGCTCGTCCGTGACGACGTGAAGGAGGTAAGAGGGGGCGGCATCGATCGCCCCATCGCCTTCCTTGCGCAGGTCCACCGCGACGCTGGGCATTGTGGTGGCGGTCGTGCCGGCCCAGGCCTCGCGGTGCAGGAAATGAATGTGACCGCAAAGGAGCTGCTCGACCTGCGGATGGCGGTCGACGACGGCGGCCAGGTCCTCGGCGTCCTGGAGCCGCCGGTATCCGCCGACAAAGCGGCGGGCGATGTCGAACGGCGGGTGGTGGATGAAAAGGATCGTCCGTCGGTTGGGTTCCCGGGCAAGCGTTTCGTCCAGCCACGCGAGCCGCCGCCGGCAGAATTCGCCTTTGCGATCCCCATCGGCGACCGAATCCAGCGCGATCAGGCGGACGGGAAGGTCATCGATGACGTAATGAAGATGATCGCCGCTTCTCGGCAAATAGGGAAGGTGGCGGAACGCGTCGCGAAGCGCGCCACGCCGGTCGCGATTGCCGGGAATCAGGAACAGCGGCGCTCTCAGTTCGGCCAGGATCCCGCGCAGATGCGCATATTCCTCCGCCGCGCCGTGGTGCACGGTGTCTCCGGTATGGATCACCGCGTCGACGCCCTGCCGGTTGATGTCGGCGATGCATCGTCTTAACGTTTCGGCGCGGCTCGCCGCCGCGGCTTGTTCCGACGATTGCGCCAGGATGTGGGTGTCGCTGATCTGGGCGATGCGCATCCGATCTTTCCCCGCGTCCCGTTCTTTGATGAGGCGGTCGGAAAGTATACTCTGGGTGCAACCCTGTCGAGCGGCACCCGCGGCTGCGCCAGAACCCCGAGAGACTGCAGCAGGATTTCCCGATGAACCCCAGCCTTGAGACCCTCACCGCACGGCTGCTTGCGTTTCGCGACGCGCGGGACTGGCGCAAGTTTCATGGACTGAAGAACCTCATTCTTTCACTGAACCTGGAGGCGGCCGAACTTCTGGAACTGGCGCAGTGGAAGGACGACGCCGAGGTCGAGGCCGCGCTGTCCGACCCGGCGTTCCAAGAACGCCTCGCCGAGGAGTCCGCCGACGTGCTGCTCTACCTGTTGCTGATCTGTGAGCGCGCCGGGATCGATCTGGTGACGGCGGCCGCCGAGAAAATAGAAACCAACGCCGCCAAGTATCCGGTCGAAAAGGCGCGCGGAAACGCCAGGAAATATACCGACCTTTGAGAGCCGTCGCCGGTCAGTCGAGGCTGTCGTAATAGGCTTGCAGCACGTCGACCACCTCGCGGCGGCTGAATTCCTCCGGAATGGGTTCCCGGCGGGCGAACATCTCGCGCAGGCGGGTGCCCGAGATGGCAAGCCGATCCTCCTCGCCGTGCGGGCATGTCTTGCCCGTCGCCATGCCCTTGCACTTGTGGCAGAAGAACGTGACGTCGATCTTCAGCGGCCGGATTTCCATGCTGCCGGCGGGAAGCGTATCGAAAATGTGATGCGCGTCGAAGGGCCCGTAATAGTCTCCGACCCCGGCATGATCGCGACCGACCACAAGGTGCGTGCACCCGAAATTCTGGCGGAACACCGCATGCAGCAAGGCTTCGCGGGGACCGGCATAGCGCATCTCGATGGGATAACCGGCCTGGATCACGGTGCCCGGCACGAAATAGTTCTTGATCAGCGCATCGATGGCCTTGACCCGGATTTCGGCCGGAATGTCACCCGGTTTCAGCGCCCCGAGCACCTGGTGGATGAGCAGGCCGTCGCAGATCTCGATGGCCACCTTCGCCAGGTATTCATGGCTGCGATGCATGGGATTGCGGGTCTGGAAGGCGGCGACCTTCGACCAGCCGTTGGCCTCGAACATCGCCCGGGTTTCGGCCGGCCGGAGATAAAGCCCCTTGTAGGTTTCGGGGAAGGGCCCCTCGGACAGCGCCGTGATGGGGCCGGCCAGATTGACCGCCGGCTGTTCCATGACCTTTTTGACGCCCGGATGGGCGGCATCGGTTGTGCGAAACACCTCCCGGCATTCCAGGTCCCGGTCGATGGCATACTTTTCGCTCACCGTCTGAATGGCCAGGATTTCGCCGCTGTTACCGTCGACCAGCGCGATTTTCTCGCCGATCGCGATGCCGTCGGCGAGATCCTCGTGGCATGAGAGCGTGATGGGAATCGGCCAGAATGTCCCGTCGCTCGTCGTCATGTCGGTGCAGCAGGTACGCCAGTCCTGCTCGCCCATGAACCCGTCGAGCGGCGTGTATGCGCCCATCGCCAACATGAACAGGTCCGAAACCTCGCGGCTGGACAAGGGGATCTTCTTGAGCCTGGCGGCTCGCTTGATCTCGTCAGCGCGCTCCGTCCTGGGCAGCAACAGCGGCCTGAGCGCGCCGCCGCCATGCGGTGGAATCAACGTCGACATCTTTGGACGCCTCCCCGGTTGTGATATGCGCTTCGCTCCGACCTCGGGGCCTTCGCTCCATGACGCCGGCACGAAGACCCCCCCTCCTCGTCGCCGGGCCTTGAGAACCCGACCGGCCGGCGAGTCCGGGTTCGCCGCCGATCCGGCGAGGGGTGCGAAAAACATCGTGACCCCCAAAATTATTATACTTATCATGTTTCCAAATAAAGATCGGCATCACATGCCGGCGGCATCATCAGGGGAGAGACGGTTCCGCGTCTGAAAGGCTGCCATGAACGGGTCGGAAACCGAAGTGTCGGCTGCGAGTCGGGAGGCCCGTTCAACCGGGATCCGCGACGGTGCCGCCTGTCGCCTCGATGCCGCTGCGCGTATGCTCCGGGACGGGGGCTTGACCGTCTCCGTCATTCGGGCCGTATCGATCATCACTGGCTAACATTGGGGTGGTTTAATGTTCACCAGCAATCCGTTCGCCGAGCTTTCAGCAACCATATCGCCCCTCGTCATGCAGACTTACGTGGTCGTCATGGCCCTCCTGGTCGTGGGCGGCACGGTGTACGACACCATTCACAAGAAAAGCGCCCAGTATTTCTTCGCCAATTGGCGGAAGGCGCAGGACAAAGGGACGCGGCAGGTCGGCGGTGGGGAAATGGTGTCCCTGGCGATCCGGACGGCGGCTGTGGAGGTTCTGATGGCCGGCGAACTGTGCACCGCGCGGCGCCGGATCGCCCACCTCCTGACGATGTACGGTTTTCTGGCTTACGTGATCACCACCGTCATCATGGTGTTCGGCTACCCGACGCCGGCGACGCCGACACCCGCCATCCTGCCGCTGCTTTGGTGCATCGGCGGCCTGATGGTCTGCGGCGGCGGCTACTGGTTCTGGTTCGCCCTTCGGGTCGACGTCGCCGCCGAGGGGCACTCGCCGTTCCGCATCGTGCAGGCCGACATCTTCATCCTTTCGCTGGTGGCGAGCGTGACGTTGGGCCTGATATGGGCGTTGCTGCAGGCGGTGGGCGGCGCCGGGACGAGCCTGTTCCTCGGCCTTTACCTCATCGCGACGACGGTGCTCTTCGCAACCGTCCCGTGGTCCAAGTTCTCCCATATGTTTTTCAAACCCGCGGCGGCCTTCCAGAAGCGGGTGGAGGACGCCAACGGCTCGCGGAGCAACCTGCCGGCACCCGCCGACAAACCCGACTCGTTCGGGAGCGCCCGCACGGAGCCCCAACATTATTGAGCAGCCCATCATGGACCTTCGATACAGGGGGTAACGGAATACATGCCGACATTCGTTTATATGACCCGTTGCGATGGTTGCGGATACTGCGTCGACGTCTGCCCGTCCGACATCATGCACATCGATCCCAAGTACCGGCGCGCCTACAACGTCGAACCCAATATGTGTTGGGAGTGCTACTCGTGCGTGAAGGCCTGTCCGCAGCATGCGATCGACTGCCGCGGCTACTCGGACTTCGCCCCCATGGGCCACAGCGTCCGGGCCCTCCGCGAAGAGGAAAAAGGCACCATTTCCTGGAAGATCAAGTTCCGGGACGGCCGCGAAAAGAACTTCGTTTCGCCGATCCGGACCACGCCCTGGGGGTCGATCCAATCGCCGTCCGATTACGCGGCGCCGAGCCCGGCGGCCTTCAAGGATCAGGAACTCGCGCATGAACCGGAAGGGCTCAACATCGACAGGTTGCCCGCGCTGACTCCGGACAGGCTCAAGCAGGGAGTGGTCTGATGGCTCGCAGGAAGACGGTTTTCGTGGATTCGGACATCCTGGTCATCGGCGGCGGCATGGCCGGCTGCGGGGCGACGTACGAATCCAGGTACTGGGGGCGCGACCTCAAGGTCGTGTGCGTCGAAAAGGCGAACATTGAGCGCAGCGGCGCCGTCGCGCAGGGTCTGTACGCGATCAACTGCTACATGGGCATGCAGTGGAACGAGAACCAGCCCGAGGACCATGTCCGCTACGCGCGGAACGACCTTATGGGGCTGGTGCGCGAGGACCTGGGCTACGACATCGCGCGGCACGTCGACGCCACGGTGCACAAGTTCGAGGAATGGGGCCTGCCGATCATGCGCGACCCCAAGACCGGGCGCTACCAGCGCGAAGGCAAGTGGCAGATCATGATCCACGGCGAGAGCTACAAGCCGATCGTCGCCGAGGCCGCGCGCAAGGCCGCCACCCAGGTCTACAACCGCATCATGGTAACCCATCTGCTGATGGACAAGGCCAAGCCCAACCGGGTGGCCGGGGCCGTCGGCTTCAACGTCCGCACTGGGGATTTCTACGTCTTCCGCGCCAAGGCCGTCATCGTGTCGGCCGGCGGAGCGTCACACATCTTCAAACCCCGGGCGGCCGGCGAAGGCATGGGGCGAACCTGGTACGCCCCGTGGAGCAGCGCGTCCGCCTATGCGTTGCCGATCCGCGTCGGCGCCAAGATGACGCAGATGGAGAACCGTATCGTCCTCACCCGCTTCAAGGACGGCTACGGCCCGGTCGGCGCCTACTTCCTGCACCTCAAGACCTATACCCAGAACGCCTATGGCGAGGACTACGAGGCCAAGTGGCGCGACTCGATCAAGGCGCTAGTCGGCGACTACGTCGACAAGCATCCGGTCCCGACCTGCCTTCGCAACCACGCCTTCCTGGAGGAGGTCAAGGCTGGCGGCGGCCCCATCCGCATGGTGACGAAGGAGGCCTTCCAGGATCCGCACAAGGAGACCGTCGGCTGGGAGAACTTCCTCGGCATGACCATCGGTCAGGCGGTCGTTTGGGCGTCGCAGAATATCGACCCCAAGCACATCAATCCCGAACTGACCACGTCCGAGCCCTATGTCATGGGTTCGCACGCCACCTGCTCCGGCGCCTGGGCGAGCGGGCCCGAGGACTACGCGCCCTCGGAATACCAGTGGGGCTACAACCGGATGATGACGGTCGAGGGCCTGTTCGGGGCCGGCGACACCATCGGCGGCACCGCCCACAAATTCTCTTCCGGGTCCTTCACCGAAGGCCGGATCGCCGGCAAGGCGGCGGTCAATTACGTGAACGATTTGGCTGGCGAGCAGCCGCAGTACAGCGAGGCGGAGTGCGAGGACCTTCGAAAAGAGATTTTCCAGCCGCTGGACAACTACAAGCTCGGCCGCGTCGAAATCGTCGCGGGAACCGTGTCGCCGAGTTATCTGCTACCCCTCCATGGCCTGCAGCGCCTGGAGAAGATCATGGACGAATACGTCGGCGGCATTAGCTCCCACTACACCACCAACGAGCCGATGCTCACCCGCGGTTTGGAACTACTGGGCATGCTGAAGGACGACCTGGCCAATCTCGGCGCCGAAGACCTTCACCAGCTTCAGCGGGCGTGGGAGCTTCACCACCGGGTCCTGGCTTCCGAGTGCGTGACGCAGCACACGATGTTCCGGCAGGAAACGCGGTGGCCGGGCTATTACTATCGGGCCGACCATCCGAAGCTGGACGACGCCGACTGGCACTGCTTCACGCTGTCGCGCTACGACCGGCAGTCGGGCAAGTGGGAGATGGAAAAGGCGCCGGTGTACCACATCGTCGATTAGGCGGAGCCCATCGACGGGCCCGTGGATGGCACGAGACGAGCAGGGTGGCTGGTCGGGCAGCCGTCAGCCTCTCCTGTCCTCGGCCTCGAAGCAGGGAATGCAAAGCACCGCGCCCCCGGCGCGGCGGGTCCGCGTTTCCATGACCGGCTCGCCGCACCGTTCGCAGACCAGGGTGTCAACGATGCGGGCGTGGCGCGGCGGCACGAGGGTCGATTCCTTGACGCTGAACAGGTCCTCGAAGTCCGCCGTCATAATCTCCTTCATGCGGGTCTCACGCAGGATCGCCAGACGCTCGGCCTCCGCTTCGGTCAAGCCCTCGTTGGCCTTTTTGCGCATCAGGGCCCTGTTCTCCTCGCCGGTCGCGCTGGCGCGCTCGGCTTTGCGCACGACACGCCGGCTTTTGCCGTCCGAGCGTCGAAAGAATGTGAAGGCAACCTTGCCGGTGTCGTGGTACAGCAGGTTTCCCTTGCCGAAGCTGCAGCCGACCAGAGACTGGATGGCGTCAACCGCGCACATGTCGGTTTCGGTGATGGCGACGATTTCCTCGTCGCCGGAGCGGCCGAATTCGCGCAACGCGTACTCGGCCACCCGCAGGCCATAGGCGAGACCCGGGCAACTGTGACCGTGGAAGGCGATGGCGTCGGCAATTTGGCGGTCGGTGAGGGTGCGGCGGGACATGGGTCGGTTTCCTTGTCTTTCTTGATGTCAGGCGGCGGGAACGACCACCGGGATGCCTTCGTGGTCCAAGGTGGTGACGGCGATGCCATAGGTTTCCTCGATGATCGCCGGGGTTACGTCTTCGGCACGATCGCAGGCGGCAAGCACGCAGCCTCCCTTCAGGAATAGGAAGCGGTCGGCGAAGCGCAGGGCCGTGTTCAGGTCGTGGATGGTCATGACCGCGGCGATGTTCTTTTCGGTCACGATCTGGCGCAAGAGGCGGAGGATTTCGATCTGGTTGCGCAGGTCGAGGCTGCTGGTCGGCTCGTCGAGCAGCAGAACCCTGGGTTCCTGGATGAGGGCGCGGGCGATCGCCACCTTCTGCAACTCGCCGCCGCTCAGCTGGTCGATATGGCGCAGGGACAACGGACCGAGGCCGAGCCTGTGGATCATGGCCTCGACCAGGGCGAGATCGTGACCGCCAACTCGCCAGCGGATATGGGGCTTGCGTCCCATCAGGATGGCGTCGAACACCGTCATCCGGTTGGTCTCGCTGCGCTGGGCGACGTACCCCATTCGCGCGGCGATGTCGCCGGGGGTCAGTCGCGACACATGGGCGCCGTCCACCATGACGATCCCGGATCGTGGGTTCAGGATGGCGTTGATGCATTTCAGCAAAGTGGTCTTGCCGACGCCGTTGGGGCCCAGGACGGCGACCAGGGATCCTGCGGGAACCGTGAAGCGGATGTCGGACAGCACCGGATGGCTATTGAAGGAGAAGGTCACGCCCTGGATGTCGAGGATCATCGGCGGCCTCCGATGATCAGCCACAGGAACACCGGCGCCCCAAGAAAAGCCGTCAACACCGACACCGGCAGAACGTGCGGGGCGAGGACGAGGCGGGCGACGGTATCGGCGGCGACCATCAGGAGCGCCCCACCGACGACCGTCGCCGGCAGAAGGTAGCGATGGTCCGAGCCGATCACGCGCCGGACCAGATGCGGCACCACCAGGCCGACGAAGCCGATGATGCCGAGAAAGGCGATGACGGTGGCAGTCACGGCCGATGCCACCAGCATGCCGGCCATGCGGACCCGCTCGACCCGCACGCCCAGGCTCTTGGCCGTTTCATCGCCGGCATCGATGGCGTTGTAATTCCATGCGTTGGCAAGGAAAAACAGGGTGGCAGCCATTGCGACCGCCGCCAGCAGGCCGACGTCGGACCACGAGGCGCGGGCGGTATCGCCGAAGGTCCAGAACACCATTGCGGCCAACTGGGTGTCGTCGGCGAAATATTGCAGGAACATGGTGCCCGCCGTGAATACGGCGCCGAGGGCGACGCCGGTCAGGACCATGGTTTCCGGCGAGGCCCCGCGCAGGCGTGAAACGGCGACGATGACCATTGCCGCCAGCAAGCAAAAGGCGAAGGCCGAAGCGGTGGTCAGATAGGGGTTGGTGATGGCCACCGCGCCGACCGTGCTTGACGTCATTGTTCCAGACCCGAAGAGGGTGATGCTGAGCGCGGCCCCGAACGCCGCCGCGTGCGACATGCCGAGCGTGAAGGGGGAACCCAGGGGGTTGCGCAGGATCGACTGCATGGACGCGCCGGCGACGGCCAGTCCGACGCCGGCGGCGATGGCTGCCAGCGATTGCGGCAGGCGGATGTTCCAGACGATGGTGTCGATCTTGCGCGGCACCTCCATGCCGAGCAGGCTTTTCGCCACGGCGCCGACCGGGAGATTGGCGGCCCCCAGCGCGATCGACAGGATGATGGCGGCGGCGAGCCCAACCGAAAGAACGACCAGGAAGACGATCTTGCCGCGAATGTAGGCCACGTAGTCGACCGGGATCTGTCCGTTCACGACGATCATGTCACTGCAGGGGCACCGGGATGTAGGCCAGATTTCCGAAGGAGGCGTTCATCGCCTCGAAGACCGGCCGGCCGACCAGGAAAGTGTAAATCGCGTCGGCCTCGTCGGCTGGGGTGATGTCTTGGAAACCCTGGGGCCACACCAGCCTGCCGATGAAATACGCGTTGGCGAGGATCGACCCAAAATTCTGCGAATACCAGTTGTAGGGCAGCAGTCCATGGACACGCCCCTCCCTGACTGCCGTCAGCGAACGGTACGAGGGATCCGTCCTGAGTTCCGACAACCCGCCGCCGGTATTGCCCAATTGCAGCGTGGCGAGATCCAGGAACAGGAAATCAGGGTTCCATTTGACGATCATTTCCTTGGCGACGTTGGCATGGGGCAGGTCCTTGGCGATGCCGTCGGCGCGGTTGGCGACGTTGCGCAAACCGACGAAGTCGAACGGTGGGTAGGTCGGTTCGGTGGCCTGGAAGCCGTGCGGCCCCCGGTAGGCGACGCCGCCGATATAAACCGTCGGGGAAGCACCGGCGGAACCGATTTCGGAACGCCGCCTCAGATCGGCAATCCGTCCGTCGAAGAATGCGATCACCTCTTCCGCTCGCGCCTTGCGGTCGACGACATCGGCCATGATGCGCAACGCGGCGTAGAGTCGACCCCGTTGTGTTCCAAGATTGCCGAAATGAATGGTGACGACTGGAATTCCGGTCTTCTTCTCAAGATCGACGGGGTCGATTCCGGTGCCGGTGACGATCGCCTTGAGGATCACCTCGGGTTGCGGATCGAGGGAGAGGATCTGTTCCGGACGGTCGAAGCCGCGGAATTCGCCGAAGACCGGCATCGCGCTGAATTGCGGATTGGCCAGTGCGTAGGGTCGGGCGTCGAACTGCTGGCGGCGGGTTTCCATGTCGTCGACGGCCACCACCTTGTCCTGCGCGCCGAGGTAGGTAAGAAGGCGCAGGGAACCAGCCCCCGAGCAGATCACCCGTGAAACCCGCTCAGGGATGGTGACCGCGCGGCCGGTGGAATCGATGATTTCGCGGGCGGTTGCCGTTGACTGAATGGCAAGGATGGCGACGACTGAAAGGATGGCAAACCGTGCCGAACGAAGCATGACTCCCTCCTCTCGCCAGCCCGGCGACGGCGGCGGCATATAGTATGATCATTTTTATAATCGTATTACCGGCCCCTCATAGCAGGAGCGGCCGGAGGGGTCAACCTTCCGGACCGGACGCCAGCGCAAATTTTTTTACGAGCGGGCGCGGTGTGCCCCCGACGTCCAAGCGGGCGCACGCCGCCACTTGCCGCCACACGTCAAACCGGCACGGCCGAACGCCGTTTGGATATTATCGGAATGGTCGGATGGGGGTCAGGGGGCCAGGGAAACCCAGCCGTAAACCACAATCCACAGTGTCACGAAGGCCGCAATGCGAAGTGCATACGCCGGCCGGACAATGGATTTCTTTGACTCCATTCTCTCCTACCTAAGAGCGAATTTTCGGGCGAGGGACCGTGATTCTCCGGCGGTCATGCCCGGCGCCTTTGAGGCGCGTTTCCCCACTCAAGGCTCGCGCGGTTAGCCGGCTTTCTGATGCGGCAGGGGCCCGCGCGGCGCGGATGAAACGCCATTCGGGAGAGAAAATCAAGGGGCATGCGGAAAGACGCGGAATCCCTGGGGTTCGATCCTGTCATGGCCTACCGCATGTTGAGGATTCCGATTTCGGCTGAATTTTCGGTGCGGCCTGTCCTATACTCCGCCGCTTCCAGACCAGGACCCCTAGACCGATAGTGGATGATCCGATGACCGCACCCGATATCCAGAGACTTCTCGATGCCCGCCTGACCGAGGCCTTCTTCCCGCAACTACCCAATTTCACGCGCGGCAAGGTGCGCGAATCGTACGATCTGCCGGATGGCCGGCGCATCATGATCGCCACGGACCGCCAGTCGGCCTTCGACACCGTGCTGGCCGCCGTGCCCTACAAGGGCCAGGTGCTCAACCAGACGGCCCGCTTCTGGTTCGAGAAGACCGCCGACATCTGCCCCAACCATGTGGTCGATTACCCCGATCCCAACGTGGTGGTCGGGCGGCGGCTGTCCATGCTGCCGGTCGAAATGGTGGTGCGGGACTACCTGACCGGGGCGACCGACACCGCCATCTGGACCATGTACAAGAAGGGCGAGCGGGTAGTGTACGGCCATCGGCTGCCGGACGGCATGAGCAAGAACCAGAAGCTGCCCGAGACGCTGCTGACGCCGACCACCAAGGGGATGGACGGCGCGCACGACAAGCCGATCACCGCGCCCGAGATCGTCGCGCAGGGCCTGCTGACCCAGGCCCAGTGGGACGAACTGGCCCGCCTCAGCCTGGCGCTGTTCGCGCGTGGCCGCGAGATCGCCGCGAAGAACGGCCTCATCCTGGTCGACACCAAGTACGAGTTCGGGGTGGATGATAAGGGGCTCATCACGCTGGCCGACGAGGTGCACACGCCGGATTCCAGCCGCTATTGGCGGGCCGCGTCCTACAAGGAGCGCCTGGCCACCGGCCAGGAGCCGGAGTCCCTGGACAAGGAATTCCTTCGACTGTGGATCGCGGCGCGCTGCGACCCCTACAAGGACCCGATCCCCGAGATCCCGGCCGAAACCATCGTCGAATTCAGCGACAAATACATCAACCTCTACGAGACGGTCACGGGGCAGAGGTTCGAGCGCCAGCCGTTGGATCAGCCGGTGCGCGCCCGCGTCGAGGCCAACCTGAGGAAGGCTTTTCCGCAGTACTTCTGAGGGGCGCTATTCGAGGCGGGCCAACTGGCGGTCGTGCAGGCCGGCCAGCGTCGCCTGCGCCGCCACGGCGCCGATCAGGGCCATGAACATGTCCCACTGGGTATCCCAGGGATCGCCCTGGGTGCCCAGGAAGGCGTCGGCCGACTGGTCGAGGGCCACCGCCGCGGCCCATTCGAGAATCTCGTAGAAGGCCGAAAACGCCAGGCATACCGACGTCACCAGGACGAACAGCCAGCGGCCGATCTCGAGCGGCGTCCGGCGGAGCAGGATTTCGCGAGCCAGGATGGCCGGGATGAAGCCCTGGGCCAGATGGCCGAGCCGGTCGTAATGGTTGCGGCCAAGGTCGAACAGATCCTGGACCCAGAAGCCGAGCGGCACCTCGGCATAGGTGTAGTGGCCGCCGAGAATCAGAATGAGGGCGTGGAGCAGGATCAGGCGATACAGCAGGGGAGTCAGCGGAAAGGGCCGGAACGTGGCGATGAGCAGCGGCGCCGCAATGAGGACCGGAGCCACCTCGAGGAGCCAGGTCAGGCGATCGTTCGGGTCAATTCCCGACACGACAAGCGCGATGACGCCGATCGCGAGCAGAAGGGCGGGTTCGGCGATGGAAGGGCCTCGACGGTCGGGCGGCGCGGGATGGTCCGGCACCGGGTCAGTTCCGCTCGAGGGCCAGGCGCAGACCCAAGGCGACGAAGACGCCCCCAAGGACACGGTTCAGCCAACGGGAAACCGCCCTGTTGGCCCGCAATCTTGCCGTCAGGAGGGTGGCGAACACCACCAGGATGGCTTCCCAGATGAGGGCGATGGCGATCACGATGAGCCCGAGCGCGAAGAACTGCGCCGTCGCGTGGCCGGTTCCGGGAACCACGAACTGCGGCAGGAAGGCCATGAAGAACAGCGCGGCCTTGGGGTTCAAAACGTCGATCAGGATGCCCTGGCGGAAGATTTTCCAGCCGCTTGCAGGGACCGCCGGACGGACCGGATCGACGGCAAGTCCTTCGCGGGAGAGCAGCATCCGAATCCCGAGAAAGGCCAGGTAGGCCGCCCCCGCGAATTTCACCACTGAAAAGGCGACGGCCGAGGTGGCCAGTACGATCGACAACCCCAACGCGGCGGCCGCGACGTGGAAGAGGGCCCCCGTGCAGACGCCGAAGGAGGACAGGAAGCCGATGCGGCGCCCCTGGGCGAGCGTGCGGGTCAGCACATAGAGGGTATCGGGACCCGGCGACAAATTCAGCAGGATGCTGGCGCCTAGGAAGACCATCAGGTCGTTGCCGGAAACCATGGCGCTGTCCGCCTCCTTGGGATGGAATCCATTGATGCCATGTAGGCCGTTTCGCGATGGTTGGCAAGGCGGCACCCCGAGGGCCGCCGACCCGGCTCTGGTGTGGCAAGCGGTTCAGTTGCGGGATTCGAGGATCGCCTCGACTGTGTTTGAAATTTTATTGCGCAACCACGGGGTCGATTCCACACCCTGGGGAAACGACATTTCACAGCCTTTCCACGCTGCGAAATTAACCATCAAATTTTTATGGTTATCTCGTTTTTCTTGGTCGGCGGGCCCCTTTCCGTGAATAATCACCCCATAAAAAAAG
>JAVEYE010000052.1:0-14648 GCA_034003665.1 Rhodospirillales bacterium | reverse complement strand
GCCCAGCGCGACGGCGTTGACGTTCTGCGGGCGGTGGCGACCGACGGCCATCGCCTGGCCAGCGTCGAGATGCCGCTGCACGAAGGGGCGGCCGGCATGCCCGGCGTCATCGTGCCGCGCAAGACGGTCGGCGAATTGCGCAAGCTGATCGACGAGACCGGCGAAGACATCACGGTGGCCCTGTCCGAGACCAAGATCCGTTTCTCGTTCGATGACGCGGTGCTGACCTCCAAGCTGATCGACGGCACCTTCCCCGATTACGAGCGGGTCATCCCGTCGGACAACAACAAGGTCATGGAGGTGGACTGCAAGCAGTTCGCCGAGGCGGTGGACCGGGTTTCGGCGATCTCCACCGAGAAATCCCGCGCCGTCAAGCTGGCGGTCAGCGGCGGCCATCTTGTGCTGTCGGCCAACAGTCCGGACAACGGCACCGCCTCCGAGGAGCTGGAGGTGTCCTACGCCGCCGATGGCATGGAGATCGGATTCAATTCGCGCTACCTGCTCGACATCACCCAGCAGATCGAGGGCGATGCCGCGCAGTTCGTGATGTCCGATTCGGCCTCGCCGACCATCGTGCGCGAGGTGGGCGACGCCAGCGCGCTTTACGTGTTGATGCCGATGCGCGTCTAAGGGGGGTGCGGCCCTGAGCGAATCGTACGGTTTGGCAAGGGTCGGGTCCTCCGTCGGGGCGGCCGCGGCGGTGGCGAAATTTTCGGTGGCGCGCCTGACGCTTACCGATTTCCGCTCATACGGCCGTCTCCGCCTGGAAACCGACGCCCGTCCGGTCGTGTTGACCGGGGCAAACGGCGCCGGCAAGACCAACCTCTTGGAGGCGCTGTCGTTTCTGGTGCCCGGCCGCGGGCTGCGCAACGCCAGACTGGGCGAGGTGGCGCGCCGCGAGGCCGGGGAGCCGGAGGAGGATTCGGGGCGGGCCTGGGCCGTCGCCGCCGGCGTGCGCGGTCCGCGCGGCGCCGTCGACCTTGGCACCGGGCGCGATGCCGCCGGCCTCGCCGCCGGCGGGCGCGAGCGGCGCGTCGTGCACATCGACGGCGAGACGGTGCGCAGCCAGGCCGACCTGGCCGAGCATTTCGCCGCCGTCTGGCTGACGCCACGCATGGACCGGCTGTTCTCGGAGGGCGGATCGGCCCGCCGGCGATTCGTCGACCGGCTGGTGTTCGGGTTCGATGCCGCCCATGCCGGTCGCGTCGCCGCCTACGAGCAGGCGCTGCGCGAACGGGTGCGGCTGCTGCGCGATTCGGCGTCCGGCCGGCGGGCCGACGGCGCCTGGCTGGCCGCGCTGGAGGACACCATGGCGACGCGCGGGGTGGCGGTGGCGGCGGCGCGCAAGGACATGGCGGCCCGATTGGCGGCCTTTTGCGTCGAGTCGCCGGGACCCTTCCCGGCCGCCGACATCGGACTCGTCGGGGCCGTCGAGGGGTGGCTGGACGACGGCCCGGCGCTTGCCGCCGAGGACCGCTTCCGCGCCGCGCTCGCCGCCGGGCGGGCCGCCGACGCCGAAAGCGGAACCACCGCCGTGGGTCCGCACCGCAGCGATCTGGTGGTGCGCGACGCCGCCACCGGGACGGCGGCCGGTCAATGCTCCACTGGCCAGCAGAAGGCGCTGCTCGTCGCCATCATCCTGGCGAGCGCGCGCATGCAGGCGATGGAACGCGGCTCGGTGCCGCTGCTGCTGCTGGACGAGGTGGCGGCGCATCTGGATCAGCGGCGCCGCGCGGCGTTGTTCGAGGAGTTGCTCGGCCTCGGGGCCCAGGTCTGGATGACCGGCACCGAAGCCGAGGTGTTCCGGCCCCTGGCCGGCGAGGCGCAGTTTCTTCGTGTGGCCGACGCCCGCGTGGCGCCGGTGTCCTGAAATCGACCCGGAAGATAGACCGATCATGACCGACGAAATCAAGCAAACCCCATCCGCCGCCGGCAACGCCTACGATGCCGAATCGATCAAGGTCCTGCGTGGCCTCGATGCGGTGCGCAAGCGGCCCGGCATGTACATCGGCGACACCGACGACGGCTCGGGTCTGCACCACATGGTCTACGAGGTGGTCGACAACGCCATCGACGAGGCGCTGGCCGGCTACTGCGACCGGGTCGAGGTGACGCTCAACGGCGACGGCTCGGTGACGGTGCGCGACAACGGCCGCGGCATCCCGGTCGACCTTCACCGGGAAGAGGGCGTTTCGGCGGCCGAGGTCATCATGACCCAGCTCCATGCCGGCGGCAAATTCGACCAGAATTCCTACAAGGTGTCGGGCGGCCTGCACGGGGTGGGCGTGTCGGTCGTCAACGCGCTGTCCGAATGGCTGGAACTGCGCATCTGGCGCAAGGGCAAGGAACACCTCGTGCGTTTCCGCCACGGCGAGACCGAGTCGCCGCTGAAGGTGACCGGCGACGCGCCGTTGAAGGACGACGGCACGCCGCTTACCGGCTCGGAGGTCACCTTCCTGCCGTCGACCCAGACCTTCACGATGACCGAGTACGACTTTGCCACCCTGGAGCGCCGGCTGCGCGAACTGGCTTTTCTCAACTCGGGCGTGGCCCTGGTTCTGACCGACGCCCGCCACGTCGACGAAAAGAAGGTGGAGCTTCACTACGAGGGCGGGCTCATGGCCTTCGTCGCCTATCTCGACCGCTCGCGCAACGCCCTGCACAAGCCGATGATCGCCATATCCAGCGAGAGCCAGGGCATCACGGTGGAGTTGGCGCTGCAGTGGAACGACAGCTATCACGAGACCATGCTGTGTTTCACCAACAACATCCCGCAGCGCGACGGCGGCACCCATCTGGCCGGCTTCCGCGCGGCGCTGACGCGCACCATCAACTCCTACGCCAACGACAGCGGCCTGGCCAAGAAGGCCAAGGTGAGTCTGTCGGGGGACGACGCCCGCGAGGGCCTGACCTGCGTGTTGTCGGTCAAGGTGCCCGACCCCAAATTCTCGTCGCAGACCAAGGACAAGCTGGTCTCCTCGGAGGTGCGCCCGGTGGTCGAAAACCTGGTCGCCGAGGGCCTGGACCGTTACTTCGAGGAGAACCCGGCCGAGGCCCGCAAGGTGATCGGCAAGATCATCGAGGCCGCCGCCGCCCGCGACGCGGCCCGCAAGGCGCGCGAGCTGACGCGCCGCAAGGGGGCGCTCGACGTCACCTCGCTGCCCGGCAAGCTGGCCGACTGCCAGGAGCGTGATCCGGCGTTTTCGGAACTCTTCATCGTCGAGGGCGATTCGGCCGGCGGCTCCGCCAAGCAGGGGCGCGACCGCGCCCATCAGGCGATTCTGCCGCTGCGCGGCAAGATCCTCAACGTCGAGCGGGCCCGCTTCGACAAGATGCTGGGGTCGGCCGAGATCGGCACCCTGATCGCGGCGTTGGGCACCGGCATCGGGCCCGAGGACTTCGACGTCTCGAAGTGCCGCTACCACAAGATCATCATCATGACCGACGCCGACGTCGACGGCAGCCACATCCGCACCCTCCTGCTCACGTTCTTCTACCGCCAGATGCCCGAGCTCATCGAGCGCGGCTATCTCTACATCGCCCAGCCGCCGCTGTTCCGCGCCAAGCGGGGCAATTCGGAGGTCTACCTCAAGGACGAGCGGGCGCTGGAGGACTATCTGTTCGGCGCGGTGCTCGCCGAGGAGTGCGTGCTGACGCTGCACGACGGCACCCAGGTCGCCGGCAACGACCTGCGCGGGCTCATCGAGGAGGCGCGCATGGTCAAGGGCCTGCTCGCCAATCTTTCGCACCGGGTGCCCATGCGGGTGGTCGAGCAGATCGCCATCACGGCCGCCTTGAACCCGCAGATCCTGTCGGATCCCGTGCACGCGGCGGAAACCGCCGGCTATGTGGCCCGCCGCCTCGACCATCTGGAGACGCCGCTGGAGCGCGGCTGGGTGGGCTCGCCGCTTCCCGACGGCGGGTTGGCGTTCGTCCGTACCCTGCGCGGCGTGGCCGAGCGCCACGTCGTCGGCTCGGCGGTGGTGCGGTCCAGCGAGGCCCGGCGGCTCGACGATCTGGCGGCCAGTTTGCAGAAGACCTATCTCCGCCATGCCAAGCTGTCGGCCAAGGGCCAGGAGTTCACCATCGCCGGGCCGGTCGCCCTGGTCGATACCGTGACCGAGCTGGGCCGCAAGGGCATCGCCATGCAGCGCTACAAGGGCCTGGGCGAGATGAACCCCGAGCAGCTTTGGGAAACCACGCTCGATCCCAATGCCCGCTCGCTCCTGCAGGTGCGGGTGGCGCATGCCGAGGAGGCCACCGAGGTCTTCTCGACGCTGATGGGCGACATGGTCGAGCCGCGCCGCGACTTCATCCAGGAAAACGCCCTGAAGGTGGCGAATCTGGACGTATAAAGGAACGCCAGCCGGCGGAATTCCAGGACCGTTAACCCAATCCTAACCATAACGGACTGCATAATCGCCGATGGCCCGAACCCGTCCCGCACGCGGCCGCAAGGCGGCCCGTCCGGCGTCGTCGCGTCCGCGGCGGCGGTCGCTGCCGGCGCGCCTGGTGCTGGTCGCCGCCAAGTGGACGGCGATCGCCGCCATCTGGGGGATCATCGCGGCGGGCGCTGTCGCCGCCTGGTATGCCTACGACCTGCCCGACGTCGATTCGGCCATGGAGATCACCCGTCGGCCGACCGTCACCTTCCTCGCCGCCGACGGCACGACGCTGGCCACGGTCGGCGAGGTGCACGGCGCGCTGGTGCGCCTTTCCGACCTGCCGGCCGCCATGCCCGATGCGGTGCTGGCCATCGAGGACCGCCGCTTTCACGACCATTTCGGCATCGACCTCATCGGCCTGGCGCGCGCCGCCTACGTCAACGCCCGGGCGGGGCGCATCGTGCAGGGCGGCAGCACCATCACCCAGCAGGTCGCCAAGAACCTGTTCCTGACGCCCGAACGCTCGATCAAGCGCAAGGTCCAGGAGGTGCTGCTGGCCCTGTGGCTGGAGCGCCGCTTCAGCAAGGAGCAGATCCTCACCCTCTATCTCAACCGCGTCTACCTGGGGGCTGGCACCTACGGCGTCGACGCCGCGGCGCGGCGCTATTTCGGCCACATGGCGCGCGACCTTTCCGTCTATGAGGCGGCCATGCTGGCCGGCCTGCTCAAGGCGCCGTCGCGTTTCAATCCGGCCAACGATCCGGCCAAGGCCGACGAGCGGGCCCGCGTGGTGCTGGCCGCCATGGTCGACGCCGGCTATCTTACGCCCGCCGAGGCCGAGCGCGCCGTCCGCGACCGGCGGGGCGCCGTCGCCGCCAACGGCCCGGCCGCCCGCTACTTCACGGACTGGCTGATGGAACAGGTGTCGGGCTACGTGGCGCCGGGCGACGCCGACCTCATCGTCTTCACCACGCTCGACCCGGTGTTGCAGGGCCTGGCCGAGCGTGCCGTCCGCCAGGCCCTGGACGGCCCGGCCGCCGGGCTCGACGTCGGCCAGGCGGCATTGCTGGCGATGGCGCCGGACGGCGCCGTACGCGCCATGGTGGGCGGCCGGAACTATGGCGAAAGCCAGTTCAACCGCGCCACCCAGGCGCTGCGCCAGCCGGGCTCGGCCTTCAAGCCGATCGTCTTCCTGGCCGGGCTCGAGGCCGGGCTGACGCCGGACAGCCGCCTGATGGACGCCCCGATCACTGTCAAGGGGTGGACGCCCGGCAACTTCGACGACCGCTACGTGGGCGAGGTGTCGCTGACCCAGGCGCTGGCCCGCTCGCTCAACACCGTGTCCGTCAGGGTCGCCCAGAGGGCCGGCCCGCAGGCGGTGGTGGCGACGGCCAGGCGCCTCGGCATCACCAGCCCGCTGCAGCCGACCCTCGACCTGGCGCTCGGCACCGGCGAGGTGACGCTCAACGAATTGACGTCGGCCTTTGCGGCGTTCGCCAACGGCGGCCGCGGGGTGTGGTCCTACGGCATCCGCGAGATCCGCGACGCCGGCGGTGCCGTGCTCTACCGGCGGACCGGCTCGGGGCCGGGCCAGGTGGTTCCCGCCGCCCAGGTGGCGGCGCTCAACCGCATGCTGGAGCGCGTGCTGACCGAGGGTACCGGCAAGGCGGCGGTACTTGACCGCCCGGCCGCCGGCAAGACCGGCACCAGCCAGAACTTCCGCGACGCCTGGTTCGTCGGCTACACCGGCCATCTGGTGACCGGGGTGTGGATGGGCAACGACAACGGCGCGCCGATGCGGAAGGTTTCCGGCAGCGGCCTGCCGGCCCAGGTCTGGCAGGCCTTCATGACCGCCGCCCACCGTGGCGTGCCGGCGCGCCCGCTGCCGGGCGGCGCCGAACCGGCCCCGAAGGCGCTGCAGGACGGCTTCTGGAGCCGTCTGTTCTCCGTCCTCGGCGGCGGCGAGGGGTGAGGTCGGCCTAGACGGCGCGGCCTTTCCACGGCACGAAGGCCGGCACCCGCCGGCGGTACGCGGCGTAGGCGGCGCCGTAGTGGACGAGCAGCCAGCGCTCCTCGAAGACGGCGCCGATGGCCAGGTAGAGCGATCCCCAGACGGCGGTTGCCAGGTCGAACTCGTCGCCGATGCGCCCCCACAGGATCAGGAAGCCGGCGGTGTAGACCGGATGGCGCACGAAGCGGTGCAGGCCGTCGGTGCGCAGCGGCTCGTCCTCGGGTAGCGCGATGCCGCGCCGATGGTGGCGGATCTGGGCGAGGCCGCCCAGGCGACCGAGATCGTAGCCGGTTAGCGCCACGGCCATCAGCAGCCAGCCGGCGATTTCGACGGCCATCAGAAGCCCCCTCGTCCATGGGGGTAGGCCGAGGGCCCCGGCCCCGGCCAGGGCAGACCAGCCGACGGCCCACACCACGGCCACATGGACCGTCGCCAGCCCATTGTAGGCCAGGCGGTACCAGGGGCCGAGGAGCGGGCGCAGGCGCGCTTTGGCGGATGGGCGGGCGAGCAGCGAGTGGACGAGGCCGAAGGAGGCCCAGGCCAGGGCGTAGACCAGGTGGCTGGCCAGCGGCGTCACGACGGCGATGCCGCCTTGCCGTTCATGCGGGCGATAGTGGCCGACGTGCTGTGGCCCGGCTCCAGGTCGATCAGCAGCACGCGCCCGCCGTGGGCCTGCACGAAATCGGCGCCGACCACGGTTTCCACCGTATAGTCGGCCCCCTTGGCCAGGACGTCGGGGCGGATCGCCTCGATAAGGGCGGCGGGCGTGTCCTCGCCGAAGATCACCACGAGGTCGACCGAGGCCAGAGACGCCAGCACGGCGGCCCGCGCCGCCTCGGTCTGGACCGGACGGTCCGGCCCCTTGAGCCGGCCGACCGAGGCGTCGCTGTTGAGTCCGACCACCAGCCGGTCGCAGGCGGCCCGCGCCTTGGCGAGCAGCGCCACGTGGCCGGGATGCAACAGGTCGAAGCAGCCGTTGGTGAAGCCCACCGTGCGGCCGGTGCGCCGCCACACGGCGATGCGGTCGAGCGCCTGGGGAAGGGTTAGCACCTTGGCCTCGGCGCCCGACAGGTCCTGGCGATGCAGGGCGGCGATGACGTCGGCGGCATAGGCGGCCGCCGTGCCCACCTTGCCGACCACGATGCCGGCCGCCACGTTGGCCAGCCTGGCCGCCTCCACCAGGTCGGCCCCGGCCGCCAAGGCGGCCGCCACCGTGGCGATGACGGTGTCGCCGGCCCCCGACACGTCGAAAACCTCGCGCGCCTCGGTCGGCAGGTGATGGGCGTCGCCGGTCAAAACCAGGGTCATACCGTCGCGGCTGCGGGTGGCCAGCACGGCCTCGACGCCGCAGGTGTCGATCAACTGGCCGGCCGCCGCCACGATGTCGTCGTCGGTGGCGGCGGGCCGTCCGGTGGCCTGGGCCAGTTCGAGGCGGTTCGGGGTCAACAGGTGGGCGCCGCGATAGCGGCCGTAGTCGGTCCCCTTGGGGTCGACGATGACGCGCCGCCCGGCCTGGCGGGCCGCGGCGATGATGCGCGCCGCGTTGCCGCCGCCCAAAACGCCCTTGCCGTAATCGGACAGCACCACCAGGTCGCAATCGCCGAGCGCCCGGTCGACGGCATCCAGGATGGCCTCGCCGGCCGTTGCCGACAGAGGCGCCGTGTCCTCGCGGTCGGCCCGCAGCATCTGCTGGGTGCCGGCCACGAATCGGGTCTTGATCGAGGTTTGCCTCCCCGGCTCGACCACCAGCTCCGGGGTGACGGCCGGATGTTCGGCCAGCAGGGCGCGCAACTCGCGGCCGGCCTCGTCGCCGCCGATGACCCCGACGAATCGACACGATGCGCCGAGCGCCGCCAGGTTGCGAAGCACGTTGCCGGCGCCGCCCAGCATGGCTGTCTCGCCCTCGACCCGCAGGACCGGGATGGGGGCCTCCGGGGAAATCCGCTCGACCGTGCCGGTAACGAAACGGTCCAGCATGATGTCGCCGACGCAAAGCACGCGGGCCGCGCCGAACGCCTCGACCAGCGGAATAAGCTGTGTGCGGTCGGTCATAGCAGCCCCAGTTCCTGCTCCAGGGCGCCGCACAGCATGTGGCCGAGCGTAATGTGCATTTCCTGGATGCGCGCGGTGTCGGTCGCCGGCACGCACAGGAAAGGATCGGCCAGTTCGCGCATGGGGCCGCCGTCGCGGCCGCCGAACCCGGCGGCGACGGCGCCCATGTCGCGGGCCGCCACCAGGGCGCGGTTGACGTTGGCGCTGTTGCCCGAGGTCGACAGGCCGATGGCGACGTCGCCGGCCCGGCACAGCGCCTCAATCTGGCGCGAGAACAGCGCCTCGAAACCGAAATCGTTGCCGATGGCGGTGAGCGCCGAGGTGTCGGTGGTCAACGCCAGACCGGCGATCGGTCCGCGGTCCCGCTGATAGCGCACCGCCAATTCGGTGGCCAGGTGCTGGGCGTCGGCGGCGCTGCCGCCATTGCCGAAGAACAGGATCTTGCCGCCGCGCCGGATCGACTCGGCGCACACGGCCACCAGCCGGGCAAAGGGCTGGAACAGGGTCTGGCGGGTTGTTTCGAGGGTGCGCCGATGACCGTCCATCTCGGCCGCGAAATACGCTTCCAGGTCGATGCCCGTCCGTGCCGTCACGCCACTTCTCCTCGCCGTCGCGTCAAGCGCCGGCCCTCTTTTACCCCGATTTCCATGGGCGATGCAAAGCGAGACCGTGCCCTCAGTCGCCGGCGAGATGAAGGACGAGGCGGCGGTCGTGCGGTTCACGGCGGTGCTCGAACAGGTAGATGCCCTGCCAGGTGCCCAGCGCCAGGCGGCCGTCGGCGACCGGCACGGCAAGCGACACCGCGGTCAGCGCGGCGCGGATGTGGGCCGGCATGTCGTCGGGCCCCTCGACGGTGTGTCGGTAAAGGCCGTGGTCCTCGCGGACTAGGCGCGAAAAGAACGTCTCGAGGTCTGCCCGGACATCGGGGTCGGCGTTCTCCTGGATGGTCAGGCTGGCCGAGGTGTGCTGGCAGAAGACGGTCAGCAGGCCCTTGTCGACGCCCTGATCGCCCACCCAGCGGCCGATGGCGCCGGTGACCTCGTGGAGGCCGCGGCCGGGGGTGCGGATCGTGATCGTCTGCTGGGCAACGATCATGGCGTTTCGTCGACGATGCGGAAATCGAAGCGCCGTTTTTCGCTGGCGAACACGTCGTAGCGCAGGATCTGGTCGATGTGGTTGTCGGGCGTAAAGGTCAGCACCTTCGGGCGGACCTCCGGCAGCGCCCCGGACTCGATGTAGTCGGCCGCCACGATGATCACCGCGTCGCCCGGCTGGCAGGTGCGGGCCGCCGCGCCGTTGAGCACGCAACAGCGCGACCCCGCCTCGCCGAAAATGACGTAGGTCGAAAGCCGGGCCCCGGAATGCTTGTTCCAGATCTCCACGAACTCCAGCGGATAGATTCCGGCGGCGTCGCAGTGTTCGGGATCGAGGGTGATCGAGCCGTGATAGTCGAGATCGGCTCCGGTCACGCGGAGTCCGTGAAGCTTGGCTCTGACGACTTTCAGCAACGGGAGATGTCCTTGACCGAGAGGAACGAAACGGCCGCCGACCTTGCGGGGCCGGGTGTGATATACGCCGATGCCCGGCGGATTCAACCGCCCGCGGTCGGCGGCGCCGCCGCCGGCGGGGCGGCGGCATGGCGGTGCGGCCACGTCAGGGCTAGAAACGCCATCAGGCCGCCGCCGCCCAGCACCGTCATCACAAGACCGAGCGGCAGCTGCGAAACGGTGTGCGGCAGGTGGCCGGCGGCCAGGCTGGCCAGGGCGCCCACCCCCATCTGGGCGAATCCTAGCAGCGCCGAGGCGGCGCCGGCCATGCGCGGGAACGGCCCCATGGCGCCGGCCATCGCATTGGGCATGACGATGCCCATGCCGAACAGGAAGACGGCGATGGAAGCCAGGATCGGAGCGACCGCAAAATAGCCGAGGGCGCCGCTGGCGGCCATGCCGATGCCGCCGGCCAGCGCAAGGATGGTGCCGATCAGCACCATGCGGTCGACGCCAAGCCGTAGGGTCAACACCCCGGCCGACAGATTGCCGGCCAGGGTGCCGACCGTCGGCAGGGCCACCAGCAGGCCGAAGTGGGCGGGCGACAGATGCAGCCCGTCAATGAGGAGGAACGGCGAGGCGGTGACGAAGGCCATCAGGCCGGCGAATACCAGGGAAAGGGCCAGCATGTAGCCGACGTACGCCGGGGTTTTCATCAGGACGACGAAATTTCGGGCCATGGCCAGCGGATTGAGGGCGTGGGGGTCGGGGTGGCGGTTCGTTTCGGACAGCATCGTCCAGGTGGCGGCGCCGATGGCGAGGCCGACCAGGGCCAGGAAGGAGAAGCTGGAGCGCCAGCCGAACCATACCTGCAGGTAACCGCCGATGATCGGCGAGACGGCCGGCGACACCGAGAAGGCGACGCCGATGAAGGCCAGCGCCCGGGCGGCCCGCTCGCGGCCGTAGACGTCGCGCACCACGGCTCGGCCGACCACGGCGCCGGCGCAGGCTCCCATCGACTGGAAGAAGCGGCCGACCAACAGCACGCCGATGGTGGGGGCCAGCGCGCAGACGATGCTGGCGGCGACGAAGATGACGAGTCCGGCCACCAGCACGTGGCGCCGGCCGAAACGGTCGGACAGCGGGCCGAACACCAGTTGCGAGACGGCGAAGCCGGCCAGGAAGACGGTCAGGGTCAGGCTGACCAGTTCGACGGTGGTTTCCAGGTTGGCCACCAGCGAGGGCATGGACGGCGAATAGATGGCGGTGGAGATTTGGCCCAAGGCGATCATCGCCGTCAGCAGGCCGCCGACGGCGATGGACGCGGGATCGGGTTTGCTGCGCGGCCAAGCCATGGCGCTTTATAGGCGGAATGCTCCCCGCCGGGCAAAGGCGATCATCGCCGCGTGCTGGCCTTTTTCGATCTTTCGAGGCCGAGCAGGCGGCGCTTGCGCTCCACCCCCCAGCGATAGCCGGTAAGCGACCCGTCCGTTCCCACCGCCCGGTGGCAGGGCACGATCAAGGCGACCGGGTTCAGCCCGCAGGCCCGACCGACGGCGCGCGCCGCTCCCGGCCGCCCGATCGCGGCGGCGATGGCGCCGTAGGTGCGGGTCTCGCCCGGCGGGATGGCGGCCAGCGCCCGCCACACCTGCCACTGGAAGGCGGTGGCGCGCACGTCGAGCGGCAGGTCGAGGCGCGCCACGCGTCCGGCCAGATGGTCGAGGACGGCGGCAACATGGGCGGCCAGAACGCCGTCATCGCGGCGGATCTCGGCGGCCGGAAAACTGCGGCACAGCTCGGCTTCCAGCACCTCGTCGGCGTCGCCCAGGCAGACGGCGCAGACCCCCCTGGCGGTGGCCGCCACCAGCAGGCGGCCGAGCGGCGAGTCGGCCAGGCTGAAGGCGATGCTCGCCCCCGCCCCGCCCTTGGCGTAGGAGGCCGGGGTCATGCCGAAGTGGGCGTCTGCCTTCTCGTAGAGGCGGCTCGACGAGCCGTAGCCGGCGTCATAGAGCGCCGCCGTCACCGACACGCCCCGGCGCACGTCGCGCGCGAAGCGCTGATGCCGCAGGGCCTCGGCATAGCGGCGGGGCGACAGGCCGGTGGCCCGGGTGAAGACACGCTGCAGGTGATGCGGGCTGAGGCCGACGGCGGCGGCCAGGGCATCCAGGGTTGGGATGGTTTCCTCGGCCGCGGCGATCGCCTGGCACACCGCCTCGACGATGCGACGGGTGCCGTCGGCCGGTTCCTGCACCTGGGGCCGGCAGCGCCGACAGGCGCGGAACCCGGCGGCGACGGCGGCGACGGCGTCATCGAAAAAAAGCACCTTGTCGCGCCGCGGCCGCCGGCTTGGGCAGGACGGCCGGCAGAAGACGCCGGTCGAGGTGACGCCGTAGACGAAGGCGCCGTCGCAGGTGGCGTCACGGGTGGCGACGGCCCGCCAGCGTTCGGCGTCGGTCATCGTGGGAGGCGGAGGGTTGTGGCTCATCACCCCAGTTTATGCATTCGGCCGGCGGAATCTATCCGGCCCTTGCGCCCGAAGTCGTTCAGCCGAAGCGGTGCAGCGCCTCGCCGTGGCGGTTGAGCCAGGCGCGGGCCCGCTCGCTGTCGCCGGTCAGCGTCGCCACCGTCTTCCAGAAGCGCGGGCTGTGATCGCGCACCTTGAGGTGGGCGATCTCGTGGGCCACCACGTAGTCGACGACGAAGGAGGGAGCCAGGACCAGCCGCCAGCAGAAGGACAGGTTGCCGTTGGCCGAGCACGATCCCCAGCGCGAGCGGGTGTCGCGGACGGTGATCCGGCCCATCCGGCAACCCAGCGCTTCGGCCTTGGCCCGGGCGCGGACGGCGAACTCGCACCGGGCCTCGGCCTTCAGCCAGTCGGTCAGGCGGCGGGACAGGTGTTCGGGGCGGCCGGCCACGACAAGGATGTTTCCCTCGCGGCGCACCACGCCGCGGCCATCGGGGCGGTGGCGCACCGTCAGTTCGGCGCCCAGCAACGGCACCGCCGCGCCGTCGGCCAGGACGGAGCGCGGCGGCAGCGCTTCGAGGCGGCTGACCAGCCAGCCGGCCTTGCGCCGCGCCATGGCCACGCCTTCGTCGGCCGGCGTCGAGACCGGCAGGGTGACGACGGCGCCGCCGCCCACCGGATCGACCCGGAGCGTCATGCGGCAGGCCCGCGGATGGTGGCGGATGCACAACGGCACCTCGCGCCCGTTCAGCTCGAGGATGGTTCGCTGCTCGCGGATGGGACCGGGCTTGTTGCGCGGCGCCCGGAAGATGGTCAGGCGGGCCATGTGACGACGTAGTCTTCAAGGTCGAGGGCGCGCCGTTCGCACACGATCCGCCCGCGCACCGAAATGCCCGCGTAATGGACGCTGTCGGGATTTCCCGACACCAGCGGATGCCAGGCCGGAAGATCCTTGCCCTCGGCCAGCAGACGGTAGGCGCAGGTGGAGGGCATCCAGCGAAGGTGGGCGACGTTTTCGGGCGTCAGCGTGATGCAATCGGGCACGAAGGTGCTGCGCTTGGCGTAGCGGGTGCATCGGCAGGTCTCGTGGTCGAGCAGCCGGCAGGCGACGTTGGTGTAGGCGATTTCTCCGGTGTCCTCGTCCTCCAGCTTGGCCAGACAGCACCGGGCGCAGCCGTCGCAGAGCGATTCCCATTCCTCCCGGGTCATCTGGGTCAGGGGCTTGCGCTTCCAGAAGGGGGCTTCGGCCATGGCTTACAGGTACTCGCGGATGCGGGCGGCGATGGCCGCCGGCGGGGTTTCAAGGGAGAAGTGGGCGCGGAAGCGTCCGTCCCTTCCCATCAGATAGATAATGGCGGTGTGGTCCAACAGGTAGTCCTCGTCGTCACCATCGTGGCCGGGTAGCCTGTCGAAGTGGATCTGGTAGGCCCGGGCGGCGGCGGCAACGTGTTCGGGCGACCCGGTGAGCCCGACCAGGCGGGGATGAAAATAGCCGACGTACATCTGCAGCTGCTCGGGCGTGTCGCGGGCCGGATCGAGCGTGAAGAACAGCGGCACCACCGGCGCGCCCCCGTCCCCCAGCAGGTCGATCGCCTGGCCCATCAAGGCCAACGCCGTCGGACAGAGGTTCGGACAGTAGGTGTAGCCGAAATAGACGAGCAGCAACTTGCCGGCAAAATCCCTCTCGGTCACCGCGCGGCCGGTGTGATCGAGCAGATTGAACGGCCCGCCGATGGCCATCAGGTCGGCCGTGGCCAGCGACCGCCTGTCCGACAACCAGGCCTGACGGTAGAGTGCCAGACCGACGACGGCAACCAGCGCAAAGGCGGCCAGCGCCATCCACAAGGTGAACCGTCCCGGTGCCTTGCCCATCGTCTGATCGCAACCCCGTTGAAGCAGCGCCACCCGCACCGTACGACAGATTTCCCGGATCGTCACGCGGCGCGTCGGCGCAATTTTTCCGCACCGGCAAGTGGGCGGGCTTGACGTTTGCGGAAAGACGGGCGAAACCAACCAGCGAACCGGCCGTTGCCGATTCCGGAAGAAACGCCAGAAAGAAAGAGGCCTCGATGACCAAGGATTTTCCCCAGTTGGCCAAGGACCTGAGCCACGCCATCGGCACTTTGCGCAAGGGCGCCACCGAACCCCTGCAGGGGTTCTCCGCCCTCGCCAAGGCCGCCACCAAGACCGGCACCCTCGATCCCAAGACCAAGGAACTGATCGCCACCGCCATCAGCATCGCGGTGCGC
>JAVEYE010000051.1:2595-14779 GCA_034003665.1 Rhodospirillales bacterium | reverse complement strand
CTCGACGGATCCTCAACCCTTTCCGATCCCCTTGACGGACGAGGCGCAACAGGCGCTGAGTGCGGGGCGTAGGCCGTCGGGCCCGATCATTGTCTACGAAAAGACCGGTCGTCCCTACACTCCCGACCACTTCTCCCATGTCTTTCGGGAGGTGGCCGACGCGGCCGGACTGATCGGTCTCTGGTATCACGACCTGCGCCGCACGGCCGTGGTTCACCTTGCCCGGGCCGGCTGTAGCATCTCTGAGATTTCGTCGGTCACCGGACACTCGCCTGAACACTGTCACCGCATCCTGAAGCGGTACATGCCGCGGGACGCGCAGACTGCGCGGAATGCCATCGCCAAGGTAAAGGAGTATCGGCGCCGAGTTGGAACCGGTGTCTGAACCGGTGTTGGAACCGGCCCGCCCCGAAACGGAAAAAAGCATTGAATTTCAAGGCGGAAGATGGCGCGCCCGAGAGGACTCGAACCCCTAACCTTCTGATCCGTAGTCAGATGCTCTATCCAATTGAGCTACGGGCGCACATGAAACCCGAAACCGGCGGCGCATCACGGCTCCACCGGCGTCAAGGCCCGGGAACCTAACCCAGCGCGCCATCAAACGCAAGGGGCTAGAGGACGTTAAATCGCAATGCCTCCAAACCCTTGGAAAATCCGTCCTTGTCGGGCCTAGGGGCATTGTTTAATATCGCCCTACCAATAAGAAGGGGTTTCGGCAGAGCCCGAAAATAAACGAGGCGGTTTCGGCCATGGGTCCTTTCCACAACCAAAGGCAATCACGCAAAATGATGTCATGGAAATTTCGGGTGGCCGTCGTGGGGGCGACGTTTCTGCTACCGGCGTGTGCGTTTACCGAGGAGGCCTTGTGGCCTACTTTGACCGGGGAGGATCCGGCGGGAGGAAACGCCAAACAAACCCAACAGGCTCAGCAGACGACCCCGGATCAGCAGCCAGGCGCGGCGGTGCCGTATGCCACCTCGGCGCAGCCGGGGGCGGAAGGCATGGCCCCTGGCATGCAGCCGCCGCTGGGCAACACCGACTTCACCCCGCCGGGCGTCACGCCCGGACCGGACACCGGCACCTTCGTCGGCAAGAAGGCGGTGGAGCTGCGGGGCGAACTGGGGCGCCTGCAACAATCGATCGCCGGGCATAACGCGGCGTTGCAGCAGCTGCGGGCCAGGGTCGTCCAGGATTCCCAGCGCTATCACACCACGGTTGGCGCCATCAACGCGCGCCTGCAGGTGGGAACGACGCCGGGCAACCCCATCCTGGTCCAGCAATTCAACAGCGCGCAGGGCGATCTGGACCGCGTGTCGGCCGACATCGCCGAGATGAACAATCTGGCGACACGGGTGGCCGCGGATTCGACCATGTCGTCCTTTCTGTCGGAATCGGCGCGGGCGGCCTTCGGAATTTCGGGCGCCGTCGACGAGGACCACCGGCAGTTGACCATCCTTGAGGACGAAGTCAACCAGACGGTCGTCTTGATCGACCGGCTGCTCAAGGAGGTGGCCGACGACGTGCGCCGCCAGACCGCCTACGTGGCGACCGAGCGCGGCAACCTCAATCTGCTGTCGGCCGGCATCAAGAGTGGCGAGATCTACGGCGCCAGCCTCGTCAACCGGGCCATGGCCTCGGTCGCCGGGAACGTGCCGGACGACGCCCGCTCGGCCGCCCGCGCGGCCGACATCACCGGACGACGCCCGCTGGTGGTCATCCGCTTTGACAAACCGAACGTGCCGTATCAGCAGGCCGTCTACAACGCCGTCAGCCGCGTTCTCGAACAGCGGCCGGACGCCACGTTCGACCTGGTGGCCGTTGCGCCGACGGCAGGCGGGCCGGCCCGCGTCGCCGTCAACACCAACAAGTCGCGGCGCTTCGCCGAAGGGGTTCTGCGTTCGCTGGTCGAGATGGGCTTGCCGCCCAACAAGGTGGCGATCGCCGGCACCACCAGCGATGCCGCCAACACCAACGAGGTGCACATTTATCTTCGTTGATCTCCAAGATCGGCAATTCCATTGAAAAACCGGCGCCCGTGGCGTCGGTTTTTCCTTTTTGCGGATGACGATCGCCGGAACCGCTTCTAACAGGCGTTGCCTGCGCAATGGGCCTCGGGGTAAAACTCGCCGCTCGGTCGGGCCAACCCACCACGAAAGAAAAACGCCATGCCCAAATTCAGAGACGATGTCATCAACCACGCGGTCACCTGGGTCGAGGTCCATCGCGACACCAAGAAACTGGCCCTTCAACTGATGAACAGCGGACCGTGGAAGGGCGTCATCGCACTGACCCGCGGCGGCCTAGTCCCGGCCGCCATCATCGCCCGCGAGCTCAGCATCTACATCGTCGATACGCTGTGCATTTCCAGCTACGACGAGCAGGTCATGGAACGGGTCAATGTTCTGAAGGTTCCGGAACAGGCCGCCGCCGAAGACGGCGAGGGCTGGCTGCTCATCGACGATCTGGTGGACACCGGCACCACCGCCAAGGAGGCGCGCCGCATCCTTCCCAAGGCCCATTTCGCCACCGTCTACGCCAAGCCGCAAGGGCGCGGATTCGTCGACACCTGCGTCAGCGAGGTCAGCCAGGAAACCTGGATCTACTTTCCCTGGGATACCGAACCCCAGTACGTGATGCCCCTTGCCCATGGCCAGCGCAAGGCCTGACGGCGCCGGCCGGCCCGCCGGCCAAGACCGGCTGCCGCGCGACGGCCTCGTTCTTCTGGCCCTCGTCACCCTGGCCTGGGGGCTCGCCTGGCCGGCCATGAAGATCGTCCTCAACGAGATGTCGCCGTGGACCTTCCGCGAGGTGACGCTGCCGGTCGGCGGACTCATCCTGATGGCAATCGCCCGCCTCGCCGGGCAGCCGCTGGCGGTGCCGCGCGGCAAATGGCGGGCGCTGATCGTCGTCGCCCTGATCAACGTCGGCGGCTGGCAACTGTTCAGCGCGTTGGGCTTGGCTCACCTGCCGTCGGGGCGTGCCGTGCTGATCGCCTACACCATGCCGCTGTGGGCCTCGCTGGCCGGCGCATGGCTGCTGGGCGAACGGCTGACGCCGCGCCTCGGCGTCGCCCTCGTTCTCGGCATGGCCGGCGTCGGCGTGCTGATGGGGGGAAGTCTGGCGACCCTCGGCGCCGCGCCGCGGGGCATCGTCTACATGCTGCTGGCGGCCTTCTGCTGGGGGGTCGGCGTCGTCCTGCTCAAGCGCGTCATCTGGGAAATGCCCACCCTGTCATTGGCCGCGTGGCAGCTCGTCATTTCGTCGATTCCCATCGCGCTGCTGGCGGCACTGGTCGAGGGGGTATCGCTTCCCTCGCTGTCGCCGCCGGCGCTGGCTACCCTCGTCTTCGTCATCCTGGTACCCATTTGCTTTTGCAGTTGGGCGTTCTTCAAGGTGGTCAGCCTGTTCCCGGCCAACGTCTCGGCCATCGGCACCCTGATGATTCCGGTCGTCGGCGTGGTGAGCGGCAGTCTCATCCTGGATGAACCGATCGGCTGGCGCGAAGTGGCCTCCCTCGCCCTCATCGTCTCGTCCCTCGTGCTGACTCTCTTTTTCCCGGGCCGTCGCTGACCCGCACTCGACGGGTGAAAACCGCGCCAGGTTTTATCCTACAAGGGAATGTTGTCGATAAGCCGGGCCCGGCCGAGATGGGCGGCGGCCAGAACGCGGGCCGGCTCGTCTACCGAGGCTATCGGCTGCAGCGTCAGGGCGTTGCGCACCTCGATGTAATCGACCTTGGCGAAGCCCGCCGCCAACAGTTCGCGCCGGCCCCACTCAGCCTGCGCGGCCACCTCGGCGCCGTTGCGCACGGCGGCCGCGACCGCCCGGAGCACCCGGATCAAGGCCGGGGCGACGGCCCGCTGATCGGCGGTCAGATAGGCGTTGCGCGACGACAGGGCCAAGCCGTCGGCCTCGCGCACGGTCGGCGCCCCCTTGATGGCAACCGGGATGTCGAGATCGGCCGCCATCCGCTTGATCACCAGAAGCTGCTGGAAATCCTTTTCGCCAAAAAAGGCGACATCGGGCAGGGCCTGGACCAGAAGTTTGGCGACGACGGTGGCCACACCCGTAAAAAAGCCCGGACGGAACGATCCCTCCAGCATGTCGCCTAGGCCGGGGACGGCGACTTGGGTGACCGACCCCCGCGGGTACATTTCCTCGACCGACGGCGCGAACAGCAGGTGCGCGCCCTCGGCCGCCAACTTGGCGGCGTCGCCGCCCTCGTCGCGCGGATAGGCGGCGAGATCCTCGTTCGGGTTGAACTGCTTGGGATTGACGAAAAGCGTCACGCAAACCCGGCTGCACTCCCTGCGGGCCATGCGCACCAGGGACAGGTGGCCGTCGTGCAGCGCGCCCATGGTCGGGACCAGGCCGACGGTCTCGCCGGCGGCGCGCCATTCGGCGACGCAGGACCTGAGGTCGGCGACCGCGCGCACGATCTTGATGTCCGCCGCCGTCGTCATGACGTCTTCTTGCCTCCGAACACGTGCTCGCGGCCGGGGAAGCGCCGGGCCCGCACGTCCTCGGCATAGGCCTGGGCCGCCTTGGCCACCTCGCTTCCCAGTTCGGCGTAACGCTTGACGAACTTGGGGGTGAAATCGGCGAACAGGCCGACCACGTCCTCGCTCACCAGAATCTGGCCGTCGCAGGCGGCCGACGCCCCGATCCCAATGGTCGGGATGGGGATCGCTTGGGTGATCTCGTTGGCCACCGCCTCGACGGTTCCCTCGATCACCACGGCGAACGCCCCAGCCTCGGCCACGGCACGGGCATCGGCCATCAGGCGGGCAGCCTCGTCGGCCTCGCGGCCGTGCGCGCGATAGCCGCCGTCGGCGTGCAGCGACTGCGGCGTCAGCCCGATGTGGCCCATCACCGGGATGTCGCGCGCCGTCAGGAAACGAATGGTCTCGGCCATCTCGACGCCGCCCTCGAGCTTCACGCCATGCGCCCCGGTTTCGGCCATCACGCGGGCACCGGCCCGGTACGCGACCTGGGGCGATTCCTTGTAGGAACCGAACGGCAGATCGACGATCAGGCAGGCATGCTCGATGCCGCGCGCCACCGCCTTGCCGTGGACGATCATCATGTCGAGCGTGACGCCCACCGTGGTCTCCATGCCGTAGAGAACCATGCCCAACGAATCGCCGACCAACAGCAGGTCGACGTGCGGGTCAAGAAATCGGGCCATCGGGGTTGAATAGGCGGTCAGGCAAACGATCGGCTCGCCGCCCTTGCGGGCCCGGATCTGGGGTATGGTGATGCCGCGTTGCCGGCTGCGTGCGCTCACTGTCCTCTTTCTCCCGCGAGGTTCTGCGAATGCCAAGTCCCGCGCGCTGGCGGGCCGTCGCCCCGCGCGTGAAATACCGTTGTGCACTATAGGCCCGGCCGGCCGGGCCGGGCAATCGCTTCGTGAAAGGCTTGGCGCGCCTCGGTCTTCTCGGGCATTATGCCGGCCATACCCGACGTTCCGCCGCGGCCGGGCGGATGAACGCGGGAGGAATTGTCCGGATGCGAGGTCGGCAATGAGAACAGGATGCTTTTCCGCGCGCGGCGGCCTGACGGCGGTCGCGGTCCTGTTGTTGGGCGTCGCCGCCTGCGCGCCGGTCCCGCCTCCCGGCGATTCCGCCGTCGCGGTGACGCCGGCCACAGCAAGGACGGCCGCCGAACCAAAGGTGCGGACGCCGCCGGCCCGCGCCGACAGGCACATGATCGCCGCCGCCCATCCCCTGGCGGCGGAGGCGGGACTCAAGATGCTCCGGGCCGGCGGCAGCGCCGTCGATGCCGCCATCGCGGCCGAGTTGGTGCTGGGCCTCGTCGAACCGCAGTCCTCCGGCGTCGGCGGCGGTGGTTTCCTCATGCATTTCGCGGCGGCGACCGGCGAGATCGCCGCCTACGACGGGCGCGAGACGGCGCCGGCCGCCGCCACACCCGGCATGTTCCTCGACGCCGACGGCCGGCCGCAGGACTTCGAGAAGGCGGTGGTGGGCGGCCTGTCGGTGGGCGTTCCGGGCCTGCTTCGCATGTTCGAGTTGGCGCACCGCGAACATGGCCGCCTGCCGTGGGCCCAATTGTTCGAGCCAGCCATCGCCCTGGCCAAGGACGGCTTCCCGGTTTCCGAGCGGCTCCACGGCCTCATCGCCCGGAACAGGACCCTCAAGACATTCGCGTCCACCGCCCGGTATTTCCATCGGCCCGACGGCACCCCCCGCACCGCCGGCGAGACCATCGTCAACCCGGCCTACGCCGCCACCCTGCGCGAAGTGGCCGACAACGGCGCCGAAGCCTTCTACAGCGGACCGATCGCCCGCGACATCGCCATCGCCGTGCGCGGCGCCCAGCCCAATCCCGGGCGCCTGATCCCGGACGATCTGGCCGGCTACCGGGCGATCAAGCGTGAACCGGCCTGCCTGTTCTACCGGGCCTGGATGGTCTGCGGCATGCCGCCGCCCAGTTCGGGTGGCATCACCACGCTGCAGATCCTGGGCCTGTTGCAGGGGACCGATCTGGCCGCGGTCAGGCCCACATCGGTCGAGGCCGTTCACCTGATCGCCGAGGCTGGCCGGTTGGCCTTCGCCGACCGCGACACCTACATCGCCGACCCCGACTTCATCCCGGTGCCGACCGCCGGCATGCTCGACCCCGGCTATCTGGAGCTCCGGGCCCGCGACATTTCGCCGGAACGCAGCATGGGCCCCGCCTTCCCCGGCATGCCGGGCATCAGCGGGGCGTGGAACTTCGCCCCCGACGCCGCGCGGACCGGCGTTTCCACCACCCACCTTTCGGTCATCGACGGCGACGGCAACGCCGTGTCGCTGACCGCCAGCATCGAGGGCCCCTTCGGATCCCAGCTGATGGTCCGCGGCTTCCTGCTCAACAACCAACTCACCGATTTCTCGTTCGTGCCGGAACGCAACGGCGCACCGGTCGCCAACGCCGTCGAGCCCGGCAAGCGGCCGCGCAGCTCGATGGCCCCCATGCTGGTCTTCGACGGCACCGGACGGGTGGTCGAAGCGGTCGGTTCGCCCGGCGGCTCACGCATCATCGGCTACGTCGCCAAGACGCTGATCGCCACCCTCGATTGGAACATGGACATCCAGGCGGCCATCGACCTTCCCAACTTCGTCAACCGCAACGCCAAGACGGAACTGGAGAAGGGCACGCCGCTCGAAGGCCTGGGCCCCGCCTTGACGGTGCTTGGCCATGAGGTCACCCTCCAGACCATGGACAGCGGCCTGCACGGCATCATGGCTGGCGCTGCCGGCCTAACCGGCGGCGCCGATCCGCGCCGCGACGGCGTCGCCCTCGGCGACTGAGAGGACTCCCCCGTCGATGACGACCGCTTATCCCGACTATCCCCGCGTCTTCGTGCTGCCCGGCCGCGACAAGCGGGCGGCCCGCGGTCATCCGTGGGTTTACGCCAACGAGGTGCGCATGGACGCCGACGCCAAGGCCTTGGCGCCCGGCAGCATCGTCATGCTGCTGCGCACCGACGGCAAGCCGCTGGGCATCGGCACCTTCAATCCGCACGCCCTGATCGCCTTCCGGTTCCTGAGCCGAGATCCATCGAGTTGCATCGACGAGGCCTTCTTCGTCGGCCGGCTCGGTCGGGCGCTGTCCCTGCGCGAGCGACTGTTCGATGCGCCCTTCTATCGTCTGGCCCATGCCGAGGCCGACGGTCTGCCCGGCCTGATCGTCGACCGCTTCGGGGGCGTGCTGGCGCTCCAGGCCGGCACCGCCGGCATGGACCATTGCCTGCCCCTCGTGCTGGCCGGCCTGGATAGGCTGCTGGCGCCCGCCGCCGTGGTTCTGCGCAATGACGGGCGCGGCCGCGCGTTGGAGGGGCTGGACAGCCATGTGCGCGTCGCCAGGGGCCGATTGGATGGCCCGATCGAGGTGCGCGAGGGCGGCCTCACCTTCCTGGCCGATCTCGGCGAGGGGCAGAAAACCGGTTGGTTCTACGACCAACGCGAAAACCGGGCGCGGGTCGCCCGCCTGGCCAAGGGCGGACGAATGCTCGACGTCTACTGCTATGCCGGCGGCTTCGCGATCTCTGCCGCCGCCGCGGGCGCCACCGAGGTGGTCGCCATCGACGGCTCGGAAAGGGCCCTCGAACTGGCCGCGCTGGCCGCCCGCGTCAACGGTGTCGGCGGGCGCTGCGTGTGGCGGCGGGCCGACGCCTTCGACGAACTGGCCCGCCTCGACGCGGCCGGCGATCGTTTCGAGGTGGTGGCGGTCGACCCGCCCGCCTTCGTCAAGTCGCGCAAGGATTTGGCGAGCGGCATCAAGGGCTACGGGAAGCTGGCCAGGCTGGCCGCCCGGCTGGCAACCCCCGGCGGCTTCATGTTCATGGCGTCCTGCTCGCACAACGTCGAACCGGCCGCCTTCGCCGAAGCGGTGGCCGACGGCATCCAGCGGGCCGGCCGCGAGGGCCGCGTGCTGGCGGCGACCGGCGCCGCCGCCGACCATCCGGTGCATCCGCAGCTTCCCGAGTCGGCCTACCTCAAGGCGCTGGTGCTCCAACTCGACTGACGGCGCGACGCCCCTCAGCAGGTGGCGACGATGAACAGCCGGCGGAAGGGAAACAGCGTGCGGCCGTCGCCGTGCGGCGGATAGGCGGCGCGGATGCGGTCCGCGTAGGCGTCGAGAAAGGCCTGTCGCTCGTCGCCCTCGAGGGCCTGGAGGAAGGGCCGAAGCGCCGTGCCCTTGGTGAACTCGACCACCGGGTTGTCGCCATCCAATACCTGCCAGTAGATGGTTTCCCACACCTCCAGGCGCAGCACGACCGGGCTCAGCCAGTCGTAATAGGCCTCGGGCGCCGCCACCGGCTGGCGCCGCATCAGCGGCCGCAGCCGCGCCGCCCACGGACCGTCCTCGACGGTGTCCAACATCAAGGCGTGCGACGGTTCGCTGTGGTTGCGCGGCATCTGCACGGCCAGGACGGCGCCCGGCGCCAGCAGGCCGGCCAGCCGCGGAAACAGGCGGCCATGGTCCGGCAGCCACTGCAGCGCCGCGTTGGAATAGAACAGGTCGGCTGGCTTGGCCGGCGCCCATGTCCGGAGGTCGGCTTCCTCCCAGCGGATCGGGGTGCTTTCGCCGGCGCGCGCCTTGGCCAGCATCTCGGGCGAGGAATCGACGCCGATGACCTCGGCCTCCGGCCAGCGTTCGGCCAACATGCGGGTGATATTGCCGGCCCCGCATCCCAGGTCGTAGATCCGCCTGGGCGCCGCCAGCGGCACCCGCGCCATGAGGTCGCGGGCCGGCCGCGAGCGCTCGGCCGCGAAGCGCAGATACTGAACCGTGTCCCAGTTGGCCATGCACCGTCTCCGCCTTCCACCGATCCGTTCCTCATAGGGCAAGCGGCGGCCTACCGCAACGGCCGCGCCCTTTCAGCCCCCCTTTTCGTCGACCACCAGCATGATCTTGAGCACGTCGACCGGGGTCATCCCGTGGGCCTCGGCCAGTTCCTTGAGGGTGCGGCCTGCCTGGGCGGCGATGCCGGCCTTCTCCAGTCGGTCGACGACGGCGGCGGCATCGACGCCGGCCTGGGCCGCCATCTCGGCAACCGTCTTGCGGCCGACACCCTTGCCCTGGAATTGTTCTTCGATCATCTCGGGCGAGTAATGCGTCGGCGCCGCCGCCGTCTGCCGCTCGAACGGCTTGATCAGCATGTAGAGGTCCATCGCGCTCATGCCGTTCGCCTTGGCGATCCCGCCCAGGCTGTCCTGCGGGCCGCCGAAGGCCACGCCCTGCGCCGAGAGCGCCGCCGTCGCCGCCGCCAGATCCATGTTCATCCGTTTGGCGAAGCTGGCGAGCGACAGTTCCTCGGCGTGGCCGAAGGGCGGCTCGTAGTCGGGGCCGGCCACCCAGGACTCCTTGACCCAGGCGTTGAAGGCGAAGAATTGCGAGAAGGGCGGCACCGCGGCGACGGAACCGGCGGCCAGCAGCAGGGCGACGGCCACCCCGGCCACCAGCTCGCGGCGCGGCCGCCGGAAATCGAGCCGGCCTTGGCGGCGCGCCGCCAGGTAGGCCTTGAAGGTGGGCCAGTTGTAGGGGAACAGGTGGATGATTCCAAACACCACGAAAAGCAGGCCGAACACCAGATGAACCTGGGCCCACTCCTCTTTGAGAAGGCCGAGCAGCCGCCAGTCCACCCAATTGGCGATGCGTCCCTGCGGCACGGCGAACAACACGACGCCGGTGACAACGCAAAACACGAATGCCGCCGTCACCATGAAGGCGGTCATCGCGCGCATGTTGAAAGGTTTCCGTTCCATCATCCCCTCCTCGAACGCCCAAATCGGGCGACAACGGGATCATTTCATCACGCCATTGTTTCTGCATGATGTCGCCGCACCGCCAATTTTGTAACTGAACATTACAAAAGTTGCATATATTGGGCAGGCCTTCCCGTCAGGCACCGGGCGGCAGGTCGATTTGGAACATGGCGCCGGTGCTGTCGGACTTGGTCAGAACCACGTTGCCGCCGTGTGCCTTGGCGATGTCGCGCACGATGACGAGGCCCAGTCCGGTGCCTCCCGCCCGGGTCGACCCGACAAACGGCTGGAACAGCCGGTCCTTGGCCCGGGGCGGCAGGCCGGGACCGTCGTCGGCCACCGCCAACACCACCCGCCCGTCCGCCCGGCGGGCCGTCAGGGTCAGCGTCGCGGCGCCCGCCTCGCCGGCGTTGCGAGCCAGATTCTCGACGAGGCGGGCGAGTTGCCGGCGATCGCCCTCCACCGTCACGCCCGGCTCGAGGTCGTTCTTCCAGACAAGGTCGAAGACCCCCTTCTGCCGGGGGTCCCCCTCCGCCGCCATGCGCAGCGCCGCCTCGACGTCGGCCGCCAGCCCCCGCAGGTTGACCGTTTCGCGCTCGCCCCTGGCGACCCCGTCACCCACGTAGTTGAGCGTCTGGCGGCACAAGTTGACGGCGGCGTCGATGGCGTTGAACAACCGGGGCGTCACCTTCTTGACCTCGGGGTCGTCGAGGTTCGCCAGGCGGTCGTGGACCAGCATGGCGGTGGCCAGGCTGTTGCGCAGGTCGTGGTTGATCTTGGCGACCGCGGCGCCCAGCGTGGCCAGCCGTTCCTTCTGGACGAGGGCGGCGTGGACGTCGCGCTGCATGACGGCGAGTTGGCGCTCGGCGAGCCCTAACTCGTCGGCCCGCGCAACGGGCACGATGATGCGGGATTCGTCCTCGGGGTCCTCCTGGAAGCGGGCCATGCCGCCGGTGATGCGGCGCATCGGACGGACCAGCAGCCATTGCAGGCTGAAATAGACGGCGCCGGCGGTGATCAGCGAGATGACGATGGACAGCCCCAGGATGCGCACCGAATAGTCGTACATGGCCAGGCGCAGCGGCGTTTCGTCGATCACCGCCTCGACCATGACGTCGGGCGCCTTGGGCGAATCGCCGACCACCCGCAGCACGCGGTTGCGCCGCTGGAACAGGGTGGCGAAACCATCGGCCAACCAATGGACCGGCGACATGTCGGTCATGTCGATAACGGCGTCCACCCGGGGCGGCATGTCCTTGCTCAGCATCAGCACCCGGCGGTCGGGCCGCTTGAGCACGATGGCGTAGGCCCCGGCGTGGAACAGAAGCTCGTCCTGCAGATCGGGGCTGACCGTGGCATCCGAAGTGGCCTCCAACGCGAGGGCCGCCAGATGAGCCTCGGCCACGGCCTCTTCCAGGTAGGTCTTCCGGAAGCGCGAGATCGAGGGCGCGTAGATAAGGAACTCGGCCACCATGACGAAGGCGATGGTGAGCAGCAGAAGCCGAGCCGACAGCCCGAAGATCACCGGACGCGACGAGGGCGTGGTTTCCACCATGGCCAAAGCCTACACCAGCCCCGGTCTCGCGGCCTAGCGCCGAGTGAACGCCGCCCCCTCAGCCGAAACGGGCCAGGAAGCGGACCAGCCGGCGGGTGCGCGGGCCGAACAGCGTCGGCGTGTAGAAGCTGCCGGCCGCCCGCTTGTTGACCTCTCCGAGCGTGGGATAGGGGGCGATCATCGCGGCCACGGCGCCCACCTTGAGCTTCTGGGCGATGACCAGGATCCAGGTCTGGATGCTTTCTCCGGCGTGCGGGCCGGCGATGCCGGCGCCGAGCACGCGGCCGCGCCGGTCGGCCACCACCTTGATCAGGCCGTCGGTTTCACCTTCGGCCTGGGCGCGGTCGTTCTCGGC
>JAVEYE010000051.1:0-2495 GCA_034003665.1 Rhodospirillales bacterium | reverse complement strand
CCTCGAAAATCGTTTCGTTGGTGAAATAAGGCAGGTCGGCAAGGCCGGGGATCGACGGCACCATGGGCGAGGAGCCGGTGGCGACGACGAAGCGGCGGGCCCGAACGACGGCGTCGCCGGCCTCGACCGCGCGGGGTCCGATGAAGCGGGCGGGCGCCTGGATGACGGTGACGCCCAGCCCCTCGAAGCGCTCCACCGAATCGACGGGCGCGATGGCGGCGATGGCGCCATGCACGTGGGCATAGACGGCCGCCCCGTCGATGGCGGGTTGGCCGGCTGTCACCCCGTAGCGGGAGGCCTGACGCACCGCCTGGGCGGCATGGCCGGCCGCCAGCAGCGCCTTGGACGGCACGCAGCCGTAGTTCAGGCAGTCGCCGCCCATCCGCCCTTTCTCGATCAGCACGGTGCGGGCGCCCATCTGCGACGCCCCGGCCGCCACCGAAAGACCGCCGGAGCCGGCGCCGATGACGCAGATGTCCGCCTCGATGCGTTTCGTCATGGATTCCTCCCCCGGGCCACGCCGGTCTCCGTCGCCGGGCTCAGGCGGCGCGCGCCTTGATCTTCTTGTAGGCGACCGGCACCAGGGCCAGCAGGGCGAGGCCGATCAGCGCGGCGGCGATCTCGGGCGTCAGCACGCCGGCCAGGCTGAGGTCGCGGTCGGCGTCGAGGATGCTGCCCAACCCGGCCCCGAACACGGCGAAGACGGCGGTGCCCGGGATGATGCCGAAGACGGTGCCGACGACGAAGGTGCGAAGGCGCACGCCCAGGAAGGCGGGGGCGAGGTTGACCAGCCAGAACGGGAACAGCGGCACCAGCCGGAGGACCAGCATGTAGCTCAGTTCGTTCTCGCGAAAGCCGGCCCGCATGCGGCGGATGCCGGGGCCGGCCCGCCTGCGCAGCCAGTCGCCGAGAGCGAAACGGGCGGCGAGGAACAGCAAGGTCGCCCCCGCCGTGGCGCCGACCACCGCCAAGCCGGTCCCCACGACGGCGCCGAACACGAAGCCGCCGGTCACCGTCATCAGGGTTCCCGAAGGCGGCAGCAGCACGATGGCGATGGCATAGACGGCGATGAAGAGGACGGCGGCGAGAACGGCGTGGAGTTCCACCCAAACCAGCAGCTCGACCCGATGCTCGCGCAAGGTGTCGACGCTCAAGAATCGGTGCAATCCCGCCGCGAAGAACGCCACGGCGGCCAGGGCCAACAGAACGGCTGGCAACCAGCGCCAAAAGGGCCTTCTCCTCGCCGCCTCTTCGGCTCCGATTTTGGTCATTGCGTCCATCCCCGCACCCCCATGCAAAAAAACGGCGGAGGCCGCCCCGGGACGGCCGGCCAAGCCTGCATGTGAGGCTGAGCCCCGGCCCCGGCCAGTAAACTGTGCGTGACCCGGCCGCGATCGGGTCGGACAGATCGCTTTCAGTCGCACCGCCGGCGTTGACTTCGCGCGGCCGAGTCCGTATACAGCGGGCCGGTTTTTGGTCGGAGATGGCCCAGTGAAACGGACTTATCAGCCTAGCAACATCGTTCGCAAACGCCGCCACGGATTCCGGGCGCGCATGGCAACCGTCGGTGGCCGTCGGGTGCTCGCCAACCGCCGCGCCAAGGGACGCAAGCGTCTGTCGGCGTGACGAGGCCATGTCGCCCGCGGTTCTTCGCCTGAAGCGACGGCCGGAATTCCTTCGCGTTGCCGCCTCTGGGCGACGCTGGGTCACCCCTGGCCTGATCCTGCAGGCGCGGCGCCAGCCCGCCGGCGTGGCCAGGGATGCCGTCGAGGCGCCCGTGCGAATCGGCTTTACGGTCACCCGCAAGGTCGGCAACGCGGTGGTGCGCAATCGGGTCCGTCGGCGTCTGCGGGCCGTCGTCGATCGGGTGGCCGTCGCGCACGCGCGGGGCGGTCAGGACTATGTGTTGATCGGCCGCGCCGGTACGCTGCGCAGGCCGTTTGATGCGTTGGTGGCCGACCTGGAAGCGGCCTTGCGGCGTTTGGACGGCTATCGTCCCGATCGCCGTGACGACGACACTCCCCGCCCGTCCGCTTGAGGCGGCAGGGAAGCGGAAGCAGAAACATGACCCTACCACGCCGGCTGCTTTGGGGACTGGTCCGCGGATACCAGTTGTTCATCTCCCCCATTCTGCCGGGAACCTGCCGCTACGAGCCGACGTGCTCGGCCTATGCCGCCGAGGCGATCTCCCGGCACGGCGCCCTTCGGGGTGGCTGGCTGGCGCTCCGGCGCATCGCCCGTTGCCATCCCTTCGGCGGCTGGGGCTTCGACCCCGTCCCCGATCTCGAGGCGCCCATCCACGCCCACACCCATGCCGGCGGCGAGTTGCCGGGCACCGGGGGGACCGGCTTCCCCCATGCCCGCTGACGCCGCCCAACGACCAGGACCCTTTCGGAGGACTATCGGAAAGCAATGAGCGAAAACCGCAACATGATCCTGGCGATCGTCATTTCCGTGCTCATCCTGCTCGGCTTCAACTATTGGACGACGAGTCA
>JAVEYE010000050.1:0-14886 GCA_034003665.1 Rhodospirillales bacterium | reverse complement strand
CACGATGCACGCGGCGTGCGGACGATGATGCAGCGCGATCGCCAGCATCTCCGCCGTGGCCGCCATCTCGAGGTTGAGGGGCACCGGAATGGCCCGGCGAATCTTCGAGATGTCGTCGTCGGATATGTGCCGACGGTCCTCGCGCAGATGCGCGGTAATGCCGTCGGCCCCCGCCTCGACCGCCAGCATGGCGGCACGCAAGGGATCGGGAAAATGGCCACCACGGGCATTGCGGATGGTGGCGACATGGTCGATGTTAACGCCGAGCCTCAGGCGCCGGGGCATCTTGGTTCTCCTGTGCATTCCTCATTCTACGCAACCGCCGACGTGCCTGGTAACCGGCCACCGCGGGTTTGATTGGAAGATAGATCGCGAACCATACGACGATCGCCGTCGGGATGCTGCCCACGAACATCGGCCACAATACCGGCCCCGCCGATTCGACAAGAAAGCTTACATCCAGTCGCAACACGGCCATGGTGATCTTGGCGAAGAACCGCGCAAAATTGACCGACTCGGCCGGCACCGGGCTGCGGACGTTCAGCAGCCAATGGCCGGATTCGTAGATCCATACCCAAATGAAGGGAAATGTCCACGGATTGCCGACTGCCGTGCCGATGGCGGCGGCGAGCAGACTGCCGCGAACCAGCCAAGCCAGCACGAACGACAGTGCGAAATGCATCCCGACGAACGGTGTGCACGAAACGGCGGCGCCACAGGCAAGGCCAGCGGCAATGAAATGCGGAGTCCCTGGGATGCGGGCGACCCGATGAAATAGATAAGAGGTCGAGCGACGCCAACCGGCGCTTGGCCATAAAATCTCCCGGAACCGCCGGGACCAGGTCATCTTTGTGCGTCTCAGGAACATGGCGCGAATATAGGCGCTTCACGGCTCCCCGCCAGCAGGAAATGAAACGGCACGCGGGTCCGTCTCGACCAAGCCGAGAGCGCCGCGTCAGCCGCGGGCCCGTTCGACGTCATTGATCACCGGCGACGCCCGAAGTGCCGCAATGATGTTGGTAAGATGCTTGACGTCCTTGACTTCGATATCCATCAAAATCTCGAAGAAATCGTGAGAACGGTTGACGACCCTGAGATTGGAGATGTTGCCGTCGTTCTTGGCAATCAGGTTTGACACCGTGCCCAGGCTCCCTGGTGTGTTGAGCAGGGTGAGCGTAATTCGGCCGACATGGCTTTCGACCTGATCCGACGTGTACCACGACACGTCGAGCCAGCGTTCGGGCTGGTCGCTCAACGGCTCCAGTTCACGGCAATCAATCGTATGGATGGTAACGCCCCGGCCGGTAGCGATGATACCGACGATGCGGTCTCCCGGCAGCGGGTGGCAGCATCCGGCAAAGTGGACGGCCATCCCTGGAATGAGGCCGACGATCGGCACCGCCGGATCCTTGCCCTTGGCGCGGCTGCGGGCGCGGCCGATCGGCACCACCTTTTCCGACCCGAGCCGCTTTTCGCGAATACCCGGGTACACCGTTTCCACCACCTCGCGGCCGGCCAGGTTGCCGGCCCCCACGCCGGCGCAAATATCGTCCGGCACGTTGGCCTTGAAAACCCTCAACACGCCCTCAAGGGCCTTGTCCGCAAACTCGTAGCCGGCGTCACGGAAGGCTTTTTGCAGAATGGCGCGGCCGAGATGGACGTACTGCTCGCGCTCCTTGGAGCGGATAAACCGGCGGATACGGGCGCGGGCCCGCCCGGTAACGACGAAACGCTCCCATTCGGGGGACGGCGTCTGCGCCTTCGAGGTCAGGATCTCCACCTGGTCGCCGTTGCGCAACTCGACCTTGAGCGGCCGGATGCGGCCGTTGATCTTGGCGCCTACGCAGGTGTCGCCCACCTGCGAATGGACGGCGTATGCGAAATCGACGGGAGTGGAACCCCGCGGCAAGCTGATGAGATCGCCCTTGGGCGTAAAGCAGAAGACCTGATCCTGGAACATCTCCAGCTTGGTGTTTTCCAGGAACTCCTCAGGACCGGATGCCTGGTCCAGAATGTCCAGCAACTCGCGCAACCATCGATACTGCGGCCCCTCGGTGCTGCCGGCGCCCTGCTTGTAGTTCCAGTGGGCGGCGACGCCGCGCTCGGCCACCTCGTGCATTTCGTGGGTGCGGATCTGGATCTCGATGCGCTCGCCCTTGGGGCCGAACACGCCGGTGTGCACCGACCGGTAACCGTTGGGCTTAGGCGTGCTGACGTAATCCTTGAACCGCCCAGGAACCACCGGATAGGCGTTGTGGATTACCCCGAGCGCCCGATAGACGTCGTCCACCGAGTCGACCAGCAGGCGGAACGCCATGATGTCCGACAACTGCTCGAAATTGATGTTGTTGCGCTGCATCTTGCGCCAAATCGAGAACGGCTTCTTTTCGCGCCCCGACACGTCGGCCCGGATACCCCCCTCGGCCAGCAGGGTTTCCAGTTGCTTGACGATGATGGGGATCGCCTCGCCGCTGTGTTCACGCAGAAAGTCCAGTCGGGCGATGATCGAATTGCGGGCGTCAGGGTTGAGTTCGGCGAAAGCCAAGTCTTCCAGCTCGTTTTTGAGCTCCTGCATGCCGATGCGCTCGGCCAGCGGCGTGTAGATCTCCATCGTCTCGCGGGCGATGCGCTGGCGTTTCTCCGGTTTGCTGATGTAGTGCAGGGTGCGCATGTTGTGGAGCCGGTCGGCCAGCTTGACGAGAAGGACCCGGATGTCCTTCGACATGGCCAGCACCAGCTTACGGAAATTCTCGGCCTGCTTGGCATGGTCGGACGGCAGTTCTATGCGCGTCAGCTTTGTGACGCCGTCAACCAGACGGGCCACGTCGGCGCCGAAATGCTTGGTAATGTCGTCGATGGTCGCCGGCGTATCCTCGATGGTGTCGTGCAGAAGCGCCGTAATGATTGAGGCTGTGTCCAGCTTGTAGTCGGTGAGGATGCCGGCCGCCTCGATGGGATGGGAAAAATAGGGATCGCCCGAGGCGCGCTTCTGCGAACCGTGCGCCTTCATCGCGAACACGTAGGCGCGGTTCAGGGCGTCTTCGTCGGCGTCGGGATCATAGGCGAGCACGCGTTCGACAAGTTCGAATTGCCGAATCATTCACCGCCTCGCCACATTGGTCTCAGGGAATCCGGCCGGCCTCGCCGGTCTGCGGACGGGGGAACAACGTGCGATCGCACGCCCACCCCCGCCGGGGTCACATCACACCTCGTCGGAGTCGGCGTCCGCCCCCAACGCGGGATCCTCCGCCAAGTCGTCCTCGTCGACGTCCTGGTAGCGGACATCGCCGGACTCCTCGCCCTCGGCCTCGAGTTCGTCGTCACCATCCTCGGCCAAGCTCTTGGCCGGGACGTCGGCAACCGAGATGCCGAGTTCCTGCTGAATGGCCAGAAGGTCCATTTCGTCCTCTTCCGGCTCGTCGGATTCGACGTGCTTCTGAAGGCCCTTGACCAGGGAATCCTGAAGATTGTCGATGTTGATGGTCTCTTCGGCAATCTCGCGCAGGGCGACCACGGGATTCTTGTCGTTGTCGCGATCCACCGTCAGCGGCGCGCCGGCCGCGATGTCGCGGGCCCGCTGGGCCGCCACCATGACGAGGTCGAAGCGGTTCGGAATCTTGATGACGCAGTCTTCGACGGTAACCCGGGCCATATAAACAGGTCTCCGCAGCCAAGAGGATTAAAGGGGGATTTAGCCCATATATATTTGGAGCGCGGCCAATAGGCAAGGCCGCATCGTCGGGAAACGACAGACGCTCGCGGCCGATCAGGGCACCGGCTCGATGAACTGGTCGTCCGGCAGGGCGGCGATCAACTCAAAGACGGTGTCGCCGATTACTGGATGCCGCCATTCCGGTGCAATCTCCGAAAGTGGCACCAATACGAAGGCGCGCTGGTGCATTCGGGGATGCGGCAAGACCACGGCCGCACCCGGCCCGGAGATCCGCCCTTCAAAATCGAGAATGTCGAGATCGAGGGGGCGGGGCGCATTGGGCTGGCCGCGACGGCGCCCGAATTCAAGTTCGATCTGATGAAAAAGTTCCAGCAGCGGCTCCGGCTCTAGGCCCGCCGCCTCGACGGCGACCACGCCATTGATGAACCACGGCTGGTCGGATGCCGGAACCGGCGCGCTGCGATACCACCGCGACCGCCGAACGATCGCCACGCCCGAGTCTTCGACGAGCTTCAGGGCGTTGTGGCAGTTCTGGCGCGGCGAGGCCCCCTGCGGGCCCGAAATATTCGATCCGATGCCGATTAGAATCATCTCGATCCTCGCCGATTCCCGCTTGCGGCGATGCCGCCCTGGGCTTACCTACTATTTTGGTCGACGTTTCCGCCGGTCACTTGCGGCGATGGCGTCGTCCGTGCCGATTTGGTATCGGGTTTCAAAATAGACTTATAGTTAACTACTTATTTAATAAGGAATTTCCAATGAATTTTTATCCGCACGAACGGCTTGGGCTGTTTATCGACGGGTCCAACCTGTACGCCGCTGCCAGGGCCTTGGGCTTCGACATCGACTATCGCCGGCTGCTGGAACTGTTCGCCACCGAGGCCACCCTCATCCGGGCCTTCTATTACACCGCCCTTCTCGAGGACCAGGACTATTCGCCGATCCGTCCTCTGGTCGATTGGCTGGACTACAACGGCTACACCATGGTCACCAAACCGACCAAGGAATTCACCGATGCCGTAACCGGCCGGCGCAAGATCAAGGGCAACATGGACATTGAATTGGCAGTAGACGTCATGGAGATGTCCGAGCACCTGGATCACGTCGTCCTGTTTTCGGGTGACGGCGATTTCCGCCGCCTGGTCGAGGCGATCCAGCGACGGGGGGTCCGCGTGACCGTGGTCAGCACCATCCGTTCGCAGCCGCCCATGGTGGCCGACGAGCTGCGCCGGCAAGCCGATTTCTTCTTGGAGCTGCAGGAATTGCAGCCGCGGATCGAAAGACTGGGCAATCAGCGGAGCGGCGACCTGCCTGGGGCCGGAGGGCCGGGTCCCTACGTCGAGCCCGCCTGACCGGTCGCTGCCGTGTCGATAGCCCGCGTCCACGACTTGCAGCCGTCGTCTGGTTGCCCGCTATGCCCGCGCTTGGCGGACTTCCGCACCGCCAATCGCGCCGCCTATCCCGACTGGCACAATGCCCCGGTCCCCCCGTTCGCCGCCGCCGCACCGGCGACCGAGGTGCGCCTGCTCATCGTCGGCTTGGCGCCGGGACTGCGGGGCGCCAACCGCACGGGCCGGCCGTTCACCGGCGACTATGCCGGCGATCTCCTTTATGCCTCCCTGGTGAAGTACGGGCTCGCGAATGGTGCCTACGCCGGCCGTGCGGACGACGGGCTTTGCTTGGTGGGTTGCGAAATCACCAACGCCGTGCGTTGCGTGCCGCCGGAAAACAAGCCGACAACGAGCGAAATCGCCACCTGCCGACCGTTCCTCGCCGCCCACATCGCCTTGCGCCCCGCCCTAAGGGTGATCCTCGCCCTGGGCACCATCGCTCACGGCAGTGTGCTTGCCGCCCTTGGACAGCGCAAGTCGGTATGGCCGTTCGCCCACGGAGCCCTACATCGTCTGCCGGGCGGCCCCATTCTGGCCGACAGCTACCACTGTTCGCGCTACAATACCAACACCGGGCGGCTGACCGAGCCGATGTTCCACGCAGTGTTCGAGGCGATGCGGCCGATCCTTGCCGACTGACAGTTCGGGTTGCCCCGGGCGTCCCTCCCCTGCTATATCCGCGAGCAAATCACGGTTGGGAGGAAGCCCCCTTGGAAATCGTCTGTCTCGACCTCGAAGGCGTCTTGGTTCCGGAGGTCTGGATCAACGTCGCCGAAAAGACCGGCATACCGGCCTTGCGAGCCACCACCCGCGACATTCCGGACTACAACGTCCTGATGCGCCAACGTCTCAAGATCCTCGACGAGCATGGTCTGCGCATCGGCGACATCCAGGCGGTGATCGCCGAGATGGGGCCGATGCCCGGCGCCCGCCACTTTCTCGACGCGCTGCGCGAGAGCTTCCAGGTGGTGATCCTGTCCGACACCTTTTACGAGTTCGCCAAGCCGCTGATGCGCCAACTCGGCTGGCCGACGCTCTTCTGCCACAAACTGGAAGTGGACGACGCTGGCCGGGTGGTCAACTACCACCTGCGCATGCAGGACCAGAAGCGCCATTCGGTCGAGGCTTTCCGGAAGCTGAACTTCACGGTCTTCGCGGCGGGCGATTCCTATAATGACACCACCATGCTGGCCGCCGCCCACGCCGGAATCCTCTTCAGGGCACCGGACAACGTCATCCGCGAGTTTCCGCAATTTCCGGTGGTGCGCGAGTACGACGAATTGAGCGCCGAAATTGAGGCGGCGCGCCGGCGTTTCCAGCCCTCCCTGGCGTGATTGCGCGGGGGTGCCCGACCGCGCGATCCCTTCGCAGACGAGTGCGGCACGCCGACCTAAGCGGGATCATTTGACCAAGGAATCCGTCCCATGATCGACCTTTACGCTTGGCCGACCCCCAACGGTTTCAAGATCTCCATCATGCTGGAGGAAACCGGGCTGCCCTATCGGGTGATCCCGGTCGACATCCGCAAGGGCGACCAGTTCATGCCTGATTTCCTGAGGATCAGCCCCAACAACAAGATGCCGGCCATCGTCGATGACGAGGGGCCTGACGGGTGCCCCTTTCCACTGTTTGAATCGGGCGCCATCCTGATGTATCTGGCCGAGAAGACCGGCCGCTTCATGCCATCGGACGTCGCCGGCCGGTATCGGGTCGTTGAATGGCTGATGTTCCAGATGGGCGGCATCGGCCCCATGCTGGGACAGACGCATCATTTCCGACAATACGCGCCGGAACCCATTCCTTACGCCGTCGACCGCTACACGAATGAGGCGGGGCGGCTTTACGGCGTCCTCGACCGCCGACTGGCCGAGGTCGAATACATGGCCGGCGACTACTCGATCGCCGACATGGCAACCTTCCCCTGGCTGCGCAACCCCGAGCGTCAGGGCCAAAACCTCGACGACTTCCCCAACGTCAAGCGGTGGTTCGACGCGATCAACGCGCGCCCGGCGGTGCAAAGGGGCCTGCAATTGCTCAAGGAACACCAGTCGGCAGGCCCACTCGACGCCAAGGCCCGCGAAGCCATGTTCGGCGCCACCCAGTATCGGCGCCGTTGAAGGTCCGCCCCCGCATGGAACTGCTCCTCTGCGAACTGGCCGGCCGCAAAGGGACCGCCGACGATTTCCGGGCCGCCATCGCGCCAACGCCGGCGACGTTTTGCAGGCGGCCATTCCTGGCCGGCGCGGCACCAGCCTACGCGGACTTCATCGTTTTCGCGGGCTTGCCGTGGACCCGCAACGTCAGCGACTTTCCCCTGATGGAACGCCGCGACCGCGTGTATGGTTGGTTTGACCGTATGCTCGGCCGTTTTAACGGCCTGGCCCGCCAATCGCCGGGATACTTGTGGTGACAAACCGTCCAGCCGAACCGTCCTCCGCCCTCGACAATCCGCAGGCGGTCCCCCTCCCCCCCTTCAACCGGACATACGTCGTGGCCGCCACCACCTCGGTCCAGGCCACCATGTCGCTGGCCGTCCTCATGTTGGCGGCGATCGCCCCGGCGGTCGCCTCGGCGCTGGGGGTTCCGGCCTCCCAGATCGGCTTTCAGATCAGCATCGTCTACGGCAGCGCCAGTATCTTCTCGATCATCGCCGGCGGCATGGTTCGCCGCTGGGGAGCCTGCCGCACCAGCCAGACCGCCCTGTTCATGGGCCTGGCCGGCTGCGCGTTGGCCACCATTCCCAGCGTCGCAACGGTGGCCGTCGCCTCGGTCTTCATCGGCATCGGCTACGCCATGACCAATCCGTCGGCCTCCCACCTGCTCGGCCGTTTCGCCGGGAAGCGCCACCGCAACGTCATCTTCTCGATCAAGCAGACGGGCGTGCCGATCGGCGGCGCCGTCGCCGGGTTGGTCGCCCCTCCTTTGGCCGTCCATGTCGGTTGGCGGGCGGTGCCGGTGGCGGTGGGGGTTTCCCTTCTTGCCCTCATGGTGACATTGCAGGCCCGACGCGCCTTGTGGGACGACGACCGCGATTCGGCCTGGCGCTTGCGCGGCAACCTGCTTGACGGCCTTGCCCTCATCTGGCGAAACCATCCCATCCGCTGGCTGGTGTCGGCATCGTTCTTCTACACGATCACCCAGCTCTGCCTGGTCGCCTTCCTGGTCACGCTCCTGGTCGAAGACGTCCATATGACCCTGGTCGAGGCGGGACTGGTCCTCTCGCTGGTCCAGGTGGCCAGCGTCTTCGGCCGCCTGCTCTGGGGATGGGTGGCCGACAAGGCTGGCGACGGCGCCGCCGTGCTGGCCGTCATCGGACTGATCGCCGGGGTGTCGGCAGCGGTCGCCACTCAGGTGTCGCCGGCGTGGCCGGGGCTCGGCCTGCGGGTGCTGTTCGTCATCTTCGGCATCGCCTCGATCGGCTGGAACGGCGTGTTCATGGCCGAACTGGCACGGTTGAGTCCGGCCGGCCGCATCGGTCCAACTACGGGGGCCTCGCTGGCCATCACCTTTGCCGGCGTCATGGTCGGCCCTTCCCTGTTCTCGCTCATCCACGAGGCCGTCGGCAGCTATGCCACGACCTTCGCCCTGGCCGCCGCGGCCTCTCTGGCCGGCACCGGGCTGGCCCTGCTCAGCCGCGCCGTGGCCCGCCGCGCCGCGACGGGCGAGGGCGCCGTTCCCGGCTGATTGCCAAGTCGACCAGACTTGCACGGATGTCCCGACGCGCCGGAAGGATGGCGTTTAGACTCTTGATTTGGACTCTGGTTTTAGACTCTCCTTTTGGACTCTGGATTCGGCATCCGGGTCTGGCATTCTCCCGTCGGTCGCCGTCCGCCTGAAAGCCTTTCGCTTGATCGTGGCCACGTTTTTTGGACTCTGTTTTTGGACGACAGTCGTCTTTTGGACTCTGATTTTGGACTCACATGCCGGCCGGCCGTCCGGCATCCCGGTGTCTGTCCAACTGCGGCTTGACAGTTAACGATTGGTTAACTAGCTTGTCCATCCAAGATGGTTGGAGAAACGGACAGGCAGGCGGAAAAACCGCCATTGACCAGCAAGGACCTGCTGGCGCGGGCGGGGATCTCTCGGGCTACCCTTAACAATTACGTGTCGCTGGGCATTCTGCCCAGGCCCGACGTCCGCAATCCGGGAACGGGAAAGACCCCGCGTCTCGGCTACTTTCCTGCCTCGGCGCTGGCGACCATCGAACAAGTCAACGGGCTCAAAAAAAGGGGCCATACAATGGCAGAAATTGTTTCAATGGTGGCGCCCGATCAACGGTCGTCCGAGGGAGAGAAGCGGAACCGGGAGATTTCGGGGGAACCCATTGCATCGCGCGCCGATGCGGGCCTCCGCCAAGTCGAGGAGGGACCTTCGCTGTCCCCCTTGTCGGCGGTGCCGCCGCGGCAGGAACCGTTCCCCCGTCCCGCCGCTTCGTCCAGGATCAGCGAGATGGCGCTCACCCTGGATCAGATCAAGGCGCCGGCCTATCTTGTGAACTACCGGTTCGAGGTTGAATGGTCAAACCCTGCCGCCCAGGAGAGGATATTCGGCCATCCCCTTGGCGAAGCTGGCGCCGCTGCAGAGCGCAACCTTTTCCGCCTGTTCCTCCTGGGTGATCGGGTAACCGCTTTCGCGGGCTGCGAGGAGTTGCTGCGCTTTCATCTGTCCATCGCCAAGAACCGGGTGGCAAGATCGGCGCTGCTCGGCGCTGACCAGTCCGTGCGCGGCACCCCGCTCAACCTCCTTTTCAGCCTTTACGACGACGTCGAGCCGATCAACCGCCAGCCCCTGCTGCACACCGAGGTGAACCTGGCCCGCCAGGGTGAGGTCGAGGCATGGCATACTCTTTACGCCAGCTTCTATCGCGAGGGCATCTTCTTCACCTTCGCGCCGGTCGACAACGTCAGCGATTCCTTGCTTGCCCTTCTGGCGCGGCGCGACATCGTCATCCGCGACCTCTTGAAGAAACGTCGCCCATACCTCACCGAACTGGCCGTTCTGGTAGCTGACCTCCAGGATTCGGTGAAGATCTGCACCGAACTGCCGCCAGAGGAATACTTCGAACTGATCAACGAGATATGGGGCACCACTGAGCCGAAATTGCGCCAGTACTATGCCACGCACGGCAAACATGCCGGCGACGGCATGGTCTGCTACTTCTTCCCGCAACCGGACTGCAACTACGCCCTCAACGCGCTCCGTTGCGCCCAGGAGATGAAGGAAACCATCCGCGAGATCAGCCGTCGGTGGCAGAACCGCAAGAACTGGATCAATCAGTTGCGCCTCAACATCGGCATCCACGAGGGACAGGAGTGGTTCGGCACCTATCAGACGCCGACGCACCTGGAATTCACTGTGCTGGGCGACACCATCAACATGGCGGGACGCCTCAGCGATTTCGCACGCCGGGGCAGCATCTGGGCGACCAAAAACCTGTTAGGCAGACTGACCGCCGAAGAGCGCAGCAACGTGCGCTTCGGCATCCGGCGAACCAGCGAAGCCGGCGAGGAAATCCTCGTGCCGTCGACCTATGCGCGGGTGTCCAACCTGGTCGACCTCGGCAATCCAAAGTACGAGAAGTTCAACGACATCGCCGCCCTGCCGATCACCGAGATCCTCGACGTGGCGATGGACGAGGCGTGACCCCCGACCCGGCTCAGCCGTGCTCGCGCATGACGCGGGCCTTCTGGCGGTTCCACTCGCGTTCCTTGATGCTGGCACGCTTGTCGTAGCTGTGCTTGCCCTTGGCCAGCGCCAGCTCGACCTTGGCCAGGCCGCGCGGATTGAAAAAGATGGAAAGCGGCACCAGGGTCATGCCTTCGCGCTGAACCGCGCCAATCAGTCGGGCGATCTCGCGCCGATGCATCAGCAGTTTGCGGGTGCGCCGGGGCTCGTGGTTGAAATGACTGGCCGACTTGTACTCGGGGATGAAGGCGTTGAACAAATGCAGCTCGCCCCCGATATCGCCGGCGTAGGCCTCGTTGATGCTGCCCTGGCCAAGGCGCAAAGCCTTGACCTCTGTCCCCTCCAGGATGATGCCCGCCTCGAACGTCTCCTCAATGAAATACTCGTGGCGCGCCTTGCGGTTGCTCGCCACGATGTTTCCGGAAACGCCCTTCTTCTTCCTTTTTTGCGCCATGAACTACCGACGTGGAAGGCCCGCTTACAGCAGGCCGACCGCCGTCATGACCTCCTTGACGCGCTGCTTGCTGGCCTCGGCGATCTCGCAAAGCGGTAAACGCACTTCCGCCGTGCATTTGCCGAGCAGACTCGCCGCGTACTTCACCGGCCCGGGGCTGGTTTCGCAGAACATGGCGTCGTGCAGCGGCATCAGGCGCTCCTGAAGATCCATCACCTTGGCAATGTCGCCGCCCTGCCAGGCGCGGTGCATCTCGGAACACAGCCGGGGCGCGATGTTGGCCGTCACTGAAATGCAACCGTGGCCGCCGCCCGCCATCAGCTGGATGGCGGTAGCGTCCTCACCGGACAGGATGCAGAAATCGCGACCGCAGGCGATGCGCGTGCGCATGGGACGCGCCAAGTCGTTCGTTGCATCCTTGACGCCAACGATGCGCGGCAACTTGGCCAGCCTGGCCATGGTCGCCACCGACATGTCGACGATGCTCCGACCCGGAATGTTGTAAATGATGATCGGCAGATCGACCGCGTCGTGGATCGCCTTGTAGTGCTGGAAAAGCCCTTCCTGGGTCGGCTTGTTGTAATAGGGCGTCACCACGAGGGCGGCATCGGCTCCCACCGTTTTGGCGTGCTGGGTCAGTGCGATGGCTTCGCGCGTCGAGTTCGAACCGGCGCCGGCGATCACCGGAACGCGGCCTTTTGCGACCTCGATGCACAATTCGACCACCCGCCTGTGTTCTTGGTGACTCAGTGTCGGCGTTTCGCCGGTGGTGCCTACCGGAACCAGGCCGTCCGTGCCTTCCTGGATCTGCCATTCCACGAAATCGCCAAATGCCTTCTCGTCCAGTTCGCCGTTGCGAAACGGCGTAATGAGGGCAACCAGGGAACCCTTGAACATTTAACCTTCTCCTGCGCGTTCATCGCTTGGGTTGGCCGAACATACCCCCATCAATACTGACCGGCAAGCGGTGGCACGCGGCATTGCGACGTGACCGCTTGCCGCCGCCCTCCTCCATGCGTACAGTGCCCGCCATGCGAGCCCTCACTTCTCCGGCGCGGTGCCCGACCGCCCCCACTCCGCGGCCAGGCTTTCGAACCTTTCGATTGGCCGCCTTTTTGGGTGTTTTTCTCGTCGCCATCGCCGCAAGTTTTGTCACCGCGTCGGCAACGCCGTTGACCGAAACCGACGTCAAAGCCGCCAAGGCCGCCCTCGCGGCGATCGAACAAAGCCAGTGGCGGACGGCCCATCAGCACGCCGCGGCGGCCGGCGACCCGCTGGTCGCCAAGATCGTCCGGTGGATCGACTATACCCGGCCGGAAACCGATGCCGACTTCGCCGAGATTGTCGCCTTCCTCGATGCCGAGCCCCAGTGGCCCTCGCGCACCGACCTTCGCCGGCGGGCCGAGGAAAGGCTGCCGGAAGCCATGCCGGCCCAGGACGTTCTCGCCTGGTTCGATCGTTATCCCCCGGTCAGCATCGACGGCATCATCCGACGCGTCACCGCCCTTACGACCGTCGGCAAAAGCGCCGACGCGCGCGCTGCGGTGCGCCAGGCCTGGATTGACGGCAATTTCGGCAAAACCCAGGAACAGGACTTTTTCCGCCGGTTCCACGACATTCTGACCCCAGCCGATCACCGAGGCCGGCTGGACCGCCTGATCTGGGAAGACCGTCAGTGGCCGGCCCAACGGATGCTTTGGAGGGTAGACGCCGACACCCGCGCCCTGGCCGAAGCCCGCATCGCTCTCATGAGTGGCTCGGGCGGCGTCGATCGGGCCATCGGGCGGGTGCCCGACAAACTCAAGAACGATCCCGGCCTGACCTACGAGCGTCTGCGCTGGCGACGCAAGAAGGGCCGCTACGAATCGGCTCGCGAGCTTCTCGACGGCCTGCCGCCCGATCCCCTTCATCCCCGCAAATGGTGGATCGAGCGAGACATTCTGGCCCGCCGCGCCCTCGACGAGGGCGCCGTCACCGATGCCTATCGCATCGCCCAAAGCCACGGACTCAAGGCGGTCGAAGCCAATGCCCGCGAATATGCGGACGCCGAATGGCTGGCCGGTTGGATTGCGCTTCGGATGCTGGGCGACCACACCGTCGCCATGGACCATTTCGTCGCCATGTATCAACTGGTGCAGTATCCGATCAGTCGATCCCGCGGCGCCTATTGGACGGCGCGCGCCGCCGAGACGATGGAAATGCCGCACGTCGCCAATCTTTGGTACGCCAACGCGGCGCGTTTCCCAACCACCTATTACGGCCAGTTGGCGCTTGCCAAGCTGGCGCCGCGAAGTCCGCTCAAGCTTCCAGCAGAGCCACAACCCTCGGCCGATGAGATTGCGGCTTTCGGGGCGCACGGATTGACGCGAGTCACAAAGATCCTCGCCCAGATCGGCCAGTCGGAACGGCTGCGGCCCTTTGTGCTGGCCCTTGCCGCGGTTTCCGGCGACCCCGGCTGGAAGGTCCTGACGGCGGACCTTGCCCATGCCGCCGGCCGGCCGGATCTGGCCGTGCTCACCGCCAAGAACGCCGAGCGAGACGGCCTGATACTGCTCAGAGCGGGATACCCGACGGTCGATCTGCCGACGCCCGGCGGACAGAATGAAAGTCGGCAACTCGAAGCGGCGCTGGCGCTCGCGATCATCCGTCAGGAGAGCGCATTCTGGCCGGAAGCGGTCAGTCCGGCCGGCGCCCGCGGCCTCATGCAACTGATGCCGAACACCGCCAGGCATGTCGCCAAAATGTTCGGTGTCGCCTACGCGCGGGAACGACTGACCGACGACCCTCACTACAATCTCAAGCTTGGGACCGCCTATCTGGCCCAGATGGTCGAGGATTTCGGCGGCTCTTATGTGCTGGCGCTGGCTGCCTACAACGCCGGGCCGTCGCGTGCCCGCCAATGGACGCGGGATTTAGGCAGCCCCGGCCAGTCATGGGTCGATACCGTCGACTGGATCGAATCCGTACCATTCGGGGAAACCCGCAACTATATACAAAGGGTGCTGGAAAACCTGCAAGTCTACCGAAGCCGATTGACCAGTGCCCCGGCACCGCTGGGATTGGAGCAAGATCTTGTGCGCGCCTCGGAAGGCCAATCCGGTTGACCGGGAAGGTGGAAGGGCGCATAAGGTTCCGTTCTGCTGCGGAACGGCTAAGCGTGATATCGAAGGACCAACATGTCTGAACCTCGACTGCGCGACGAGATTGATGCCTGCGTTTTCGGAGCCTACGGAACGCTGTTCGATGTCGGTTCGGCGATTGGGCGCTATCGGGACGTCCTGGGCAACAAGGTGGCCCCTCTGATCGCCGCTTGGCGCGCGAAGCAGGTTTCCTACGCTTGGCTGCGCAGCCTGATGGGCGACTATGTGGATTTCTGGCACGTCACCGGCAGCAGCCTGGACTCGACGATGGCGGCCCTCGGAATCAAGGGGGACCTGCTGCGTTCTCGCCTGATGGAGATGTGGCTGCGGGTCGACGCCTTTCCCGACGTCAAGGGCACCCTTGACGGCCTCAAACAGGCAGGACTCAAGACCGCCATCCTGTCCGACGGCTCGACCACCATGCTGACCGCTGCGGTCCGCAGCGCCGACCTTCATGGCCTTCTCCATCATGTCATTTCATCGGACGCCGCCAAGATCTTCAAGCCTCATCCCAACGCCTATCAAGTCGGGGTGGATCGTTTG
>JAVEYE010000049.1:0-14967 GCA_034003665.1 Rhodospirillales bacterium | reverse complement strand
CCTTTCCATCCGCCAATCCAAGTTCCAGGCCGGCGTGCCGATCTGACATCGCGGACAACGAACGACGAAACGGCCCGCCGATGGCGGGCCGCCACTTGTCCGGGCGATGATCGCCCGCCGTTCAGCCGAAGCGGACGCCCAGGATTTCGTATGAACGCGGACCGCTGGGCGCATTGACCTCGACGATGTCACCCTGTTGCTTGCCGATGAGGGCGCGGGCCAACGGCGAGGTCACCGAGATCCGTCCCTTCGAGACGTCGGCCTCGTGGCTGCCAACGATCTGGAAGGTGTTCTCCTCTTCCGTTTCCTCGTCGACCAGGTTGACCCGGGCGCCGAAACGCACCGTGCTGCCGGTGAGCTTGCTGGGGTCGATCACTTCGGCGCGGCTGATGATGTCCTCGATCTCGGCCAGCCGGCCTTCGATGAAGCTCTGGCGCTCGCGCGCCGCGTGGTACTCGGCGTTCTCCGACAGGTCGCCGTGTTCCCGCGCGGCCCCGATGGCGCGCACCACGTCTGGCCGTTCGACGTTCATCAGGCGCTCGCGCTCCTTCTGGAGCTGGACGAGACCTTCGGCGGTCATGGGCATCTTTTCCATCGGCACGAATCCCATTTCATTAGCAATTCATTCTCTTCGCGGCCCCTCGCCGGGGTCGCGCGCAAGGCGATAGCGGTGCTTGGGGGTTGCCCCTAAAAAGCCCCCGTAAAATAGGATTGCAGCGGCGCGACTTCAAGCTTTCCGGCGCGCAGCGCCTCCAGCGCGTCGACCACGGCCGCTGCCCCCGTCATGGTGGTGTAGTGGGGAACGCCCTGGGTAAGGGCCGAGCGGCGGATCGAGAAGCTGTCGGCGATCGCCTGGGCTCCCTCGGTGGTATTGATCACCAGCTGAACCTGGCCGCTGATGATGGCGTCGACGCAGTGCGGCCGCCCCTCGAGAACCTTGTTGAGGCGGGTCACCGCCAGGCCCTGGGCGGCCAGATGCTCGGCCGTGCCCCCCGTCGCCACCAGTTTGAAGCCGAGGGCATCCAGGCGGCGGGCCAGGGACACCGCGGTCTTCTTGTCCTTGTCCTTGACCGAGATGAAGACGGCCCCGGTATCCGGAAGCAGGGCGCCGGCGGCGAGCTGGGACTTGGCGAACGCGGCCCGGAAGTCGGTGTCGATGCCCATCACCTCGCCGGTCGACTTCATCTCGGGACCGAGGATGACGTCGACGCCCGGGAAGCGGGCGAACGGGAACACCGCCTCCTTGACGGCGACGTGGCTCATCCTGGGCAGCGGCGGCAGGTGGAAGGCGGCCAGCGTCTCTCCGGCCATGACCCGCGCCGCGATCTTGGCGATCGGCACGCCTGTGGCCTTGGCGACGAAGGGCACCGTGCGGCTGGCCCGCGGATTGACCTCCAGGATATAGACGTCGCGTTCCTTGACGGCGAACTGCACGTTCATCAGGCCCACTACGTTCAGCGCGCGGGCCAACTCGACGGTCTGACGACGGATGTCCTCGATGATGTCCCCGGCCAGCGAGTGCGGCGGCAGCGAACAGGCTGAATCGCCCGAATGGACGCCGGCTTCCTCGACGTGCTCCATGATGCCGGCCACATAGACGTCGGTGCCGTCGGCGATGGCGTCGACGTCCACCTCGACGGCGTCCTGCAGATAGGAATCCAGCAGCACCGGGCTGTCGCCCGATACCTGCACCGCAGTGGTGATGTAGCGCGTCAGCGCCGAGTGATCGTGGACGATCTCCATGGCCCGGCCGCCCAGCACGTAGGATGGCCGCAACACCAGCGGAAAGCCGATGCGGTCGGCCACCTGCCGGGCCTCGTCGAGCGAGCGGGCGATGCCGTTGGCCGGCTGGCGCAGCTTCAGCCGGGTGATCAGCGCCTGGAAGCGTTCGCGATCCTCGGCCAGATCGATGGCGTCGGGCGAGGTGCCGAGGATGGGGATGCCGGCCCTTTCCAGGGCGGCCGCCAGCTTGAGCGGCGTCTGGCCGCCGAACTGCACGATGACGCCGACCACCTCGCCGTTGGCCTGTTCGGCGCGGATCAGCGCGATGACGTCTTCGGCGGTCAACGGTTCGAAGTACAGGCGGTCCGACGTGTCGTAGTCGGTCGACACGGTTTCCGGGTTGCAGTTGACCATGATGGTTTCGAACCCGGCCTCCTTCAACGCATAGGCGGCATGGACGCAGCAATAGTCGAACTCGATGCCCTGGCCGATGCGGTTCGGTCCGCCGCCCAGGATGGCGATCTTTCGGCGGGCGGACGGGGCCACCTCGCATTCGGGCGGATTGACGCCGTCGCCCTCGTAGGTCGAATACATGTACGGGGTCTGCGACGGGAACTCGGCGGCGCAGGTGTCGACCCGCTTGTAGACGGGGCGAACGTCCAAGACTTCCCGGCGGAAGCCCACCTCGGCCGGCGTCTTGCCCGTCAACTGCGACAGCCGCTGGTCGGAAAAGCCCATCGCCTTGAGCCGGCGCAGGCTCGGCGCATCGCCCGGCAGCCCCTTGGCCGCAATCTCCGCCTCGACTTGGACCAGGGCCTCGATCTCGCGCAGGAACCAGGGGTCGTAGCGGGTGACCGCATGCACCTCGGCGACCGACAGGCCATAGCGGAAAGCCTGGGCGATGACCAGCAGGCGGTCCGGGCGCGGCAGCGCCAGTTGGGCGCGGACGGCATCCTTGTCGACATTGGCGGGATCGACGCCGGCAACCGGCATTTCGTTCAGACCGGTCAGACCGGTTTCCATCGATCGCAGGCCCTTTTGCAGGGACTCCTTGAAAGAGCGGCCGATCGACATGGCCTCGCCCACCGATTTCATCGCCGTACTCAGCAGCGGCTCGGTGCCGGGAAACTTCTCGAAGGTGAAGCGTGGAATCTTGGTGACCACGTAGTCGATGGTCGGCTCGAACGAGGCGGGCGTCACCCCGGTGATGTCGTTGATCAGTTCGTCGAGCGTGTAGCCGACCGCCAGCTTGGCCGCCACCTTGGCGATCGGAAAACCGGTCGCCTTCGAGGCCAGCGCCGAGGAGCGCGACACCCTGGGGTTCATCTCGATGACGACGAGCCGCCCGTTGTCAGGGTTGATGGCGAACTGCACGTTGGAGCCACCGGTGTCGACTCCGATCTCGCGCAGCACGGCGATCGAGGCGTTCCTGAGGATCTGGTATTCCTTGTCGGTCAGCGTCAGCGCCGGCGCCACCGTGATGGAATCGCCGGTGTGCACACCCATCGGATCGATGTTCTCGATCGAGCAGATGATGATGCAGTTGTCCGCGGAATCGCGGACCACCTCCATCTCGAATTCCTTCCACCCCAGGACAGATTCCTCGACCAGCACCTCGTGGACCGGAGAACGGGCCAGGCCGCTGCCGACGATCTGCTCGAACTCCTCGAGGTTGTAGGCGATGCCGCCGCCCTCGCCGCCCAGCGTGTATGACGGGCGGATGATCACCGGCAGCCCGATGGCGGCCATCGCCTCGCGCGCCTCGCCCATGTCGTGGATGAGGGCGCTTTTCGGGCTTTCCAGGCCGATGCGGTCCATGGCTTCCCTGAACTGCAGGCGGTCCTCGGCCTTGGCGATGACGGCGGCGTCGGCCCCGATCATCCTGACGTCATGCTTCTGCAGGATGCCGGCCCGCCACAGGTCCATGGCGGCGTTGAGGGCGGTTTGGCCGCCCATGGTCGGCAGCAGGGCGTCGGGCTTCTCGGCGGCGATGATCCGCTCCAGCATGTCGAGGCGGATCGGCTCGATGTAGGTGGCGTCCGCCGTGCCGGGATCGGTCATGATGGTGGCCGGGTTGGAATTGACCAGGATGACCCGGTAGCCCTCCTCGCGCAGCGCCTTGCAGGCCTGCACCCCCGAGTAGTCGAACTCGCAGGCCTGCCCGATGACGATGGGCCCGGCGCCGATGATGAGAATGGACTGGATGTCGGTACGTTTGGGCATGGATTAGCTTCCAACCGGAGAAATTGCCGACGTTTTTCTGGCCGCGACAAATCGCTTGATACCGTCTTTCAAGAGCTTCGTATTGAAGTTCACCAACAGGCCCGTGGAAAATCCGCCGAACTTCAGGTAAGTCAGGACCTGTGCTTCATGGACGGGCAACAGCCGCTCGACGGCCTTCACCTCGATCAGCAAGTCAGTGCCGACCACGATGTCGGCGCGGAATCCTGTTTCCATCGGCACGTCTTTGTAGATGACGGGGACATGTTTCTGCCTCTGGAATTCGACGCCGGCGTCCGCCAGTTCTCTGCAGAGGCATTCTTCGTAAACGGATTCCAATAGTCCCGGTCCGAGGTTGCGGTGGACCTCGATCGCCATTCCGATCACTTTTTCAGTCAACGGATCTCTGTCCATGGGTGGACCGGGCTCGTGATTGACCGGGCAATTCGACACAGAGGCCACAGAGAGTCAGGAGAGGGCACCGAGATAACGTACCGGCTGCCCCATCCGGGATTTCCACGGCCCATCGAATCTTTCTGCGCGAAGCGCATTTTATGCTCTCTGTGCTCTCTGTGATTTTCTCTTTCTCTGTGTTCTCTGTATTGATCTTTCTTGATTTTCAGCGCTTCCCTTGGGCGATCAGGTCGATGAAGCGGGTGAACAGGTGGTGGCTGTCCTGGGGGCCGGGGCTGGCTTCCGGGTGGTATTGCACCGAGAAAACCGGGCGGCCATCCAGCTTCAGGCCTTCGTTGGAGCCGTCGAACAGCGACACGTGGGTTTCGGTTACGCCCTTGGGCAGGCTGTCGCGCTCGACCACGAAGCCGTGGTTCTGGCTGGTGATCTCGACCTTGCTGGTGGCCAGGTCCTTGACCGGATGGTTGGCGCCCCGGTGGCCCAGGTGCATCTTGCGGGTCCGCCCGCCGAGCGCCAGGGCCAGCATCTGGTGACCCAGGCAGATGCCGAAGATCGGCAGGTCTTCCCGTTTCATCAACTCGCGGATCATCGGCACGGCGTATGCGCCGGTCGCCGCCGGGTCGCCCGGGCCGTTCGACAGGAACACGCCGTCGGGCTTGAGCGCCAGCACGTCCTCGGCCGTCGAGGTGCCGGTCACCACCGTCACCCTGCAACCGGTGTTGGCCAGGCAGCGCAGGATGTTGCGCTTGGCCCCGAAGTCGACGGCGACGACGTGATGCCGGGGGTGGTCTTGACGGCCATAGCCGCGGCCCAGCGTCCAGGTCGTCTCATGCCAGGTCGAGGTCTGCGCGCAGGTGACCTCCTTGGCCAGGTCCATGCCTTCCAGCCCCGGCCAGTCGCGGGCCAGCCGAAAAGCGGCCTCGAGGTCGAGGTCGCCGTCGACGGCATAGACGAGGGCCCCGTTGGGGGCGCCGCCATCGCGGATGCGCCGGGTCAGGCGGCGGGTGTCGACGCCGGTCAACGCGGAAAGCCCGAAGGCGCGCAACCACTCGTCCAGGTGTCGGGCGGCCCGCCAGTTGGAGGGCTCGGTGATGGCGGCGCCGAGGATGCAGCCGCGCGCCGCCGGCGTGACCGTCTCGATGTCCTCGGGGTTGGTGCCGACGTTGCCGACGTGCGGAAAGGTGAAGGTGATGATCTGGCCGGCGTAGGACGGATCGGTGAGGATCTCCTGGTAGCCGGTAATCGAGGTGTTGAAGCACACCTCGCCGACGGCGGTCCCCGGCGCGCCGGCGCCGATGCCCCAGTAAACTTCGCCGTCGTGCAGCACGAGCGCTGCGTTCGCGTGAGGCGGACGGACGGTCGCTTTGACGGTATCGGTCATGATGGCAGGTCCCAAAAAAGCCGCCCCGACGTTGTCGCGCACGGACCGGCTTTCGTCGCACCCGGCTGTCCCGGGAGGCCGATGTTCCGACCGAACTCTCTGATGGCCGGACGACAGCAACATGGAATTTGTGCACTCTTAAGCAAAATGCGTGCCGAGGTCAAGCCTTCGCGTGAAAGAAAACAGTTTATTTTTCAATGTCTTAATTGAAAAGAACCGATTGCCTTTTGCCTTGGGATTGTATAGCTTCTCCGGCTTCCGGCAACCGTCGAGGAGAACGGCAACCATGTTGCGCACCCGGTTGAAGGAAGCCCTCGGTGCCGCCATGAAGGAGCGGGAGACCACCGCGGTCGCCACCTTGCGGCTGATTCTGGCGGCTCTCAAGGACCGCGACATCGCGGCCCGCGGCAAGGGCAACCTGGGGGGGATCCCGGACGAGGCCATCCTCGACCTTCTGCAATCGATGATTCGCCAGCGCCACGAAAGCATCGATCTCTATCGCACCGCTGAACGGCTGGATCTCGCCCAGAAGGAGGCCGAGGAGATCGAGGTCATCCAGCGTTTCCTGCCCGCCCAGATGGACGACGAGGAGGTCGAATCGGCGGTCGGGGAAACCATCGCCGAGTTGAAGGCGACCTCGCTCAAGGACATGGGCCGCACCATGGCGGCGCTCAAGGAACGCTTTGCCGGCCGCATGGACTTCGCCAAGGCCAGCGCCATCGTCAAGCAGCAACTGACCTGACCCGGCGGAAGCGGGCTCGGTGGATATGTCTGGGGACGGTTTCGGGGTCTGCGGGGAAAACCTGTCATTCCCGCGGCGAGCCTCGGTCCCTAGAATGGCGGGCGGCATGCATTCACGGTTTGGCGGCGGCCGACGTCGGCAATGAGTTCCTTCTCTCCCCAGTTTCTCGACGAACTTCGCGCCCGCGTTTCGCTGGAAGACGTGGTCGGCAGGCGCGTCAAGCTGATCCGCCGGGGCCGCGAGTACGTGGGGCTGAGCCCCTTCCAGAAGGAGAAGACGCCGTCCTTCACGGTGGTGCCCGACAAGGGCTTCTATCACGACTTCAGTTCCGGCGAGCACGGCGACGTCATCGACTTCGTGATGAAGGTCGAGGGCCTGAGTTTCCCCGAGGCGGTCGAGCGGCTGGCCGCCCAGGCCGGCATGGAGATTCCCGTCGATTCGCCGGAAGAGCGCGAGAAGGACCGCCGCCGCCAGACCCTTTACGAGGCGATGGAGGCGGCCTGCGGCCAGTTTCAGAAGATGCTGAGGATGCCGGAAGGCAAGGCGGCCCTGGCCTACCTGCATGGGCGCGGCCTCGAGGATTCCACCATCGAGCGTTTCCGTTTGGGCTTCGCCCCCGATTCGCGGGGCACCATCAAGGGGGCGCTGGCCAGGGAAGGGGTGCCCGAGGAGTTGATGCGGGAGGCCGGGCTGATCCGCCGGCCCGACGACGGACGGCCCGATTTCGACTACTTTCGCCGCCGCGTCATGTTTCCCATCACCGACCGGCGCGGCCGCATCGTCGCCTTCGGCGGCCGCATCCTGGGCGACGGTGAGCCCAAGTACCTGAATTCGCCGGAATCGGCCGTCTTCCAGAAGCGCCACGTGCTCTACGGCCTGACCCAGGCCCTGAAACCGGCTCGCGACGGCGGCCGCATCCTGGTGACCGAAGGATACATGGACGTCATCTCGCTGCATCAAGCGGGGTTCGATTTCGCGGTGGCGCCGCTCGGCACGGCGCTGACCGAGGACCAGTTGCAGGCGATGTGGAAGATCGTCCACGAACCGATCCTTTGTTTCGACGGCGACGTGGCCGGGCAGAAGGCTGCCATGCGGGTGGCCGACCATGCGCTGCCGCTGCTCAAGCCCGGCTATTCCCTGCGCTTCGCGCTGCTGCCCACCGGCGAGGACCCCGACAGCCTGATCAAGGCAAGGGGCGCCGCGGCGATGGCGGAGGTGCTGGCCGCCACCCTGCCGCTGTCCGAGATCGTCTGGCGCATGGAAACCCAGGGGCGGTCCGCGACGACCCCCGAGGAGCGGGCCGGGCTCGAAGACCGGCTGGCGCGCCAGGCCTTGAGAATCGGCGACCCCACGGTACGCCACCACTTCCTGCGCGCGTTCAAGGATCGGCTGTGGAGCGAATGGCGCGATGCCGGAAAGCGCGGCGGGGCGGCGGCGCGCGACCGGCGGCCGTTGCCGCGCGCCGACATCCCGGCGGCGGCAGCGCGCCCGGCCGCCGACCCCTTGCGCGGCGCCCAGCAGGTGCTGCTGGCCATCGTGCTGCGCCATCCCGACGTTTTCGAGGCCGAAGGCGAGCGCCTGGGCGCGCTCGGCTTTTCGGATGCCGGGCTCGACCGTCTGCGCCAGGCCGTGGTCACCATTCTTTCGGGACAGCCCGATCTTGACGCCGAGAGCCTGTGCCGTGCGCTGGCGGCGGCGGGGTTGGCCGCCGAGGCGGCCGCGCTGCTGGGCGAGCCGATGATCCGTCACCATCGCAAGATCGCCGCCGACGCCGACGCCGAATCGGTGCTGGCGACATGGCGCGATACCCTGGAAACGTTGCAGCGGGCTTCGCTTGCCGCCGAGCGGGAGACGATCAAGGAAAGGTTGGCCGGGGACCTGACGCCGGAGGGCTGGCGCCGCCAGCAGGCGGCGCTGCGCGCCGCGATTGGCGACTCGGAGGCGTGAACGCGCGAATCGGCGGGACTTGGCCCCGGACGGACAGGGGATTCCGGGCTTGACTCACCGTCGCGATGGTACCATTTGACGGCGTAGGGCCGACGGAGCGGTCGTGTGCCCGAAGAAAAAAGGGGACGCGGAAGTCGGGGTGGTCCCGCGGCTTCTGTGTGGCGGGCAGGAAATTTTGGATTCGGCGACGCGGACGGGCAGTAGCAGGTTCGGGGGCCTTTGCGATGGTGCCTCGGGTTGCGGCATGTCCGCGTCCTGTGTCGGCCGGCGGCACGGCTTCGGCGTAATCGCGCTGACTGGATACAAGGGGAATGGCCCGTGTCGGGAGGCGCCGGTCGGGCGCCGGGCATGCGGCCGGATGGACAAGGATCGCGCTGGCTGCTGAAGGCGGCCTGCTGTTTCGTCGTCCCGAGAAGAGGACGGCGAAGCAGTTTTGTTTTCCGGGAGCAATAAGATTGATGACGGACAAAGAAACCGAAACCGAAGACATCACGCCGGCCCAGGACGAAGTGTCGGACAGCCCGCTGCTCGACACGCTGGGCGCCGCGGTCAAGAAGATGATCGCGCGCGGCAAGGAGCGGGGCTACGTCACCTATGACGAGTTGAACACGGCGCTGCCGCCCGAAAGCATGTCCTCCGAACAGATCGAGGACACCATGTCGATGCTGTCCGAAATGGGCATCAACGTGGTGGACACCGAGGAGAGCGAGGAAGCCGCGCCGGCCGACGAGTCGGTCGAGGTCGAATCGGCGGCCAGCGGCAACGTGGACGAAAACGAGATCGGGCGCACCGACGACCCGGTGCGCATGTACCTGCGCGAGATGGGCAGCGTCGAGTTGCTGTCGCGCGAGGGCGAGATCGCCATCGCCAAGCGCATCGAGGCCGGCCGCGAGATGATGATCGGCGGCATCTGCGAGAGCCCGCTGACCGTCAAGGCCATCGTCCAGTGGCACGACGATCTGGTCGAGGGCAAGATCCTGCTGCGCGACATCATCGACCTGGAGGCCACCTACGGCGGCGGCCCCAACGGTCATATCCCGGCCATGGTCGGCGACGACGAGGAGTCCGAAGACGGCGAGGACGGCGAGGCCCGGGAACCGGAGGGCGAGGCCGCGGATGCGGGTGACGCGACCGGCGATGACGGCGCGTTCGGCGAGCCGGCGGCCCCGGCCGCTGCCGGTGCGGTTGCCGGCACCGGAAAGGACGACGGAGACGAGCCCGGCGCTGATGGACAGCGCGAGGGCGAGGGTGATGTCAACGGCGACGGCGACGTCGACAACGAGGAACTCAGCATCTCGCTTGCCGTCATGGAAGCCAACCTGACGCCCCAGGTGCTGGAAACCTTCAAGAAGATCGACGCCACCTACAAGAAGTTCCACAAACTGCAGGTCCAGCGCCTGGACGCCGCCCAGGAAGGCGAGGCCTTCAAGGCGGCGCAGGAGAAGAAATACCAGAAGCTGCGCCAGGAACTGATCGGCCTGATGGAGGACGTGCGGCTCAACAACACCCGCATCGAGCAACTGGTCGAGCAGCTCTATCAGTTGAACAAGCACCTGATGAACCTGGAGGGCCGCCTTCTGCGCCTGGCCACCGGCTGCAAGATCAAGCGCGAGGAGTTCCTCGATCATTACTACGGCAACGAGCTGGCCCCCGACTGGCTGCCTCGGGTGGCCGAGCTGCCCGGCCGTGGCTGGAAGAAGTTCGCCGAGAAGCACGCCGGCGAGATCCAGACCATCCGCGACACCATCGGCGAAGTGTCGCAGGAAACCGGCCTGCCGGTTTCCGAGTTCCGCCGCATCGTCGCCACGGTGCAGAAGGGCGAGCGCGAGGCGGCCAAGGCCAAGAAGGAAATGATCGAAGCCAACCTGCGGCTGGTCATTTCCATCGCCAAGAAATACACCAACCGCGGCCTGCAGTTCCTCGACCTCATCCAGGAAGGCAACATCGGCCTGATGAAGGCCGTCGACAAGTTCGAGTACCGGCGCGGCTACAAGTTCTCGACCTACGCGACGTGGTGGATCCGCCAGGCGATCACCCGCTCGATCGCCGACCAGGCCCGCACCATCCGCATTCCGGTGCACATGATCGAAACGATCAACAAGCTGGTGCGCACCAGCCGCCAGGTGCTCCACGAGATCGGCCGCGAGCCGACGCCCGAGGAACTGGCCGGCCGCCTCGGCATCCCGCTCGACAAGGTGCGCAAGGTGCTGAAGATCGCCAAGGAACCGATCTCTCTCGAGACGCCGATCGGCGACGAGGAGGACAGCCACCTCGGCGACTTCATCGAGGACAAGAATGCCGTGCAGCCGCTCGACGCCGCCATCCAGGCGAATCTCCGCAAGACGACGACGCGGGTGCTGGCCTCCCTCACGCCGCGCGAGGAGCGCGTCCTGCGCATGCGCTTCGGCATCGGCATGAACACCGACCACACGCTCGAAGAGGTCGGCCAACAGTTCAGCGTGACGCGCGAGCGCATCCGCCAGATCGAGGCCAAGGCCCTGCGCAAGCTCAAGCACCCCAGCCGCTCGCGCAAGCTCAGGAGCTTCCTCGACTATTAGGGACGAGGTGTCGCCGGCGTGGCGTCGCCGGGCTGTCGGGCATCGGACGATTGTATCCGATGCCCGATCCTGCTATGGGGAACCATCCCTTCGGGCCCGTAGCTCAATTGGTTAGAGCCGGCCGCTCATAACGGTCTGGTTGCAGGTTCGAGTCCTGCCGGGCCCACCAATCCGCAGCAATTGTCGGACTCCGGAAATAGTGAATTGTTTTCGGATATAGTGAAATCAGGGGCCGGGAGCGCGACGGAGGTCGATTCCCGGTCCTTCCTTTTGGCGTTAGGTTTGCTCCTCGTTCCTTCGGTGGAACGAGCGGCGGAAATGGCGCGAGGTTCATTCCTCCTGCGCCAGATCGGCCAGGTGGTGAAGGACGATGCCGCTGGCGGTGGCGACGTTCAGGGAGTCGAAGCCGTCGGCCATCGGGATGCGGACCGTCCGGGCTCGGGCCAGCACATCCGCGGGCAAGCCGGGCCCTTCGGCGCCAAGCAGGACGGCCGCCCGCGGCGGACGGGCCAGCCGGGCCAGCGGGATGGTTCCCGCCGGGCTGAGCGCCAGCGGCTCGAAACCCTGCCCGGAAAGAAGGGCGACGACGTCGATGCCCCTTTCCAGGCGGGCGAAGGGAACCATCAGGCTGGCGCCCACGGAAACGCGGATGGCCTTGCGATACAGCGGATCGCAGCTTTCGGAATCAAGGATTACCGCGTCTGCTCCGAAGGCGGCGGCGTTGCGGAAGATCCCGCCGACATTGTCATGATTGCCGATGCCGATCAGGGCGGCCACCAACGCCCGCGGCCCCAGACCTGCCAGCAGTTCCTCGGCCGTCGGCATCGGCGCCCGCCGGCCGAGCGCCAGGATGCCGCGATGAAGGGGAAAGCCGGCGATGGAGTCGAGCACCGTCTGGTCGGCGGTATAGACCGGAACGCCTTCGGGTACTCGGGCCAGCAATGGCGCCAGCGCGGCCAGCCGCTTTTGGGTGATCAGCAGGGATTCGGCGCCATGCCGGCTCGCGGTCAGCAGGACGCGCAGCACTACCTCGCCCTCGGCAATGAACCGCCCGGCCCGACATACCAGATCGGGCTCGCGCACATGGCGGTAGGCGGCGATGCGTGGGTCGTCGGGATCGGTGATGGGGATGGTCGGCGGCACGGTTCTGCCCGGAATCAGATGGGGGTTCGCAGCCTATGCAGGAGTCCTGCACATTACCGCAGACTCAGTCTGAGACCAAATCGGCGGATTTCGTTCCCTTTGGGAATCGCTCGCGATTCCTCCTGGGCGGAAAAGGCTCTAGGAAAAATCCGGCATCGAGAATTCTTCGAGGAAGATGCCGAAGGTGACGACCAGCATCAGGACATCGGTGTCGAAGGTGGTGTTGATCTTCGCGTCGCCGCGCGAGTGAAGGGTGCGCAGCCGTTCGATGGTTGCCGCGTCGAAATAGTTCTGGCGGCGGATCCGCGCTGGTGACAGCAGGTCTTCGATCCACTCCACCTTCTGAGCCAACAGGTAGGGGGAACCCGGCGCGACGAAACCGAACTTCTCGCGGCCTGCGATGGCAGGCGGCAGGTGGCGCTTGGCCACTTCCCGCAGCAACCATTTCTCGCTGCCGTCCCGGACCAGCAGGTCGGGCGGCGTCGTCCTGGCACACTCCACCACGTCGCGGTCGAGAAAGGGGTAGCGTGCCTCGACCGAATTGACATAGCAGACGCGGTCGCCGTGGTCCGCCAGGAGGTGGTCCGCCAGCCGCAGCTTGCAGTCCACGTAGGAACGCTGGTGCAGGGGGTGGCGCCCGTCCAGGCGGCGGTGATCAATGGTCGCCCGCGCCGTGCAGTCGAACTGCGGCAGAAGGCGTCCGGCATCGCGCGAGTAGAGGCCTTCCTTCAGTTCACGGAACCGGTAGTAGTCCCGTTCGTAGAAGAAGGCGCCGTCGCCCCAGAGATCGCGGCGAAGTTCCTCCTCGAGCAGTTCCTCCAGCGAATCGTCGCGGGGCGCCCGGGCCTGCAACGCGTCCATCCGATAGCCGACGTACCCGGCGAACAGTTCGTCCGCGCCCTCCCCGGTCAGAACCACTTTGTGCCCGCTTTCCCGCACTTGGGCGGATAGGGCGAGCGAGCAGGTGTTGTAGGATTCCTTCAACGGCGCCTCGGCCGCGCGTACCGCACAGCGTAGATGGTGCAGGATCGCGTCAGGAGGGAAGACGACTTCGTGATGGTGAGTGGCCAGATGGCGGGCCATCAGCCGCTGCGCCGGGCTTTCGTCGATGTCGTCGTACGGAAACGTCACGGAGAAGGAATGGAGGGGCTGATTGGGCGCCAGCTTGCGGGCCAGGGCGCCGATCAGACTGGAATCGAGGCCGCCACTCAGATAGAAGCCGACGGGGACGTCGGCGTCCAAACGACGGCGGACCGCTTCGATGAGCGCCTCCTCCAGCCGGTCGACGTAGAATTCGGCGGGCCGCCCTTCGACGGCTGGCCGCTGTTCCGGATAGACCAGATCCCAATACGGACGAAGATGCCGGGACGACGCCTCGACATCCAGGAGATGGCCCGGCGGCAGGGCGTGGATGTTCTGGAACAGCGTGGTCGGGCTGACCGGCCCGGGAAACGTCAGAACCTGATCGAGGCCGGTGAGATTGACGCGCCGTTCGACCCGGGGATGGGCGAGAAGGGCCTTGATCTCCGACGCGAAAAGGAGATCGCCGCCGACTTCGGTGTAAAAGAGGGGGGCGATTCCCACATGGTCGCGTCCAAGCAGCAAACGGTGACGGCGCCGATCGTAAATGGCGAAGGCGAATTGGCCGTTCAGCCTGCTGACGAACTCCGGACCATGATCCTCGTACAGATGGACCAGGACCTCGACGTCGCACTGGGTGCGGAAGGCATGGCCTCGCTCGGCCAGCTCCGTCCGCAATTCTCGATGGTTGTAGATCTCGCCATTGCAGACCGAGACGATCTGCTCGTCCTCGCTGTAGTGAGGCTGATTGCCCGTCGCCAGATCGATGATCGACAGGCGGGCGAAGCCGAACCCGACGCCGCCGTCGGAGAACTCCCCCTTCTCGTCGGGACCGCGATGATGGAGGGCCTTCCTCATCGCGGAAAGGGTGTCGGACGGGATGACCCGCTCCCGCTCCGGGCTGAAGATGCCAGCAATGCCGCACATGGTCCGGTCGTCCCGCCGCTCTCGCCCGCCTATGGCGCCGTCCTGAATTGCCACAGCGGACCGTTGATGCGCCGCGGTGTCTGGCCGGCCGTTCCCGTGTCCACTTTCCAGTAGACGGTCTGGCTTCGCTCCACCGCGATTCGCGCCCGTGGTTCGGTGACGCTCACCATGCCGACGCCATCGTGGGCAAGGACGGTGGCCCGGTCGATCTTCTCGGCGTCTGTCCCCCAGAAGACGTCGTAGCCGGCTCCGTAGATACGCCCGGCCTGCCATGATACCTCGACCGTACCGTCGGGCTGCACGGTCACCGCGTTGTCTTCGGCCGCGGGTTTCGGCGTCGTCACCGCCGAGACTGCCAGGGGCATGATGGCATCGAGGATTTCGACCTCCCGGCTTTCATCCGACGTGTTGATCGCCAGAATGAAGAAGGTGTCGGCATCGAAGAAGTAGTACAGCAGGGCCTTGTAGCCGGAGATGGCGCCGCCGTGTCCGCGGGCCGTTCCGTAAGGGCGGTGCGACTGCATCAGGCCGCCCATTCCGTATTCCATGGGTTCCCAGCCGAGGTGGAGGTCCGCCGAAACGAAGGTGAACCACTTCTCCTTCGTGCCCTGGTTCAGGAAAGTCTCCGACTTGAAGACCGCCTCGGCGAACTTCAGCAGATCCCAGGGGGTCGAAACCATCGCTCCCGCGGTCCAGGCGATGCTCGGATTGATCGCCGTCATGTCGCACCAGTCGTCGAACACCGGGTGCGGATAGGAAATCGCGCCCCACTTCGCGTAGCCATGGATGTGCGGCAGGTTCCTCTCGTCCGTTGCCAGATAGGTATCCGTCAG
>JAVEYE010000048.1:0-14993 GCA_034003665.1 Rhodospirillales bacterium | reverse complement strand
GGGGGGCCCTGCCCGAGGATGCTGCCGCCGGCACTCTGGTCGGACGGGCCTGGGTGCCGGTTTCTAAAAGCAATCCGGTGGCCGGTCCGGCCGTCGTGACGGTTCGCGAGGATGGCGTCTACGACATCAGCCGCACCGTCGCCACCGTGGCCGACCTGATGAACGCGGCCGCCCCGTTGGAGCTCGTCAAAGGGGCCCGGGGTGCCGTTCGCCTGGGCTCGGTGGGCGAGCTTGCGGCCAACAGCTACCTGGTGGATTGCGATGTCGCCAAGCCGTTCCTGCTGGCTCCGATCGATCTGCAGAGCGTCAAGGCGGCGGGCGTCACCTTCGCGGCCAGCCTGGTCGAGCGGGTGATCGAGGAGCGGGCGAAGGGCGATCCAGCCAAGGCCGAGGCCATCCGCGCCGATCTTTCGACGCGCATCGGTGCCGACCTCGCGACCGTTAGGCCCGGCTCGGAAACGGCCGAGCGGCTCAAGGAAACCCTTATCCAGGAAGGCTTGTGGTCGCAGTATCTGGAGGTCGGCATCGGCCCCGACGCCGAAATCTTCACCAAGTGCCAGCCCTTGGCCGCCGTCGGCTTCGGCGCAGACATCGGCGTGCGGGCGGATTCCACCTGGAACAATCCCGAGCCCGAGATCGTGCTGGTCGTCAATGCCCGCGGCCAATGCCTGGGCGCGACACTCGGCAACGACGTGAACCTGCGCGACTTCGAGGGGCGAAGCGCGCTGCTGTTGGGCAAGGCCAAGGACAATAACGGCTCGTGCGCCATCGGCCCGTTCATCCGCCTGTTCGATGCTACTTTTACGCTGGACGATGTGCGGGCCTGCGATGTGACGCTGGAGATCCGGGGAGCCGACGGCTTCGCGCTCTCGGGGGTCAGTTCGGTCAGCCGGATCAGCCGCGATCTCACCGACCTGGTAAACCAGGCCATCGGCGCTTCCCATCAGTATCCCGACGGCTTCGTGCTGTTCATCGGCACCATGTTTGCGCCGACCCAGGACCGCGACGCTCCGGGCAAGGGCTTCACCCACAAGGTCGGCGATGTCGTCAGCATCGCTTCGCCCACGCTAGGAACCTTGGTCAACCGCGTCGACCACTGTGAGAACATCGAGCCGTGGACTTTCGGCGTTTCCGCCCTGATCCGAAACTTGACGGCGCGCGGCCTCTTGTAAGGCGTGTGTCGGACCATACCTTCTAGCTCGATCCCAAGTGGCAGGAACGAGAAGAGGTTTGGCATGACCGTGCAGGGCAATTTCGTGGGGGGCGAGTGGGTAACCTCGGGCACGCCGCGTGACAACATCAACCCGTCTGACCTTGGCGACGTGGTCGGCGCCTACGCCTACGGCGACAAGCGATTGGCCGAGGCGGCGGTGGCCGCCGCCAAGGCGGCCTTCCCGGCGTGGAGCATGAGCACGCCTCAGCAGCGCTTCGACGTGCTCGACGCGGTCGGGACCGAGATCCTGGCCCGCAAGGAGGAACTCGGCTACCTGCTGTCGCGCGAAGAAGGCAAGACCCTGCCCGAAGGGATCGGCGAGGTGGCGCGGGCCGGCCAGATCTTCAAGTTTTTCGCCGGCGAGGCTTTGCGGATGCCGGGCGAAACGGTGGCCTCGGTGCGCCCGGGCATCGGTGTCGAGGTGACCCGCGAGCCGCTCGGCGTCGTCGCCGTCATCTCGCCCTGGAACTTTCCGATCGCCATTCCGGCCTGGAAGATCGCCCCGGCGCTGGCCTTCGGCAACAGCGTGGTGATCAAGCCGGCCGACGCCGCGCCCGGCTCGGCGTGGGCGCTGGCCGAGATCCTGTCCAGGGCCGGGCTGCCGGCCGGCGTCTTCAACCTGGTGATGGGGCGTGGCTCGGTGGTCGGCGAGGCGCTGATCAATCACCCCGATGTGTCTGGCGTCACTTTCACCGGCTCCGTGGCCACCGGTGGCCGGGTGGCTCAGGCCTGTGCCGCACGGGGCGCCAAGTTTCAATTGGAAATGGGCGGCAAGAACCCGTTGGTGGTGCTCGACGACGCCGATCTCGGCACCGCCGTTTCCTGCGCCGTCAACGGCGCCTTCTTCTCGACCGGGCAGCGCTGCACGGCGTCCAGCCGGCTGGTGGTGACGGAACGCATCCACGATGCCTTCGTCGAAGCGATGATCGAGCGCATGAAGGCATTGAAGGTGGACGATGCGCTCAGCCCCGGCACCGACATCGGCCCGGTGATCGACGAGGCGCAGTTGGCCCAGGACATCGACTACATAGACATCGGCAAGAAGGAAGGCGCCAGGCTGGCCTGGGGCGGCCAGCGGCTCAATCGCGCCAAGGAGGGCTACTACCTGCAGCCGGCCCTGTTCACCGACACCACCAATGCCATGCGCATCAGCCGCGAGGAGATCTTTGGGCCCGTCGCCAACGTCATCCGCGTCAAGGACTACGACGAGGCCCTGGCGGTGGCCAACGACACGCCGTTCGGCCTGTCGGCCGGCATCTGCACGACGTCGCTCAAGCACGCCGGCCATTTCAAGCGCCAAGCCGAGGCCGGCATGGTGATGGTCAACCTGCCGACCGCCGGGGTCGACTACCACGTTCCCTTCGGCGGCCGCAAAGGGTCGAGCTATGGCAGCCGCGAGCAGGGCCGTTATGCGGTCGAGTTCTACACCACGGTCAAAACCGCCTATACCGCTCCCTGACCGGGGACGTCGGCGGCGGGCCGCGGGCTGGCGACCCGCCGCGTGGGCTCGGTCAGTTCGGATAGCCGTTAGGGTAGATGGCGCTTTTCAGCGAGCCGTCGCGATAGGCCGCTTGACGCTCGAACAGCGAGACGGCGTCATCCATGGTTCCGCGGTGCGTGATGATGGCCTCGGCGTCGACCATGCCGCGCCGCATCGCCTCGATGGCTTCCGGGTATACCTCGGCCATCCGGTTGCAGATCGTCACCGTGGGTTCCTTTGAGCGGAACGGCATGGCGTCGAAGGCGTTGTAGTTGACGCCGGTGGGAATGCCGACCAGCACGATGCGCCCGGCCGGCCGGACCACGGCGATGGTTTCGGCCATGGCGTCGGCCGAGGTGGTCGCGTCGATCGCGATGTCGACGCCGTGACCGCCCGTCCACTCGACGATGTCCCTGTAGCTGGCGCCGGCCTTGTCGGCGCCCAGTTCAAGGGCTTTCCTGGCGCGGTATTCCACCGGGTCGGCGCAATAGATGGCGCCGGCGCCGTGGGCCCGGGCCAGTTGCAGCAGGGTCAGGCCGATCGGTCCGCAACCCAGGATGGCGACGCTGTCGGCCAATTGAAGGCCGGCCTTCTTGAGGGCATGGATGCCGATGCCGACAGGCTCCAGGAACGCCGCCTGATCGGCGGTGAAATCCTCGGGAACGGGAATGATCGACTCGCGCGGCGCGGTGGCGAATTCGGCCATGGCTCCCATATTGGGCGGCGAGCCGCGAAAACGAAGGGTTGTGCACAGATGCGGCAGACCCCGACGGCAGTACTCGCACTCGCGGCAGAAGCGCGACGGCTCGACAGCCACCAGTTGGCCCTTCTTTAGGCCCACTTCCTCGGCCCGGTCGTCCCAAATCCAGGCGGCGAACTCGTGGCCGGGAACGTGCGGATTCTGGATGCGCCGGGTGCCGACGCCGCCCTCGATGTAGTAATGCAGATCGCTGCCGCAGATCAGCGCGCTGGCGACCTTCAGCTTGTATTCGCCGGGTTTCGTCTCCGGTTCGGGAAGGTCGCCGAGCCGCAGGTCCTTCTCCCCATGAATGAATAGCGCGCGCATGTGTCTAATGTCCCTTGTTGTCGGTTTTCGTCCCCGGAGTTCCTCGGTAATGGCGCACAACGGGGCGCCGATCAAGCGTCGTGTAAGGGGGGTGTTTTCCGCCCGCGAAACATTTCGGTTCCTATAGTGGAAAATTGTTCCAAAAATCTAGGAAATCCAAGGCGTTTGGCTTGCCGCCGAGGAACGCTTGGGTTTCAAGGCCTTCTGCAAAAAAATGCGGTAGACTTGCCGTTGGCGTCGGAAAAGCCGGAATCCCGACATCCGAATGACGGTTGACAGTCCGCTCCATCGGCCCACCATTGAGAAGGCCTCTATCGGGGCGGCAAAGGGGGAGAGTGCGATGCAACCGGTTACCTGGGGAATCATCAGTACCGCCAAGATCGGCCGCGAGAAGGTCATTCCGGCCATGCAGGCGGGCAGGCTGACGCGCGTTAACGCCATCGCCTCGCGCGATCTTGCCGCCGCCACGGTCGTGGCGGAGAAACTGGGCATTCCCAGGGCTTATGGCTCCTACGAGGAGCTGTTGGCCGACCGCGAGATTGAGGCCGTCTACAACCCGCTGCCCAATCACCTGCATGTGCCGTTTAGCATCCGGGCGGCCGAGGCCGGCAAGCACGTGCTGTGCGAGAAGCCGATCGCGCTGACCGCCACGGAAGCGCAATCGCTGATTGCCGTGCGCGATCGCACCGGCGTGCGCATCGAGGAGGCGTTCATGGTGCGCCACCACCCGCAGTGGCGGCGCGCCCGTGAACTGGTGCGCGAGGGTCGCATCGGCGACTTGAGGGCCATCCAGGCATTCTTCAGCTACAACAACCCCGATCCCGCCAACATCCGCAACATGGCCGACATCGGCGGCGGCGGCATCTATGACATCGGCTGCTATCCGGTGGTGACGGCGCGTTTCCTGTTCGAGGCCGAGCCGACCCGCGTGGTGGCGCTGATCGAGCGCGATCCGGTCATGAAGACCGACCGCCTGACCGGCGCCATTCTGGATTTCCCCGGCGGTCATGCGACCTTCACCTGCTCGACCCAGATGATTCCCTTCCAGCGGGTGCAGATCCTCGGCACCGCCGGACGCATCGAGGTACGCGTTCCCTTCAACGCGCCGCCCGCCGAGCCCAGCTGCATCCTTCTCGATTTCGAGGGCCGGGTCGGCGACGCGGCGGCGGTGCACGAGGAATTCGCCCCGGTCGACCAGTACACGCTGCAGGGCGACGTCTTTTCCGAGGGCATCCGAACCGGCACGCCGCCAGAGTTTCCGCTGGAGGATTCGGTCAGGAACATGCGGGTCATCGACGCCCTGTTCCGCTCGGGCGCATCGGGAAGGTGGGAGGCGGTATGACGGCCGGGCATCCCGGTGGGTCGCCGCGCGCGGTGGTCTTCGATTTCGGCGGCGTACTGATCGAATGGAACCCGCGCCACCTGTTCCGCAAGATCTTCGGGCCGGACGAGGCGGCGATGGAGCGCTTCCTCACCCACGTCTGCTCGGCCACCTGGAACCTGATGCAGGACGCCGGGCGCACCTTCGACGAGGGTGTGGCCGAACTGACGGCGCGCTTTCCCGACCATGCCGAGCACATTGCCGCCTACCATCACCGCTGGGACGAGATGGTGCCCCACGACTTCGCCGACAGCGTCGAGGTCCTGGAGGATCTGAAGGCGGCCGGTGTGCCCCTCTATGGCATCACCAACTTCTCGGTCGAGAAGTTCGCCCTGGCCCGCCGGCGCTTTCCCTTTTTCGACCTGTTCGACGGCATCGTGGTGTCCGGCGAGGTGCGCCTGATCAAGCCTGATCCCGCCATCTTCCTGCATTTCCTCGAACGCCACGGACTGGCCGCCGCCGAGTGCGTGTTCATTGACGATTCACCGGTCAACGTCGCGGCGGCCCGACGCCTGGGCTTCCACGGCGTCGACTTCACGGGGGCGGCGGACCTGCGCAACCGCCTGAATGCATGGGGCGTGCTGGCGCCGGCCCCGGCCTGAAGCTGCCTGATCGCCGCATCTGAAAGGAACGCGCGATGATTCATCGCGAACCGGGACGTGCCGGTCGCGCTCCCAAGATCGCGGTCGGGACCGCCCGCCTGGCCGCCGATCAGGAATCCAAGGAGCGTGCCGCCGGCGACGGCGGCGAGGCGTACTGCCGCTGGGGGCCTGCCTGATCCTGGGCTGGCCCGAGCCACCCCGCTTATGGTCTTACCGAGGCCGTCATCATTTCGATGATGTGGGCGCGTCGCGTGGCGAGCGCGGCCGGGGTCGAAAGGTCGCGGCCGAAAACGACCGAGAGCGTGTGCATGTTGGTGAAGGTGAAATAGCACATGCCCGATAGGGTGATGTAGAACTGCACGGTGTCGATGCCAGGCCGCAGCGAACCGTCCTTTTCACCCCGCCGCATCACCGCGTCGATCATGGCGATGAGGCGTCTGTGCATGGGCGGCACCCGTTTGGATCGGCCGAGGTGGCGGGCCGTGTGCACGTTCTCGTCGTTGAGCAGGGCGACGAATTCCGGGTGCGTCGCCATGTAGTCGAAGGTGAAGCCGACCAGGCGCTCGATGGCCGCCGGCGGCGCCAGTTTGTCTAGGTCGAGCGAGGACTTGGCCTCGATCATCGCCTCGTAGGTGGTTTCCAGCACATGGAGATAGAGCGCCTCCTTGCTGCCGAAATAGTGGTAGACCAACTGCTTGTTGACGCCGGCCCGCCGAGCGATCTCGTCGACACGGGCGCCTTCCAGGCCCTTGGCCATGAATTCGCGGCGGGCGGCGTCGATGAGCCAGCGCCGCCGGGTTTCCGGGTCGCGCTTGCCGACGGCGGACCCGTCGTTCATCGAGTCGTCCATGCGGGGGACCCTTTCTTGACCATTCCGGCGATCCATACCATCGCGGCGCCGGTCGGCGGAACCGGAATTTTCGCGGGCGGCGGCCCCCATCATTCCGATTGTTGAATTCCGCGTGAAAAGAATTTAGGCTTTCGGATGCAAAATACATTACAAAGGGGCCGGGGAGCCCGACGCAGGTTTCGATGAACGCGATGCAGGCGACGCCGGCAACGGCTGGTTGGCCGTCGGGCCGGCGCTGCCAAGCGAAAGCGACGACAAGCAAACCAGGAACGATGAGAGGAAGCATGCGCATTCTCATTCCCGATTTGGGATACGACGACGCCGACCTCGAGCGCGAGGTGGCCGGTCCCGATTTCACCATCGACTTTTACCGCTGGCAGCCCGGCATCGAGGCCAGGATCGCCGAAGAGTCGTGGCGGTCATGCCACGCCCTGGTTCTTTACGAGAAGATTCCGGTCACCCCGGGCATCATGGCCAAGCTGGACAACATCAAGCAGGTGGTGCGGGCCGGCGTCGGCTTCGACAACGTCGACCTCAAGGGCTTCGGCGCCATGGGCATCCCGGTCTGCAACGTGCCCGACTACGGCACCATGGACGTGGCCGAGCACGCCATCGGCATGCTGCTGGGCCTGACGCGCGGCATCGTCGAGCACAACGAGCGTCTGCGCGGCGATCCCATCGGCGAGTGGATGTTCCACACGCCGCCCATCAAGCGCCGCCTGCTCGGCCGCAAAATCGGCATCATCGGGTTGGGCCGCATCGGCACGGCGACGGCCATGCGGGCCAAGGCCTTCGGCCTCGACGTCTGGTTCTATGATCCGTACTTGCGGCCCGGCATCGAACTGGGTCTCGGGTTCGGGCGCGCCTTCTCGCTCGAGGAACTGATGGCCGGCTCCGATGTCGTCAGCATGCACACCCCGCTGACGGCGGAAACCCGCAACATGATCGACGCCAAGGCCCTTTCGCACGTCAAGAAGGGGGCGATCCTGATCAACACCGGGCGCGGCGAGACGGTGGTGCTGAACGCCGTCTACGAGGCGCTGAAGAGCCGGGCGCTGGACGGCGCCGGCCTCGACGTGCTTGAAGTCGAGCCGCCGGAACTGGACCATCCGCTGATCAAGGCATGGCGCGACAAGGAACCCTGGCTGCACGGCCGCGTGGTGCTGACCCCGCACTCGGCCTTCCACAGCCCCGAGAGCATCAAGACGCTGCGCCAGAAATCGGTGAAGACCGCCGTCGACTTTCTGCGCGACGGCAACCTGTATAACTGCGTCAACCCCGAGTTCCTGAAGAAGTAACAAGGCAAAGACATGGATGGCCGGGCTGAACGCCAAGCCCGGCCATGACGCCCGTCGCGGGCATCCACGTCTTCCTTCTAGGCGATCATTCCTCTCTTGCGGAGGCGATCGAGGACGATTTCGACGATCGTCTCGGGTTCCGGCGCGATATCGACGGTGATGACGTTCTCGGCCTTTTCGTCCGGCGGTTCCAGGGTGTCGAACTGGCTTTGCAGGAGCGTGGCCGGCATGTACTCGTGCTGGCGTTTTGCCATCCTGCTGGCGATCAGGTCCATCGAGCCCTCGAGGTGGACGAAGACGACGTCGTCGCGCCCACCGCCCAGGATGTCTCGATAGGCCTTCTTGAGCGCCGAGCAGGCGATCATGGCGTCGCGGTCGTGGGTCCGCCAGTCGTCGATGGCTTCGGCGATGGCGTTGAGCCACGGCCAGCGGTCGTCGTCGTCGAGCGGGATGCCGCTCCTCATCTTCTCGATATTGGCCTTGGAATGAAACTCGTCGCCCTCGGCGTAATGGGCCCCGAGCCTTTCGGCCAGGCGGCTGCCGACGACCGACTTGCCGCAGCCCGACACCCCCATGACGATGATGAACATTCTTTGACCCCCGTATGCGTTGTGTTCGTCGGTCAGCCCCGCGCCCACTCGCGGTGGAACCAGCCCTCGCGGTCGGTCCGCTCGAAGGTGTGGGCCCCGAAATAGTCGCGCTGGGCCTGGATGAGGTCGGCCCACAGCCGGCCGGACCGGTAGGCGTCGTAGTAGGAAAGCGCCGAGGCCAGGGCCGGCACCGGCAGCCCTTGGGCGATGGCCGCGCCGACGACCCGGCGCCACGCCGCCTGGCCCTTCTCCACGAAGGCGCGGAAGTGGGGATCGAGCAGAAGGTTTCGGAGCCCGGGGTCGCGGTCGTAGGCTTCCTTGATGCGGTTGAGGAAGCGGGCCCGGATGATGCAGCCGCCGCGCCAGATCATGCTGACCTTGCCGAGGTCGGTGTCCCAGCCGAATTCCTCCTTGGCCGCCTGCATCAGGGCGAAGCCCTGGGCGTAGGCGCAGATCTTGGAGGCCAGCAGGGCGTCGCGCAGGTCGTCGAGAAAGGCTCCGCTGTCACCCTCGAAGACTGGCTTGGCGCCGCCCAGGATCTTTTCGGCCGCCACCCGCTCGGGTTTCAGGGCCGACAGCGCGCGGGCGAACACGGCTTCGGCGATGGTCGGCGCCGGTACGCCGAGTTCGAGGGCGGACTCGCTGGTCCAACGGCCGGTGCCCTTCTGTCCGGCCCGATCGACGATGACGTCGACCATCGGCTTGCCGGTTTCCTCATCGACCTGGCCCAGGATGTCGGCGGTAATCTCGATCAGGTAGGAATCGAGGTCTCCCTGGTTCCACGCCGTGAAGGTCTCGGCCATCTGCTTGGCGGACAGCCCCAGAAGGTTGCGCATCAGCGAATACACCTCGGCGATCATCTGCATGTCGGCGTATTCGATGCCGTTGTGGGTGGTCTTGACGAAATGGCCGGCGCCGTCGGTGCCGATGTGGATGCAACAGGGCTCGCCGTCGACCTTGGCGGAAATCGCCTGGAAGATGGGGCCGACCTTGGCGTAGGCCTCGGCCGTGCCGCCTGGCATGATCGATGGGCCGTTGCGCGCCCCTTCCTCGCCGCCGGAAATGCCGGTGCCCATGAAGTGCAGGCCGGCCCCGGTCAGTTCGCGGTCGCGGCGCTGAGTGTCGCGGAAATGGGAATTGCCGCCGTCGACGATGATGTCGCCCGGCTCCAGCAGCGGCCTCAACAGGGCGATCTGCTCGTCCACCGGCGCGCCCGCCTTGACCATCAGGATGATGGCGCGCGGCCGTTTGATCGCCGCCACCAGGTCCTCCAAGGTGTCGCACCCGATGACCGGCCTGCCCTTCGCCGCCTCCGAGCCGACGAACGTGTGGGTGGTGGCGGTGGTCCGGTTGAAGACGGCGATTCTGTAGCCGTGATCGGCGATATTGAGGGCCAGGTTCTGGCCCATGACGGCAAGGCCGACAAGGCCGATGTCCGCTTGAGCAGTCATTGTGCTTCCTTCTTCCCCCTTTTCCGATGGGTAGAGTCAATAAACGGCAACCACGCTTGCCCCGTCAAGGCTGCCGACCGGAAATTCCGGGTATGGTTGGATGCCGACGGCCGTTTTCGGAAGGGAAGACACGACGGCCGCCCATGGTTATAGTCTCCCTAAGGAAGGAACGGATAATCGGACGCCCGTCAATCAACCTGCGGGCGCCTGAGCGCTGGAACGAGGACGACAAGAATGTACGGCTACCACGACCGCCTGGCCTGGATCGACCTGACCCGCGGCAAGATCGAGCTTCGCGAGATCGGCACCCGCGATCTTACGGACTTCATCGGCGGCGCCAACCTGGGCGCCGCGTTGCTGTCCCGCATGGTCGGCGCCGACACCGACCCGCTGGGCCCCGACAACCCGCTGATCATGCTGAGCGGCCCGTTTACCGGGGCGGGCGTGCCCGGCGGCAACCGCCACGAGGTGATCGCCCTTTCACCGCTCACCGGCATTTACGGCGAATCCAACGCCGGCGGCGCCTTCGGACGGGCGATGAAGCTCACCGGGGTCGATGGCCTGGTGTTCACCGGGGCCGCGCAGACGCCGGTCATGCTGGTCATTGACGACGGCCGGTTCGAGCTTAAGGACGCGACCCACCTGTGGGGCAGGGACGTCTTCGAGACCGACGACCTGCTGACCGAGACGTTCGGCAGGTCCCAGGCCTCGGCCGTCATCGGCCCGGCCGGCGAGCGGCTGGTTCCCATGGCCTGCATCGCCCACGACGGCCGCCACACCCGGGTGGCCGGGCGCGGCGGCATGGGCGCGGTGATGGGATCGAAGAAGCTGAAAGCGATCGTCATCCCCAAGGTCGGCGACGCCGTGCCCGCCTTTGCCGACCCCAAGGGGCTGGAGGAGACGCTGAAGCTCGACATCGCGCGCATGCGCAAGGCGCTCGAGATGTTCGCTAAGTACGGCACGCCGGGCAGCTTCTCCAACAACGAGCGCCTGGGCAACCTTCCCGTCAACAACTGGCGCGACGCCCGGGCCATCGACCTTGCCGGCAAGATCAACGGCATCGTCATGGCCGAGACCATCCAGGTGAAGCGGGCCGGCTGCAAGCGTTGCCCGATCATCTGCTCGCGGGTGGTCAATGTCGCCGACGGCCCGTACGCCACCGACGGCATCGTCGAGGGCCCCGAGTACGAGAACCTGGGCGCCCTCGGCAGCATGCAGCTGGTCGATGACCTGGCGGCCGTGACCATGGCCAACCAGGAATGCAACCGCCTTGGCCTCGACACCATCTCGACCGGCGGCACCATCGCCTTCGCCAACGAGTGCTTCGAGAAGGGCGTGCTGACCAAGGCCGACACCGACGGCCTGGAACTCGGCATGGGTAGGCCCGACTCCAACATCGAGCTGATCCGCCGCATCGCGCTGCGCAAAGGCGCCATCGGCGAACTGCTGGCCCAGGGGTCGCGCCATGCCGCCAGGCAGATCGGCAAGGGCGCCGAGGAATACGCCGTCGAGGTCAAGGGCATGGAACTGCCCATGCACGATCCGCGCTTCTCGTGGGGCCACGCCATCAGCTATTCCACCGGCAACCGCGGCGGCTGCCACCTGACATCGCTGTCCCACGCCTACGAGTTGGTCGTCACCTTCCCCGAGGTCGGCCAGATGGAACCGGCCAAGGGCCGCGAGCGCGAGGGCAAGGCCCAGTTCGTGGTGAACCTGCAGAACTACATGAACCTGCGCGACAGCTTGGTCTTCTGCAACTTCGACCAGCTCAACAACGCCGCCAAGGCCACCCACGTGTTGGGCTGGTACAACCTGATCACCGGCCGGAACCTCGCCTTCGAGGACTTCATGACCCTGGGCGAGCGCGGTTTCCAGCTCAAGCGCATGATTTCCAACCGACGCGGCGTCACCCGCAAGGACGACAACCTGCCGCCCCGCCTGCGCACGCTGAAGAGGGTCGGCCAGGACCTCAACTTCGATGTGCCGCCGCTCTATCCGATGCTCAGCGAATACTACGACCTGCGCGGCTGGACCGAGGAAGGCCGGCCGACGGCGGCGACGGTGGAAAGGCTGGGATTGAAGGAATTCGCGACGGCGTAATTGTTTTCGGGGACAGCGCGATTAATTTGGTTGGCGCTATCCCCGATGGTTCGGCCCGCGCTTTCGCTGTTTCAGGGTGCGGCCGGTCGCTTCCTCAAGGCCCGCGATAAACGGCCCGTTTCCCAGCGGCCGGCCGATGCTCTCGGCCCGGCGCCGCCGTCCGGTTGCCGCGGCGTCGGCGTCGTGGCCAATGAACTGGGCGAACCGGGAGAATCGCTTGAGCACCGGTTCCACCGTCGTCAGGCCCTCCGATCGACCGGCCAGATGGGCATGGACGCTCGACCACGGCCAGTCCTGCGGCCGCGGGGCGAGGCAGGCCCGTACCGGATTGAAGGCCATGTAGTGCAGGGCCGCCGCCAAGTGCTCCTCGTCCATCGCCACCGCCCCGAACCGCCCCTGCCAGAAATGGCCGGTCGTTTTGAACCGCGCGTGGATGTGGCCGGCGTAGCGGCGGTGCACCGGCGCCAGGGCGCGGCGCGGGCCGTCCTCGTCGGCCGGCGCCAGGACCATGTGCACGTGGCTGGGCATCAGCACCCAGCTCCAAACCTCGACCGCCGCCGCCGCGCAGGACTCGGCCAGCAGGTCGCGGTAGAGCCGGTAGTCTGCATCGTTGAAGAAGGTCCGCGCCCCATCGTTGCCGCGCTACGTCACATGATGCGGCAGGCCGGGAACGACAAGGCGGGCGAGGCGGGCCATTCCGGGACGCTTGCACCAATTCAGTGACAGTCCACCATATTCCGAGCCGTCGGGAGGGCCGCGCCCGCTACCGCCGCCAGCCGCCATCTTCCCCGTCGCCGGGCGTGGCCTCGGAATCCATCCGAATCTCGGCCGTCGCCTCGCCGCCAGCGGGCTGGTTCGCCAGGTTCACGAACACCCAGCGGTGGCCGACATTCAGCGCGTACTTGGGCGTCGCCGCGGGGTAGTCGGCCGGCGAGCCGACGCGCGGCGAGCGGTTGTCGAGGATCGCCGCCCGTCGGTCCATGGTTGCCGCCAGGATGGCATGGATCACCTGGGTGCTGCGGTCGATGTAGATGACGATGCGATGGTCGGCGTCCGCCCAGCCGAGCTGGCGGAGCACGAAATACTTGGCGATCACATAGTCCTCGCAGTCGCCGGAGCCATCGAGGAAATCGAGCGGGGACTGCCAGTGGTCCTCGACGCCAAATTTCGCGGCGTCGGTGACGTACGGCACGGCATTGACGAAGTCGTGGACGGCGGCGAGTTGCCCGTGCCGGCCGCTGGCGGTCAGGCGGTCGACGAGATCCACGACGCGCCGGGCCGGGCGGTCGTCACACCGCCGATCGACACGACATGCCTCGATGCGGGCGTCGTCGCGGCGCAGGGCCGCGATGATCCCGTCCCACTGCGGCAATGGCAACCGGTGGTCGACCCTGGCGGCGGCGAAACGGGGAAACAGGTCGGGAATGGCCTCGGCCGCCCGGGCCTCGGCGGAAGACAGAACGACAACTAATGCCGCCACCAACCAAGCCACCGGAACCCGCCCGGGCATACCCATCCGCCGTTTCCGGGGTGAGCCGTGCCGGCTGTGCGCCCGACGCACGGCTACCGCCATTCCACGTAATGACGGCAGCATGGGCGCATGGAGTACCTCAAAATGGCGTGGCTACCCCGTAGATATAGGACATCCAGACACGATACACAATAATGATTGTGATTAATCAAAAGGGGTAGCCAACGAAATGACCATTTGTAGATAAAGTCGTACACTATACCCACAAATAACAAGTAAAATACTACCATTGCAAAAAATCAATATAAGAAATAACGACTAATATTACAGGCACACCTTAATTTTGGAGTGCCGAATCATGCTTAATATCAGCGAATCCAAAAATCGTCGCCAAAATATCCGTGTATTGATTGCGGCGTTACTTGGGACAACCGCCCTTGCGGCGGCAGGATGCCAATCGGCGGAGGAAATCGCTCGCTGCGAGTCCTTGCTCGCCGGCGAACTCGTCCAATCATTGCAGCAGGGACGCTGCCAACCCTACCTCGCGAAGCTTCAGTCGCTGGCCCCGGCGGCCGGACCGGCCGCTTCGGTCGACTCCGAAGTCGCCGCGGCAGGGACCGATTGCGCCAGTCTGGCCGGCCGGCAGTTGATCGATGCCCTCGAGGCCGGCCGATGCGTTCCTTATCTGGCGACCTTGCAGAGTCTGGCTCCAGCTGCCGCGCCGGCCGACGACATCGGCTACCAGGGCGGCGGAGACAACCAGGGCGACAGCCAGCAGAACTCGAACCAGGCAAGCGCCTCCCAAAGTGGCGATGACCAGGGCGGTGGCAACGGCAATGGCAATGGCGGAAACAACGGCCATGGCGGAAACGACGGCCATGGCGGCCATGGCGGGAACGGAGGCCACGACGGCCATGGCGGGAACGATGGCCATGGCGGGAACGACGGCCATGGCGGGAACGATGGCCATGGCGGGAACGACGGCCATGGCGGGAACGACGGCCATGGCGGGAACGACGGTCATGGCGGGAACGACGGTCATGGCGGGAACGACGGTCATGGTGGGAACGAGGGTCATGGCGGAAACGACGGTCATGGCGGTAGCGGCGGCCAGGGCGGCGGCGGCCAGGGTGGCGGCGGACAAGGCGGCCCGGGTGGAGGCGGCGGCCAAGGCGGCCCGGGTGGAGGCGGCCAGGGCGGCGGCGGCCAAGGTGGCCAGGGTGGCCATGGCGGCCAAGGTGACCATGGCGGCCAAGGTGGCCATGGCGGCAGCCGTTAAGGAGCCCGAGAGCCGAGGATCCCTGAAAACCGATTGGGCGCCGGCGATGCCGACGCCCAATCGGCCGTCCCGTTCATGCGTCTATTTGAAGTACTGGCCGCCGTTGATTTCGATGACCTGGCCGTGGATGTAGCCGGCCATCTTCTCGGAGGCCAGGAAGAGGTAGAGCCCCACGCAGTCCTCGGCGACGCCCAAGCGGCGCAGCGGGATGT
>JAVEYE010000047.1:0-15024 GCA_034003665.1 Rhodospirillales bacterium | reverse complement strand
CTATGGCTGGTATCTCCACGGGCAGATCGGCGACCTCACGATGGCCCGAGACAACGCCGTCCTTCAGCGCGACGCAGCGTCACGCCAGGCTGACGAGTACGCCGGCATCGCCGACCGGAATGCCCGGGCCGTCGCTGACCTGCAAGCCGAGCACAGCCGAAGCCTCGCCGCGATCTCCAAACTTCACGCTGAAGCGACGGCGCGCCGAACGGAAAATGAATCCCTCAAGAAGGAACTTCGAGATGTTGCTCAAACTGAAAACCGCCCTGTGGGGCCTGTTCTTCGTAGCCTTCTTGATGGGCTGCGCTCAGACGCCGTGGCAGGCACCGCAAGCGCCAAGCGTTGAAGTCAGGGTCGAGCGGCAGGAGGTCCCCGCTGAACTTCTCGAGGCTCCTGCGATGCCCGAACCGCCGGCGTCTGACACGGCGACAGAGCTTGATGTCGCAGAGTATATACTAGCCATCAGGCTAGCCCTTACCGACGCGATTGCGAAATTGCAGTCAATATCTGGGCTGGTATCCGCCCGTTAATCACCGCCGCGGCTCATCCGCGGCGGCTTTTTCTTTTTTCAGATTCCGCATCACAGGCGATTCCATCACATCGAAAATCGCCGCTTTGAACGCCGTCTCCGCCCGCGATCGTGTAGCAGGATCAGCGAGCAGCTGCGCGATCTTCGCGATCAGCGCGGCATGATCCGGCGACATCACGACAGACCGGCGAACTAGCCCCGCCTCATCTAATTTTCGGAAATACCGCGCCAGCCGTTCATCTCGAGACATTGGCTCATCATAGACGCGCGGGCGGCCTCGAGGCCGTTTTTCTGCCATGACTTTTCTCCCCTGTGCGGCAGGCAGGACCTCATCATATAGCCATTTTTTCCGTTGTGACAACGGAAACATTTCGCGGCCGCCTGGCCGCGAGCGTGCATGAGCACGCCTGCCCCGCAGGGCCGACGGCATATCGCAATCCCGTTAGGGATAGATATGCTAAGTCGGTCTTCCATTTATCTGGGCACCCCTCAAAGGCAGGGGGAATATCCGTTCAGAAGCCAGGTGACACACCCCAAGAAAATCCAAGCAATACACCGAAATCTTTATAGATTTTATAGTTATAGGAGGCGTGTCATGCATCAATTTATCCACATCGATACATTCGGTTTGAGCCGGCAGTCAACGAAAAAAGGCGCGAAGTCGAAGCGCAGAACGACGGCCAGGTGGACCGTAGATGAGATCATCGCAGAACTCACGCGAAAAGAAGGCGCGTGTGATCACGTCGAGAATCCGCAGCCGCCGGTGATCGTTTTTGGAAAAGATCCAGAGATCGTCGCCGCCGAAATTAAGCGCGATGTAGCAGCCGCAAAAGATCCGCGCGGGAGAAAACTCCGTGCAGATGCGCAGGTGCTTTTGTCCGGCGTTGCGAGTTGGCCGGTCCGCCGCGAGGACATCGATGAAACCGGTTTCCAGGAATACGCGGTATGGGAAAAGCTCACTGTCAATGCGCTGAAGGAACGTTGGGGTGATCGTCTGCAGTATTGTGTACGTCACTGCGACGAAGAATTTTTGCATGTCCACTATGGTGTATCGCCAGAACTTGACCCGCTGACCGGGCGCTATTCGATCGAAGACCTGCACCCAGGAATGGCGGCCCGTGCTCGCGCCAGGGCAGAGGCAATTGCCCGCGGAGAGACGCCGAAGCGCGGCAAGCTCGAAGCGGCGATGAGAAACGGCCTGCGCGAATTCCAGGAAGATTTTTATCATCGCGTCAGCGTTCGGTTCGGACATTCGAAGGACGGTCCGAAGCGGAAAAGGCTTACCCGGGCAGAATGGAAAGCACAGCAGGCCATTGCGCAAAAGACCGCGACGATGGTAGCGGAGCGCGACGCGCTGAAGGTCAGACTGGAGAAGATCAGTGCTGAGAGCGTGAACCGCGAGCGATATGAAGAGGCCGTACGCATTGCTCGAGAACTGCAAGATCTCGTTGAGCAAGAACGCAAACGACGCGACGAAACAGAACGCCGGAACGAATATCAGCGTCGCCAACTCGCTGCCGAAAAAGAGCGTGCCGACCGTGCGGAGGCAGAAGTTTCCCGCCTCAGCCAGATCATCGGCCGCATGAAATCCTGGCTGAAACAAGCTCAGTCGATTATCGGCCGTCTCATCGGCGGCTCTGAAAAACTTCCGAGCGTATGCCCGCAGTGGCTGCCTGAGGATGTATGGGAAGGTGTCGAGGAAACGGCGAAAGAGCGCTGGGTCGAGGCCGAGGTTGAAGACTACATGTCCGGCGTCGAGATCCGGCAATCAAGTGGTTTCGGCAAGCCGCGGCCTGCGCCGGTACGCAGGCTGAAGCGGCCATAACGAAAGCCCCGGCGATGAGCCGGGGCTTTTCTTCGAGAGTGGCGGCATACTCTTGGCTGTTTTCGCTGCCCCAACAAAACTGTTGATCAAATCGAAAAAATGAGTCTATATGATATGCTGGAGAAACACGCATGGAGGGGCATCATGGGGGTCCATTCAAAAGATTTTCATCTCGCCTTATTTCTCGCCGGCCTGTCGCCGGCGCAGAAAAACGCGATCGACAAGATGGCTGATGAGATCGAAACGCAGGGGCATCCGTATCTGCTTCTGCTGCTGACCGCATTGCTGTATTACGCCGATCCGCAGAGATATGACGCGTCAGGAACTGCCGTCATCGACGTAGACGCCGATGATGGCGAGACGATCGCGATGCCGGAATCTGGGGCGATCGCACGATCGACGCTCGACAGATTGTGGCCAGAATGGGAGCGCGTCGTTACGCTCTGAACGGAGATTGGGCTTCCGTTCGGATTGAGGATGCGGCATGATGCATCAACGAAAACCTGAGCCGGTGCGAGCATGAAGCCATGGATTGAAGAGAAGACCTGGCCGTCGAAGAAAGCGAAGGGCGGCGTGTCGGGATCGTTCGTTGTCTGGTTCGAGGACAGTGACGGGAAGCGGACGACCAAAAGTTTTGCCTGGTCGAAGTACCCGACCAAGACCGCCGCCCGCGATGCCGCGCGCACCTTCCTCGAGAACGGCGCGAAGGACAAGCCGAACGCAAACGCGTTGAAGATCACTGTGCGTGAGGGGTGCGAGCTGTGGCTAAAGGCTGCCCAGACGACCGGCATTGAAGGCCGCGAGCCGGTCGGGAAATCGACAATCGGCCCGTATAAAAACCACGTCTACAACTACATCATCCCGACGGCCGGCTCGAAAAAACTGATCGATCTCGACCGCAAGGCGGTCGGGCAGTATCGCGAGAAGATGATCAGTTGGTGTGATGAGAACGGGAAGACACGCGGCATGGCGAAGCGCGCGTTCTCGTCATTCCGCTCGATGCTCGCATACTGCGATAGCCAGGGTCTCTATGAAGATCGCACGCAGAAAATGAAGATCGTCCACCAAGAGGGGCGGACGAAAAAGCGCGTCGATGTGCCGCAGCCTCACGAAGTCCGTGCGATGCTCGCTGCCGCGGACAAGCTGCGGAGAGCGACGAAAACTGACTTTCCGAACAGGCTGAAGTTCGGCTGCGGCCAGCGACAGAGGATGCGGACCGCCTGGCGGAAATACCGACCTGCAGTCTACCTTCTGTATGAAACAGGGATCAGGATTGGCGAGCTTTTGGGTCTACCATGGGAACGCGTCGACCTCGATCGGCGCACGATCGAGATCGCACAGGCAGCTCAAGAATCGGAGATCGGCGCGCCAAAATCAGAGCATGCTTATCGCGTCCTCGCGATCTCGCAGAAGCTCGCAGATATGCTGCGGCTGCTGAAACGCATGCAGCGCGTCGCCCCGGATCTGGTGTTCGGGACGAGCAGGGGAAGGCCACAATCGCAGGCGAATTTCGCGCGCGACTGTTGGAAGATCCTGCTACATGTAGCAGGCGTCAAGCGCGTGGGCCGGCACGCGATGCGGCACTTCCGCGCCAGCGTTCTGATCGCAATGGGGCGCGATCCGAAGGAAGTGATGCTGGAGATGGGCCACGAATCCATCCAGATCACGATGAACACATATGGCCATCTTTTCGAGCGCCGGCGTGTCGCGAAACGCAAGCAGCATGAGGCTGAACTCGAGAAGTTCTGGGCCGAAGAGGCCGAGTTCGCCGAATCTCCAGTGCAGTAAAATTGCAAATATTCCGCCGGAAAACGGCAGAAACCCTGACGAAAACCAAGGCATCATAATCCTTGTGTCGGGGGTTCGAATCCCTCCTCCGCTACCAGTTCCAATAACCGATTGGCTTGGTGCTCGTGCGCCAAGCCAATCGGTACGGAAAGCGTAGATCCGAGTTCCGACTCGGGTTTTTTGTGGGTGCGAACTAGGCAACCTGTAAGAGGTAACCGACATACAGTGGATTGAGACCCGTTCGGCGGGGCAATTCCGGATCGAATGCCTTCGTGTGGCCGATTCTCAGACCTGCAGAATGACAAAGGCGTTCGATTGCTAAGCGAAGCCGAACTCCAACGTTATAGCCGTCGAACATCCACGACGTGTTCTTGAAGAACAACTCTGACTGAGACATGTGGCACGCCTGAAACCCCAGCGATCTCGCATTCCGCGGAATCCACCAATAGTGTGGAGTAATGCTCGCACGTTCCGCGGAGGATGTCAGGTCCTCAACGTCCGTAACAAACACCGACCACATCCGGTGAGGGAGAGGGTTGAGCATGGTTAAGGCGTAGATGAACACATAGCCGCGCGACAGGGCACGCATGTTCTTGATGGCCTGCATAGGATTGGCTAAGGCCCCTAATGTACGTGAGCAAACAACAAAATCGAATTGTTCTCCGTCGAATCCATCTACGAAACTGGCGTGGTCAATAGAAGTTTGATCGTTGCGGACGTCCACGACGCGACCGTATCGGGGGTCCTCGGCGCATTCCAGGAGCAGTCGCTGCTGGTCGCAGCAAATTTTCCTGATTTCCGACGACGCAACTCGCCCAAACCCAATATCGCACAGATGAAGAGATAACTGGCCGGTTGACGCACCAAGCTCCAACGCCGAAGATGTCGCGGGCGTCAGCCCTGCGTGGCGAACGACATCCGAAAGGTAATCAGGGAGAATTTTGTGATCCATGTGGTTGTAGGCGTCGCGTAGCCTTTCGAATGAAGTGTCGCCGACAGCAGCTATCGTGTCATTGGAGCCGATGTCCATATACTTATAGTATCCGGTGAACATCTGATTATTAAAGTTGAAGTGGTGCAGCCATCCGGGTAGCTGCTTCGCACGTTGCGCGAATTCTTCAAAATTGCCTTCTTTGATTTTTAAAAGCATTTTCCACCTCCTACGCCTAGCCCGTCCTATTCATGAGCACGATTGGGCGGGTGACGCGGAGGGAGCGGGCGCGGATTGTCGAGGCGTCTTTTTCACCGCGGGAGGGGTCTGGACTTGTTGCACGGGCTGGAGGGTGGAGGTGTCGGGTTAGGCGGGGCTTCGGTGCCCCGGCGCTCACGGCCCTGCGGGCTGCAGCGTGATGGCGATGGCGCGGAACAGGCTGGCTTCGGGACAGGCGGCGGCGAAGGCCAGCCGGATGCGCGAGACGGTTTCGGTGACGCGGGCCCCGAGCTTGAGGAGCCTGAGCCGCAGAGTGGCGAACTCGGCTTTGCTCAGCTGATGGTTTTTCGGCACCGCGTCGCGCAGCGTGAGCATCAGCCAATACGCGGCGGTGTGCAGGACGAGACGAACCTGATTGGCGACGGCCGAGCGGCATGAGGTGCGGTCGGAGGCGAGCTGGCTCTTGTGCATCTTGATCAGGTTTTCGGCCTGGCCACGGGCGCAGTAGACGACGTCGTAGATGTGCGCGGCCGAGCCGCTGGCGAGGCTGGTGACGACGAAGCGGATGTCGAGGCCGAGCGGGGTCGCCTCGATGCGGGCGCAGACACGGCGTTCAGCCTTCCAGGATTTCGCCGTGTAGTGGGTCTCGGCGTAACTGCGTAGCGCCGGCTTGTGTTCGAGCGCGCGACGGGTGCGGATATCATCGGCGACTTCATCGACGAGACGCCGGAGAACCTTGTTGCCCGGCAATCCGAAGACGTAATCGACGGCATTGTCCTCGCACCAGGCCATGACTTCGGCCCGGCCATAGTGGCCGTCGCCGCGGATCAGGATGCGGGTGGTCGGCCAGCGGGCGCGGATGCGTCGGACAAGCCGGCGCAGATGGCCGCGGATCTCCTTGCCTGTCGGGGTCTTGCCGGGACGCAGGATCATGGCGAGAGGGCGTCCTGTCGCGGCGTCGTAAACGTGGATCGGCAGGAAGCAGCGCTCATCGTAATGGGCATTGAAGAGGGAGAGCTGCTGATGGCCGTGAACGACATCGAGCGTGTCGTCGATGTCGAGCGTCACGCTTCTGGGCGGCGCGGCGTAGCTCGACAGCCACAGATCGATCAACACCCGGCCGAGCCGGATGACCGTGCGAAGGTCCGGCAGGTTCTCCAGCCGCGAGCATGTCGGCTGCGAGCACAAATCCAGTCCGCTGTCGGGCAGCCGTCCACAAGCCAGCTTGAAGGCGGGGTCGGTGCGCAGCCGATCGAGATCGTTGGCATCCTCATAGCCGCAGGCGATGGCGAAGATGCGGGCCCGCAGAATGTCGGTCATGGCGTGCCTCACCCGTGCCGGATCGCGCCGATCGTCGATCGCAGCCGCAAGCCGGTCGGCCAGGCGCAGGCGCCGCTCGGCCGCCGCCAGAAGCATGACGCCACCATCCGAGGTGAGGCGCCCGCCATCGAACGCGGCGACGATTTTCTTGCGTCCAACCGCTGGAAATGAGAACGGCAGCAACGTATCGTCGGTCATGGCGGGTGTGGCTCGCGAGATGGGGTCGGCAGGACTGGCTTTGACAACCGAATCCTACGACAAATCAATCGCTTAGGCTACATCCGCCAACCACGCAGAAGCATCGTCGTGCATAAGACGGGCTAGTGGCGTTTTAGCGGATTTTGGTTGGCACGACAACGTCGTTGCGAGATCCTAAAGTCAGTAGACCATTATGGCGGTAAGGCTCGGTTGCTGCCAAATGTAGCGTGCCTCCGCTACCAGTTCAGGCCCCGCCGATGGCATCGGCGGGGCTTTTCCTTGATCGAATGATCGCTACGCCCGCGGATTAACGATGTTTCATCCCCCGGCAAGAGGCCGGTAAGGCGCTCCGGATCATAGTCCTTCCCGACGATGACGGGCCGTTCGCCTGAGTCATCACGCCACTTCGTTGGACCCTCAAATTTTCCGGGGAGTGAAGCCATGCTCATCGAACCAAACCAACCAACTGTCGGAGGGCGCCGCGCCGCCCGACCGCTCTGGAAAAAGGCGGCCACCGCCGCCGTCGTCACCGCCGTGATCGGCGGCACCGCCACTGCCGCTTACGTCGCCGGGCAATCGGTTCCGGCTTTGGCCGCGCCGGCCAGCGACCCGGCGGCGCCGGCGGACGTTCTTGGCGGACGCCAGGCGCTGGCGCCCATGAGCTTTCGTGGGTTGGCCGAGAAGGTGACGCCGGCGGTCGTCAACATCGCGACCACCATCAAGGGCGGCACCGGCGTAATGGGCGGGGAGGGCGCATCGCCCTTCCCCGATCTGCCGCCCGGCTCGCCCTTCGAGGAGTTCTTCAAGCGGTTCATGCCGCCGGGGCCACAAGACGGCCAGCCAAACCAGCCTGTGCGGCACGCCCTGGGCTCCGGCTTCGTCATTTCGCCGGACGGCTACATCGTCACCAACAACCACGTCATCGACGAGGCCTCGGAAGTGTCGGTCACCCTGCCCGACCAGCGCCAGCTGAAGGCCGAAGTGGTCGGCGTCGACTCCAAGACCGACCTGGCCCTCCTCAAGGTCGAGGCCGACATGCCGCTGCCTTACGTCACGTGGGGGAACTCGGACACCGCCGCCACGGGCGACTGGGTGATGGCGGTGGGCAACCCCTTCGGCCTGGGCGGCACCGTCACCGCCGGTATCGTTTCGGCCCGCGGCCGCGACCTCCACGCCGGCCCCTATGACAACTTCATCCAAATCGATGCCCCCATCAACCGGGGCAACTCGGGCGGGCCGACCTTCAACATGGACGGCCAGGTGGTGGGCATCAATTCGGCCATCTATTCGCCGAACGGCGGCAGCGTCGGCATCGGCTTCGCCATTCCGTCCAACCTCGCCAAGTCGGTCGTGGACCAGCTGCGCGAGCACGGCAAGGTGGAGCGCGGCTGGATCGGTGTGCAAATCCAGGCCGTGACCCCTGATATCGCCAACGGACTGGGCCTCGACAAGCCGAGGGGCGCCCTGGTGGTGGTCGTCACCCCCGACAGTCCAGCGGCCAAGGCCGGACTCAAATCGGGCGATGTCATTCTCAGGGTCGGCGGCGACACCGTTGACGATATGCGGGAATTGCCGCGTCTCGTCGCCGACAAGGAAAAGGGAACGGACGCCCGCTTCGTCGTCTGGAGAGACGGCGGGGAGAAGACCTTGACGGTAACCATCGCCCCGATGCCGGTTGAACAAAACGTGGCCGCTCTGGAACAGGACGGCATGCCTGCCGAACCGACCCTCGGCATGACCCTGACCGCCATAGAACCGCCGGTCCGCCAACGGCTGGGCCTTCCCGAGAATACCAGGGGGGTGCTGGTGACCGGCGTGCGCGGCGACAGCCCGGCCGCCGCGGCGGGGATCAGCCCTGGGGACGTCATCGAGAAAATCGGTAAGTCGACGGTGGACACGCCCGAGGACGTGGTTGCCACGGTCAAGGCGGCACGGGCGGAAAAACGCCCGTCGGTGCTCGTGATGGTCAATCACGGCGGCCAGAAGCGTTTCGTCGCGCTCGACGTCGGGGCCGCCTGAGCCCAAGCCGTGTACCGGCGGTGGGACCCACGGGGCCCGCCGCCGGCCACACTTGCGCAGACCCTCCTCAGTCTGCTAGAAAACGTCACGCTCGCCTCCCCGAGACAGGCGTGGCGTTTTTTTTCGGACAAGGCCGACGTTCCCGTCCAGGTGGTGACCTTCCGGTCCCGCCTTTCCTTGTGCCGCCGGCCACCCACGGAGACCTGCCATGGCCCGCAAGAAACCAACGGCGAAAGCCGAATTCGTTCTTTTCAACGTCGTCTACCAGGATGGTTCGCTCAGTTCCAACCGCCGGGTGCCCGGCTCCGCCCTGGGCGGGCTTGACGGGGACGAGCCGGCGCGCGCCATCATCGAGGCCCAGGACCGTGAAATCGCCGCGCGTTCCGGGATGCCGCGCGGCCCCATCAAGACCATCAAACGGGCCTGACCGCCTCGTTTGCTGCCCGGGGATCGACAATGGCGGCGGAAGTCGTCAACATGGCGGCACGGTCGTTCAACGGCGATGACGGCGATGTCTGACGGTGATGGACTGAACCCTGTTTTGATGGCGGATGCCTTCGAACGCATCATCCGCGATACGCTGGAATCGGCCGCGATGCAGGGGCTGTGCCGCGACGGTCAGATCGAGGCGGCGGTCGGCGTCGTTCGTGCGCTGCATCCCGACTTGTCGCCCGAGCAGGCGTTGGGGATTGTGCGCCGCATCGCCAGCACGAGCGGGCGGGGAAGGGGTCTTGCTTCATGAAGATCTGTTTGGGAGGCGACGCCACGTCGCATTTCGTCGAGGCCATCCATCGGCACATCCAGGCGAAGGGTATCGAGACGGTGGCCTGCGGCGCCCTGTGCGGCCGCGAGGCCGATTACGTGGACGCCGCCTCGGAAGTGGCCGAAATGGTGTCGTCCGGTGCGTGCGATTTCAGTGTCCTTTTCTGTACCACGGGAACCGGCGTCACCATCGTCGCCAACAAGTTTCCCGGCGTCCGCGCCGCCATGTGCTACGACACGTTCTCAGCCGAGATCAGCAAGCTCGCCAACAACGCCAACGTGCTGGTGCTGTCGATCCGCTACACCGGGGAGCGCCTTGGCAAGGAGATCGTCGACGCGTGGCTGGCGACGACGCCTTCCACCGAACCGCGTCGGGTCAGCTTCCACCGAAAGACCGACGAGGTCGACGCCCGTACCCGCCGGTGGCCCTAGCCGCATTTTCGTCCGCGCGTGTCGGGGTGCTTCCATCAGCGAACTTCATCCCCATATTCACGCAACGCGGGTTTCCGCGCTGCCGTGACACAGCATGCAAGGGGGGTGTCGACATGGTTCGACGGCTTGTATCGATGTTGGTTGGTCTTTCCATGATGGTGCCGGCTCTGGTTCAGGGGGCGGACGGGCCGGTGGTGCTTACCGTGGCGGGCAACGTTGCCAACGCCAACCGCGGGCCAGTTGATCCATTCGACGACGGCTTCTTCAACTCCGGCCAGATCGAATTCGACAAAGCATTCGTCTTCGGTATCGCCGATCTCGAGGCGCTTGGCCTGAAACGCCTCGACGTTCGCTATCCCGACTGGCCGAGGGGTTTCATCTTCGAAGGGCCGCTGCTTGCCGACGTGCTGGCCAAGGCGGGGGCGACGGGGAGCGTCGTCCGCGTTCAGGCGCTGGACGGCTATGCGGCCGAAATTCCCATGGAGGAAGTGAAGAAATATCCGATCGTTCTGGCGATTAAGCGCGACGGACGGTTCCTCGGGATCGGCGACCGCGGACCGGCCTGGGTTGTCTTCCCGCGCGACGACTATCCGGAAATCAAGGCTCGGGATGATTCAAAATGGGTCTGGGCAGTCTACTACATCCACGTGGAGTGAGCGGGGCTCGGCTCACCGCCCTTATCCGGCCACCGAATAGCCGCCATCCACGGGGATGGCGGCGCCGGTGATGTAGTCCGACGCCCGGCTGGCCAGGAAGACGCCGATCCCGGCGAAGTCATCGCCCTTGCCCCAGTGGCCCATCGGACAGCGCTGGGCGATCTTTTCGGCCAAGCCGGGGAACTGCTCGGGCAGGTTGGCGGTCTGGCGGGTTTCGATCCAGCCCGGCAGGTAGGCGTTGACTTGGATGTTGTCCTTGGCCCAGGCCACGGCCAAGGCCTTGGTCAACTGCACCATGCCGCCCTTGGCGGCGCCGTAGGCGGCGGTGAATGAGGTGCCGAACAAGGACGCCATCGAGCCGTTGTTGAGGATCTTGCCGCCTCCCATCTTCTTGAATTCGGGGTAGGCAGCCTTGGCGGCGAGGAAGGCGCTGGTCAGGCAAACGTCGATCGTCCAATGCCATTCGTCGATGCTGAGGTCCTGCGGGGCCTTTCGCACGATGCCGCCGACATTGTTGACCAGGATGTCGAGCCGACCATGTCGGGCCACGGTTTCAGCCACCATCCGTTCGATATCCTCGGCTTTTGTGGCGTCGGCGATGACGGCCGTCGCGTGGCCACCGGCTGCGCAAATTTCGCCGACGGCGCCCTCGGTTCGGTGGCGGTCGCGCGCCGCGATGGCGACAACGGCGCCGGCACCTGCCAACCCCTTGGCGATGCCTAGCCCGATGCCGCTGTTGCCGCCGGTGACCAACGCCACCTTTCCGGTCAGGTCGAACAGGTCCACGTTTACAGCCTTTCGAGCATGCTGGCGGTGATCAAGGTGATTCCGTTTTCCGTGCGGTGGAATCGGCGGCTGTCGAGGTCCGGATCTTCACCGACGACTAGGCCGGCCGGCACATCGCATCCCGCATCGACGATGACCTTCCTGAGGACGGTGTGACGGTTGATGCGGGCGTCCGGCAGGACGACCGAATCCTCCACCAACGCGAATGAATGAACGCGCACGTTCGTCGACAGCAGCGACCGGCGCACCGTCGCGCCTGATACGATGCAGCCCGCCGACACCAGCGACTGAACCGCCATGCCGCGGCGCAGGTCGTCGTCGAACACGAACTTTGCGGGCGCACGTTGGGCCTGGTAGGTCCAGATCGGCCAGACGGGATCGTAGAGATTGAGCGACGGATTCACCGACGTCAGGTCAATGTTGGCTTCCCAATAGGCGTCTACGGTGCCGACGTCGCGCCAATAGGGCTCCACCCCTCCGGAATCGGACGGGGACATGATGCTGCTGTTGCGCAACCGGTGGGCCAGCAGACGAGAACCGGACACCAGGGAGGGAATGACATTCTTTCCGAAGTCGTGCGCCGACAGCTTGTCTTCGGCATCGCGTTGAAGCGCGTCGTAAAGGACCTCGGCATTGAAGACGTAGATGCCCATGCTGACAAAGGCGCGGTCGGGACGGCCGGGAATCGACGGTGGATCCTTGGGCTTCTCGAGGAAGTTGACGATACGGTCTTTCTCGTCGACGGCCACCACCCCGAACTCTGTGGCCTGGGCAACGGGCACTTCCACGCAGGAAACGGTGACGTCCGCTCCTTTGGCGATGTGCTCGGCCAGCATTCGGCTGTAGTCCTGCCGGTAGACATGGTCGCCGGCCAGAATGAGAATGTATTGTGGATTGTGGGACCGCAGCATCGGCAGGTTCTGAAATACAGCGTCCGCGGTGCCCTCGTACCACGATCCCGAAGCGGTCTGCTGTTGGGCCGGCCATACTTGGACGAACTCGTTCAATTCGCCGCGAAGGAACCCCCAGCCATTCTGTACATGTTGAATGAGGCTGTGCGCCTTGTATTGGGTCAGCACCGCCACCCGCCGGATGCCCGAGTTCAGGCAATTCGACAGCGGAAAGTCGATGATGCGGAATTTTCCGGCAAAAGGGACGGCCGGTTTGGCCTGCGAGTCGGTCAATTGCCTAAGCCGGCTGCCTCGCCCTCCCGCCATCACGACCGCGAATGTCTGACGGAGGGTGGCGTTCATGTCGAGGCCGACATCGGTCTTGGGTTCGCGCATAATACGCCCTTTATCGGCAAAATTTCATAAACGACTCTAGAACAGTATGCCATGCCTTTGAAGTCTTGGAAATATAAGCGGATATCGCTCCGTGCCGATGAGGATGACCACAGGTGCTTCCCGGACGGAGCGGGGAACAACGAAATTCCTGTTTTTTTGGGCATTCCTGGGCGATAGTGCAACAACGCCTCGTGCCAAGAATGCCATCATGAAGGTTCTGTTCGTCGTTTCGGAAATTTACCCGGTGATCAAAACCGGCGGCCTCGGTGACGTCGCCGGGGCTCTGCCGGTCGCTCTCGGCGAGCTTGGGGTTGAGGTTCGCGTGATGCTGCCGGCCTATCCGGCGGTGCTCGATGCGGTCGAGGACTTGGGCGAGGCTGTTTCTTTGGGGGACCCACTGGGCGTCGGGGAAATCCGCCTGCTGGTGGGCCGGCTTCCGCAGAGCGGCATCACCGTGTGGCTGGTTCACTGTCCGGCTCTCTATGACCGCCCGGCCGGCCCCTACGGAGACGCCGTCGGCCGGGACTGGCCGGACAACCACTTGCGTTTCGCTCTCCTGGCCCGCGCTGCGGCTACGGTGGGGGACGTCGGCGCGCTGCTGGACTGGCGTCCGGACGTGCTGCACGCCCACGACTGGCATGCCGGTCTTGTCGCGGCCTACCTACACTTCCGGGCAGGGCGTCGCCCGGCCACGGTCATGACCATTCACAACCTGGCTTTCCAAGGGAACTTTCCGGCGGTGATGCTGGAGCAGGTGGGGCTGCCGCCCGAATGCTTTTCCATTGACGGCGTCGAGTTCCACAGCCAGCTGTCATTTTTAAAGGCGGGGATTCGCTATAGCGATCGGGTGACCACCGTTAGCCCCACATACGCCAGGGAAATCCTGACGCCCGCCCTGGGATGCGGCTTCGACGGCATTCTGCGCCAGCGCGGCGCAGAGTTTCGCGGGATTCTCAACGGGATCGACTACCGCGCATGGGATCCGGCGACCGATCCCTTGATCGCGCGCACTTACGATGCCGGCCATCTCGCCCGCAAGGCCGCCAACAAGCAGGCTCTCGCCAAGCGGCTGGGATTGGAGGAATCACCGGACGGGCCGTTGATCGGCGTCGTCAGTCGCTTGACCGATCAGAAAGGAATCGATCTGGTTTTAGGAGCGTTGCCCAATCTGCTTGCCATGGGGGTAAGGCTCGCCCTGGTCGGGTCAGGCGACTCGTCGCTTGAAGAGGCCTTCAAGGACGCCGCTGTGGCAAACCCCGGGCGGGTCGGGGTTTGGACGGGATACGACGAACCCCTGGCTCATCAAATCCAGGCCGGGGCCGACCTGCTCCTGGTGCCGTCGCGTTTCGAACCGTGCGGGCTAACCCAGCTCTGCGCGCTGCGTTATGGCACGGTGCCGGTGGTGCGGCGCACCGGGGGACTGGCCGATACGGTGATCGACGCCTCGCGGGGCAAGGAAGGCACTGGGTTCGTCTTCGAGGCGCCAACTTCACTGGCATTGTCCGGCGCCGTTTCCCGTGCCGTCGAGGTCTATCGCAAGCGGACGACGTGGCGGGCCCTGCAACGACGCGCCATGGAGCAGGACTTCAGCTGGAGCCGCGCCGCCTGGGAATATCTCGACCTTTACCGTGAATTGGCCAAGGGTGGTGCAAGACGGGCCGCCTCCGCCGCCCGCAAAAGAAGATGACCACATAAGCGTGTTGCGGCGGGGCATGCGGTAATCAACCCAAAGTCCTTCGATGTCCTGGCGTTGGGCGGCGCGACCTCCGATCCTGGCCGCAGGCGATGGTCATCGACATTTGTCAAACACCCAGCCGAGGTGCCGCGGAGAAAGGATCCGAGGCGGCGAAGTAATAATTTCCATCATCAAGCTTCCATATGGAAAGTGTTCATTTTTTTTGATAAACGTTCATGCGGTCGTATTGGTTAAACTATCATGGGACAGTGTAGTCGTTGATGAAATTTTCATAAAATTTTATGTTATTTTCTTCTATTAACGCGGGGATCCATAGGACGGCAAGTGTTGCGGGGAAGCGGACTGGAAAGAGATGTTAACCCCAGCTGGCTAATTTTGAAAAAAGGCCGCCGTTCACCGCCCAACCTTGTGATTGAGTAAAAACACGCTACGCCGTTTGGTTGCGAGGAGCTATGCCGAGGAACTGGAAGTCGCCGCCCGTTCTGCCGCCGTGGATTTTCCAGGGCGCGCTCGACAATGCCAAGGACGTCATCGTCATTACCGAGGCGGAACCACTCGACAAACCCGGGCCAAGGAT
>JAVEYE010000046.1:0-15367 GCA_034003665.1 Rhodospirillales bacterium | reverse complement strand
GATCACCGCGCGCTGTTCTTCGGGAAGGCGGTTGATGGCGTCCATGGCCTCGCTGCAGATCATGCGGTCGGCCTGAATGGGGCCGGAAGCGAGGAACAGGCAGGCATCGAATGGGAGGTGCTCACCCCACCGGCTTTCACGCTTGGCATGATCGATTCGCGCGTGATGCAGGATGGTCAGAAGGTAATAGCGCAGATTACGGATCTCCCCGCCACTGTCGATATAAGTCAGGGCTCTCTTTAAAGCCTCCTGAACTAGGTCGTCGGCATCGTCGGGATTGGCTGTCAGAGCTCGGGCATAACGGCGCAGGGCCCGGATGTGGGTTTCCAGGTCGTCATCGGCGACGCGGGTGGGGGGGCAGTCGCGTTTTTTAAGGGAAGGATGATTCGGCACATTCGGTCTCCTTCTCTTGATCCCTGTGAGAATGAGTTGTGCCGGGGGCTGGGGCATCTCCTGAGCAACGTTGTGACATTGCTGTGTCATTGATGATGAATCCGCCTGTCCTTCCGGCCACCCCATTTCTTTTCGCATGTCGCCCCATGGCTGAAAAAATAGGTAATTTCAATAATAGTAAATATAGAATTGTTAAAAATACCGTCTAATGATAAAATGGTCATTAAATTACCTATTTAATAATTTAAATAATACATTAGCGACATATATACCAATTTGGTGTTAATCCGTTTTTTCCATTAATTATCTATAAATTTCCCTATGATCATTATCGTCATCCAAGGATTTCGTTGATCGACATTTGCCGGCTCAAAAACAAGCCGCCCCGGTTAGGGGGCGGCGCCGGTTGCATGGCGAGCATTCGGTCAGGGGCGGGTTTGGGGCGGTCCGGACGAGTGGGCGCGATCATCATTCGGTCATGATGATCCGGCGTAAAAAAGGCGCTATGGACCCGACAGGGTGGGGCCGCGGCCTGGACGGTCGACCTTGGCGCCTGATGGCGCCCGGGGTTCAGGGATCAAGCCGCCTTTGGCCAGACGCGGTCGGCGATGGCCAGGAAGGCTTGCGCCTGGGGGCTTTCCGGCTCGGCGATGACGATGGGCGTGCCCCCGTCAGACGTTTCGCGGATGCGCATGTCAAGCGGGATCTCGCCAAGGAAGGTGGTACCTAGCCGCTCCGCCTCGCGTTGGGCTCCGCCGTGCGCGAAGATGTCGGTGCGGGCGCCGCAATGCGGGCAGATGAAGTAGCTCATGTTCTCGATCAGGCCGAAAACGGGAACACCGACCTTCTGGAACATGTGCAGGCCCTTGCGGGCGGCCGAGAGGGCGATGTCCTGGGGTGTCGAAACGATGACGGCGCCCGTCAGCGGCGCGCGCTGCGCGAGCGTCAGTTGGGCGTCACCGGTACCCGGCGGCAGGTCGATGACCAGCACGTCGAGGGGACCCCAGTCGACCTCGGTCAGCAACTGCTCGATAGTCCGCGCCACCAACGGCCCCCGCCAGATGACCGGATCGGCCTCGCCGACAACGAAGCCGATCGACATGCAGGTGATGCCGTGACTGACCAGAGGCTGGATGCGGTCACGCCCGGCTGACACAGGTGTGCCGCCGATGCCCATCATGCGCGGGATCGAGGGTCCGTAGATGTCGGCGTCGAGCAGCCCAACACGGCGGCCGCGCGCCGCAAACGCGGCGGCAAGATTGGCCGCCACGGTCGACTTGCCGACACCGCCCTTGCCCGAGGCGACGGCGATCAGCGCATGGATGGCGGGCAGGGCGACGGGGCCGCGGGAACGCGCGCGGGCGACGGCGGCGCTTTTGTCGGTGGAATGGGAAGCTTCCTGCTCAACGGGCCTGTTCATGGCGTTCCTCACCTCTTTGCCGGGTTCTTGATGAGACGCCTCTCGGGTCGCGCCTTTCCGGCACCGCGAAGTAGAACACCCGCCCGCCGGCCCGACAGCGTCCGACGGTTCCCTCGTCCTGGAGTTTGCCCAGCAGCTTGATCACTTCCAGACGATGGAATTGCAGGGCGTCGGCGATATCGTCGACCGTGCAAGGCCGTCGGCGGACGAGTTCGCAAACGCTCGTGCGGTCGGCGTTGGACAGAACTGTTCGGGTCTTGCGATGGTCATAGTTCTCGACCACATCGACCGGACAGGAAAAGAGTTTCGCCAAGGCGCGCAGACGGGCGGGGACGGCAGCCTGGGCATACGTTTCGGCGGTGGGGCGGGTGGCGGTATTGATCTGTACCCGGTCCGGCTGGATCCGCTCGACGAGGGCTGCGATCTTGCGGACCTCGGCTTCGAGGGCCGTGTGGCCGGCCAGCAGCATGACTTCCAGCCAATACTTCCCGGAAAATTCCCGACGGAAGGCGGCCAGTCCATCCACCATACGGTCAAATTCGAGGTCCGGATGCGGTCGGTTGACCGCTTGGAACATCGCGGCGTCGCCAGCGTCGAGTGACGGGATGACCAGCGTGGCGTCCCGCAACTCCTCGCGCACTTCGGGCTGCCACAACAACGAGCCGTTGGTCAGAACAGCGATGGGGATATCGGTCATCGCCCGGATGGCGTCGATAAGCTCGCCGATGCGCGAATAGAGGGTGGGCTCGCCCGAGCCGCTCAGCGTGATGTAATCGGGACGGCTGGAGAGCCGCCCGCCGAGGTCGGCCAAAACGGCCTCCAGCGGCACCCATTCGCGGCGCTCCAGGGTCTTGTTGGAGGTGCGGCCGACCTGGCAGTAGATGCAGTCATACGAACACGTCTTGTGGGGAATCAGGTCAATGCCCAGCGAGCGCCCCAGGCGGCGTGACGGCACGGGACCGAATATATGGCTCATGTGGATGCCTCCTCGCGGCGGACCTCCGCCGTCTCCTCCCGCAACAGGTCCTCGACGATCTCGACGGTCGAGCGCACGAAGGCCGTGCAGTGGGTGTGGTGGATGTTGCGCGCGTGCACTTCCTGTTCGCCTTCCGGCGTCGAGGGATCGATGCCAATCAACAGCCGGCATTCGACGTTGCCGTGGCGTTCGCGGAAACGTCGGAACAGTTCGCGCGTGCGCTTGTAGGCCATCGATCGGTTGCGCGGCTCCGATTCCGCCTCTGCCGCGAAGCCCAACGCGATGGCGCCGCCGCAGAGCGCGCCGCAGATGTTGCCCTGGTGGCCGATGCCGCCGGCGAAGGCCCGACCGGCGCGAATGGCGGTCTTCTCGTCGATGCCGATCCGGTCGCCGAGGCCGGCCAGCACCGCCTGGCCGCAGTTGAGCTTGAGCGTCACGGAATCGTGTGGCTCGAAGTGGGATAGGGCCTTGATGACCGCGCTGCTCATGATGGTTCCTTTGTTGGGGCAGAACCGGCCACGGTCGATGCCGCGTCGGGGAACCGCCCAAAGGGGTCAAGCCGTTGTTCCAATAGATCGGCGCGTCTCGCGGCTTGGCGAACGACGGCGCGCTTTCAGGCCGCCTGCCGGGCGGCGGTCAACGAGAGAACGGTGCTCCAGGCGGTGCGCAGCGGCGCGGTGACCGCTTCCGGGCCGATCTCCGTTACCGCGCGACCGGCAACCATGGCCTCGGTTACCGATGGGTCGTAGGGGATCTCGGCGATGATCGGCAGGCCACGCGACCGACAGGCATCGCGGACCGTGTCGGCCGCCTCACCGCCGATGTCGGCTTTGTTAAGGATAACGGCCGCCGGCACTTCGAAACGCGCGGTTAGTTCGGCCACCCGTTCCAGGTCGTGTCGACCGGACGGTGTCGGCTCGGTGACGAGAACGGCCAATTGGGTCCCGGTCAGCGAGCTGATGACCGGACAGCCGATCCCGGGCGCGCCGTCGGACAATACAATTGTGCGGCCAGTGTGGATGGCGAGTTCCCGAGCCTCCCTGCGCAATTCCGACACCAGCAGGCCCGAGTTCTCGGCGCCCGGGAACAGTTGGGCGTGAATCAGCGGCCCGAAACGGGTTCGCGACCGGTAGCGCCGCCCGCAGCGCCGGATCGGAAAATCGATGGCGGCGGCCGGGCACAGAGCGACGCAGGTCTTGCAGCCTTCGCACCCTTGAGGGCGCACGACATACTTGCCGCCGCCTTCGATGATCGCGCCGAATCGGCAGACGTCCATGCAAAGGCCGCACGCAGTGCAACGCGCGGGGTCGATGACCGCCAGGTGCCCGGCGCGGAAATCCACGGCCACTTCCCGATCGGGTTGCAGGATGAGGTGGAGGTCCGGTGCGTCGACGTCGAGATCGCAAATGACGGCGTTTCCGGACAGATGAGCGAAGGCGGCCGTCACCGTCGTCTTGCCGGTGCCGCCCTTGCCGCTGATCACAGTGATCTCAGGCATGGGAAATGGTCCTTTCCGGAGCGGCAAGATCGCGAATGCCTTCGGCCAGGGCCTCGAAGATGTCGCGGTATCGCTGCGACACGGCGACGGCCGTTTCGCCACGGGCATAGGTGGCCGCGATGGCGCGATCGAAGGGGATTTCGGCCAGAATCGGCAGGTTGGTGGCCCGGCAATAATCGTAGACCCTGGGTTCGCCGGTTCCGGCGCGGTTGATCACCACACCAAGCGGCACGCCCAGAGCGGCGAAGGCGTGGCGGGCCAGCTTGAGGTCATGCAGACCGAACGGCGTCGGCTCGGTGACAAGGACGACGGCGTCGGCACCGGACACCGCATTGACGGCCGGGCAACTGGCGCCCGGCGGCGAGTCGATCAGAGCGTCGACGCGGCCGGCGGTTTTCTTCAACCCATCGGCAAGGCGGGCCTTGACTTGGCGGATCAGGGGCGGACTCAGCGCCTCGCCGATCCTCATCCGGCCCATCAGGAAGCCGATGGAGCCGGCCCGGCCGTCCTGAATTTCCCCGAGGGCGCGAGAGCCGGGCCTCAGCGCCCCGGTCGGGCAAACCGCGATGCAGCCGCCGCAGCCGTGGCACATGTCGGGAAACACCGTCGGAAAGTCGCCGAACAGGGCAACGGCCTTGAACTGGCAAAGTTCGGCGCAAGCACCGCATCCGCTGCAACGGGCCGGGTCGGCCACCGGCACCTCAATAGTGGCGACCTCGGGCGGCGACAGCCGAGGATGCAGGAACAGGTGCAGGTTGGGCGCCTCGACGTCGAGGTCGATCGCGACGACAGGGCGAGGCCAGATCGTGGCCAGGGCTGCCGTCACCAGGGTTTTGCCGGTGCCGCCCTTGCCACTGGCGATGGCGATGATCATGGCCTGCCGCTCCGGGCTTACGTGGTTGCCGGATGCTCGGCCGTGTAGCGTTCGACGGCCTGTCGAACGGTGAGGCCCTCACAGTTTTCATCAATGGCGATGCCGGCGGCCGCCAGCGCCGACTGGGCTTTCGGCCCGACCCTCCCCGTGAGAAGGATGCGGGCGCCGGCCTTGGCGATGGTCTCGGCTGCATGAATGCCCGCGCCGCCGGCCATCCCGGCGGCCGATGCATTGGACACATAGTGCGAATCGCCCGAGCCGGAATCGATGATCATGAAACCGGCGGCGCGGCCGAAACGCGGATCGACCTTTGCGTCAAGCGATGGAGCCTCGGCGGTGATGGCTATGGTGGTCATGGACGTCTCCTTCAATGGTGTCCGACGTTGATCGGCCCGGAGGCAATTTTGTGGCTGGATGGGGCGGCCGTGGGCAGGATAGCCGCGGGTCCGCCCGCCATCCGACGCGTTCTCTTGCCTAGTGGCAGTGGCCTTGGCCGCCACCGCAGGTGTGGTCGTCACCGAAGCGCGTGAGTTGGCCCTGGGCAAAGGCCACCAGGGCGTCGCTCACCGAGCGGTTGCCGCCGTGGTGCATGACCATGATGCCGGCGTCGGTGAATCCGGCCAACGGCCGCATGCCCATGCCGCCGGCGATCAGCACCCGGGCGCCCTGCTCGGCCAAATAATTGACGGGCCCCAGGCATCCGCCTTGCTCGTGCGGCAGGTTGGGCACGATCCGCACGCTTTCGATGCGGCCGCCGTCGACGGACACCAGGGTAAAGACGTCGCAGTGGCCGAAGTGGTCGGACACAGCGGCGTCAAGCCCGCCGGGATGGGCGGACGGCACGGCAACAATGGTACTCATTTCGGGATTCTCCTCTCTTGGGGGTTGTCTTGTTGATGTTGGACGGATTGGGATTGTTCGGCGAGGCGCACATTGCCGCCCTCGACCCTCAGCGCCATGCCCTCGATGATTGCCCGGGCCACGGTGCGTCGCGCCGCCGCCAGAATCCGCCCGAATGTTTGGCGGGAAATGCCCATGCGCTTGGCAGCGGTACCCTGGTCCAGCCCGTCGAGGTCGGCAAGGCGCAAGGCTTCATGGCCGTCAAAGGTCAGATAGACCTCTTGCAGTGCGTGCATCGGCACGCCGCGCGGCTTGAAATCGACGACGCCGGGAAGGGATCCGACGCTGCGGCACTTGGATGGTCTAGGCATGAAGCTGCGCTTCTATTGTGATCAAATGATCATAATATGGTAATGTTTGTTTTTCAACACGAATGAATATTATGGTCATTTGACGAAAAATGTGGGGGCGGGATCGCCCCCACGAAGTTCCCGTGGAGGATCCTCAGGCATCGGGGTCGTTGCGGAGGTTGCGTCCGATGTCGGACAGCGTTCCTTCGACTTCACGCAGACGTGCCTTCAGCCGGTTGCGTTCGGCCTTGAGCGCGGCTCGCTGTTCCTCTGGCGTGGCGCCGCTCATCGTTGCCGCCGATACAGCACCGGGATCGGATTCCATCGGCACATAGGCCCCGGCGCCGCGCCCGAAGCCCCATCCTCGGCCGCCGCCCCCTCGGCGCCACCCCATTCCCGCCCCGCGGCCGCCTGTCGCCGCCGGGGCACCGCGCAGGCGCGCGCACAATCCTCTGGCCCATCCGCTCATGGGGCCGGCCCCTCGCGGGCCGCTGCGATCGAAATTCGGCATGATCATTCTCCTTCTTCCTGTAATCCTTGACGGCGCCGCCGCCCCTGCCCACGACCGCCGCCGCCACCCCCGCCGAAACCGCCGCCACGCCCGCGACGGCCTGGGCCGCCACCAGCGACCTGGTAGTCGCCTCCCGAGATGCGCAGGCCCCAGCCGTTGACCAGGGCGTTGGCAACCAGGGTGCGGGCCTCGGCAAGGACCCGCGAGAACGTCGGCCGCGAAACCCCCATCATCGCCGCCGCAGTGGCGTGATCGAAGCCCTTGGCGTCGGCAAGGCGAAGCGCCTCCAGACCCTCGACCGGCAGAACCACGCCCTGAAGCGTTTCCAACGGCACGCCGCGGGGAGCGAAGAAGTCGGCGGTCGGATGGTCTTCAACCCATCGACACTTGCGGGGTCTGGGCATGGGAGACGATCCCCTTTAATATGAACTAGTGTCCATAATTATTATCGGATGCCAACCGAGAGTCAATCGACAAAATGAACATAGGTTCATAATAAAAGTCGAATTACCGGGAACGGCGTGACAACCCGGGCGCGGTGCCTTAAATGAGGGACGGTTGCCGGCAAAAACGACGAAAGGCTGAAGGCGCGGCATGACAGTTCATCTCGTCAAGATGGCGGTACGGGTGGAAAGCATCCCGCATCTGGAGGAAATCCAGGCCAAGCGCTTGCGCCTGGCCGCCGAGGCGGGTGTTCCGGCCGTGTTGCGCCACGTCACCCGCAACACGCCAAGGCGTGCCGACGAGATCCTCGGCGGCGGTTCGATCTACTGGGTGATTCGTGGTTTCATCCAGGCCCGGCAGGCGATTGTCGACATCGCCGACCATGCGGGTGCCGATGGCGCGCCGGCTTGCGCCTTGGTGTTGGATCCTTGTGTCGTGCGGACCGAACTGCGCCCGATGCGGCCGTTCCAGGGGTGGCGGTACCTGCCTGAGGACAAGGCGCCGCCCGATCTAAGGGCGGATGCCGAGGAGGCGGATGACCTGCCGCGCGAGATGGCTGAGGAATTGCGTGCCCTCGGCCTTCTCTAGGTGATCGGGCCAGGGGTCGAGGTGGGGCTCGGGCTGACGAGCTTCGCGGCGGGGCCGCCGCCTTGGCTTGCCCCGGCGGCCGTCGGCACTCTTGAAAGGAGGGATCGGCCGTGAAGGATGATGCGTCCAACACCGCTCTGGGCCGACGGTTGACCGACGAAGAACGCAAGGCGATCCGACGGGCCGAGGCGTCGATCGCCCGACTGGCCGGACGGTATCTCGCGGCGGCCGAGGCCGATCTTGCCCGACTCAAGGCGGCGGCCGCCGACGTCTTGGCCGACCCGGCGGGGCGGACCTCGCATCTCGATCGCCTCTTTCGAATCAGTCACGACATGAAGGGGCAGGGCGCCACCTTCGGCTATTCCCTGGTCACCGACATCGGGGGCCGGCTTTGCCGGTTCGTCGAAAGGCGCCGTGAAAGCCTGGACGATGCCGGGATGGCGGTCGTTCTGCGTCATGTCGCGGCCCTCGAACGGGTCATCCGCGAGCGGATGACCGAGGCCGGCGCGTCAGAGGCCAAGGCGCTTGTCGACAGCCTGGATCGGGCCGAAGCCGGATGAATGCCCGCCGGGATTCGGCGGCCCGCCAAAATGTCCGGCGTCAAAAGACGATGGGCGACACCAGGTTGCGCAACAGGGCCACGACGCTCCATCCGGCGATGGCGCTGGTCCTCGAATAGATGTCGACGATCGCGCGAACCTCGTCGCCGACCACTTCAATTCGATGTTTGTCGCCCTCGAAACCCGGCACGCTGTGGATGGCGACGGCGGTCTTGTCGGGGCCTGCGGTCGCCAAGGCGGTCGCCACCGCGACATTGACCTTGGTCGGAAAAAGCGCGATGGCCCTTTGGGCGTCTCCCGAAAAGACCTGGGTCATCTTGACGTTCGTCAACAGGGATTCTTCGAAAACGGGCGTGCCTTTCAGCGATGCCGGTCCTTTTTCGGTGGTGATGCTCGATTGAATGCCGCTCATCAGCGCGGTGGTACGCAGAACATCAAAACCGCCGATGGCGCCGGATGCCAGATGGACCCGGGTGCCCATTTCGCGTGCGGTCTGCGCGATGTGCGCATAGAAGTCGGCATCGGCGAAGGCCCCGATGGACAGCACCACCAGGTTGGCGCGGTGTCTCAGAACTTTTTCCGCGATGTCCCTCGTGACGCCGGGAGAGGCGGCTTCCACCACGTAATCCGGCGCCAATGCAAGCAACTCGTCGAGGTCGGCGCACGCCTTGCATTCCGCCTTGTTCGCCAAGGCCTGGGCAGAGTCCGTCGAGCGGCTCACGCAGCCGACGATTTCATACTCATCGAGCAGGCGGCTCCGCCAAGCCTCCACGACGATGTTGCCCAGAAAGCCGCATCCGACGATGCCGAGTCGCAATTTCTTCATAAGGTCTCCTGATGCCGTTTTCGGCGCGTTCGTGCGGGGCGCCGTGGGGCCCATCGCGGTTTTTGCATCAAAATCGATTGGGGAAGCGCGTTGTTCGAGTGATCAGTTGCCCAGCGCAGCGTGGAAATTCTTGAGCCAGACAAGCCGCTTCTCGGTCTGCTCGATGTCGTGGTCGAGCCAGGCGACGAGGAAGCCCGGGTCATCTCCGTGATGCTGGCGCAAGACGTCGAGGCGGGCCAATTCGTTCTCGCACACCTCGATCAGGTGGTCGGCCTGCGTCCGCCTGTCGCCGTCCTCCAGCAGGTGAAGGAAGCGGAACTTGAGCGCCACGATCAGCTTGTTGAGCTCGGCGGCGCCCAGGCGCAGGCGGGCGGTCAGCAGGGCCCGCAGTTCACGCCGACCGGCCTCGGTAACGCGCAACTCGGCGTCATCGGCCATGCCTTCGCCGTCGATGGCCTCGATCAGCCCCTCGTATTTCAGCAACTCGACCGAAGTGCCCATGAGATCGAGCGACGGTCCCAGCGTGTGACCGACGAACTGGCGGATCGAATTGGCCAGCGCCGAGTAACGCATAGGTCCAGCCGCCAACGTGCCCAGGGCACACAGGCGGATGGCTTCCTTCGGGGTCAGTGTGTTGTCGGCGTACATGACTACAGAATATAGCGATCGCCTGCCGCCAAGTCCACCGACGTAAGAACCGTTCTAACTTGTCGAGGGGGCCGCAGCCTTGGCGTTTCGGACCGTACGCGCATTGACGGCGCCGGGGCCGAGGCCGCAGAATGGCACCCAGGCCCGACCGGCGGGCAAGCAGGAAAGGACCGAAAAACGTGGCAGGAAAGACCCCGGCCCTGGTCGTCGAAGACATCCACAAGCGCTTTGGCGACCTGGAGGTCCTCAAGGGCATCAGCTTGACCGCCAACGAGCACGACGTCATTTCCATCATCGGCTCGAGCGGATCGGGGAAAAGCACCTTCCTGCGCTGCATCAATCTGCTGGAGATCCCCGACAGCGGCCGCATCGAGGTGGCTGGCGAAGAGATCGAGATGCGCCGGCTGGCCGACGGCGGTTCAGTGCCGGCCAGCCACCGCCAGGTGGACCGCATCCGCTCGCGGGTCGGCATGGTCTTCCAGAGTTTCAACCTGTGGTCCCACATGACGGTGGTGCAGAACGTCATCGAGGCGCCCATTCACGTCCTCAAGCTGCCGCGCAAGGAGGCCGTCGAACGGGCCGAGGCCTTGTTGGAGAAAGTCGGAATCGCCGACAAGCGCAACCACTATCCGTCCCAGCTGTCGGGCGGGCAGCAGCAGCGCTGCGCCATCGCGCGCACCTTGGCCATGGAACCCAAGTTGCTGTTGTTCGACGAGGCGACGTCGGCGCTGGACCCCGAGCTTGTGGGGGAGGTGTTGAGGGTCATTCGCGAGCTGGCCGAGGAAGGCCGTACCATGATCATGGTCACCCACGAGATGGGGTTCGCCCGCGAGGTTTCGGACGAAATCATCTTCCTGCATCAGGGCAAGGTCGAGGAGAAAGGGCCGCCGTCACAGGTCTTCGGCAGCCCGGCCTCCGAGCGCTGCCGTCAGTTTCTGGCCAGCACCCTCTGATCTGCGTCGAGCGCGGGGCTGGCTAGGCTCTTCAACTTGACCGGCCCTACCAATTCGGTCATTTTGACCGCGTGGTTGATTTGTGCCCTGACGGGCGAAATGACCCGCGCTTTTGGCGCGGGCCCCCTGTAAGGAGGGAGGTTGCATGATGAAGAAACTTGGCCTGTTGGCCGCACTCGCGGCCGGAGCGACGTTGGCCATCGGGGCACCCGCTTCGGCGGAATGGAAACCGGACAAACCCATCCGCATCATCGTTCCGTGGGGAGCCGGCGGCTCGACGGATCAGGCGATCCGCGCCATTGCGGGCGACCTTGAGGCGGGGCTCGGCCAGAAGGTCGTGGTCGTGAATCAGCCGGGCGGCGGCGGCGCCATCGGCACGCAGACCGTGCTCGATGCCCCCAAGGACGGTTACACGTGGGGTTCGGGGGCCATTCATGACTTGGCCTCTTACCCGGTCCGCGGCACGATCGATACGCGAATCAAGGACTGGCACATCTATCTCGACTCGATGAACGCCACCGTCATTTCGGTCGGTCCGAACTCGGCAATCAAGGATTTCGGGGAGTTCGTCAACTGGATGAAGACGAAACCCAACGACCTGTCGGTGGCGATCGCCGGCGTCCCGTCGGCCGGGCACACGACGATCGAGCAGATCAAAGCGCAAGTTCCAGGCGGTAGTTATAAGCCGGTTTCATACGATGGCGGCAATCCGGCAATGATTTCAACGGTTGCCGGCGAAACGATGACAACCACGCAGTTGATGTCGGAGCAGATCGAGATGATCCGCGGCGGAAAGCTGCGTCCGCTCGCCCTCATGGCGACTGAGGCGGCCGAGGTTGAAGGCGCGGGCAAGGTCGAGTCGGTCAAGAAGTGGCTGCCCAACCTTAATCCGACGCCATATTACTTCGGCATCTGGGCGCCCAAGGGGATTCCCGAAGAGGTCGTCCAGAAGATGAACGACGTTTGGGAAAAGAACATCAAGACGTCTGCGGCCTTGAAGCAGTGGGCCAAGGACAAGGGCCAAGTGGTCTTCCCCTACTATGGCGAGGACGCCCTCAAGAAAGTATGGCCGGCAATCCTCACGGCGGTATGGAGCCTGCATTCCGCTGGTCAGGCAAAGGTTAATCCGGCCGATCTCGGCTACGAAAAGCCGTAAGACCGTTGGTGCAATAGGCGGGCCTCCCAAGGAGGCCCGCTCCCTTTTTCCCGGCGGTAAACTCCGATGAAACCCGATACCATGACCAAGGCCGACCTGATCACGGGGCTGGTCCTGATCGTCTTCAGCCTGACCTTGATCGAGGAATCGTGGCGCATGCCCCGCCTCGAACAGTTGGGTATCCACCCGTCGAGCGTACCGGGCTTGGTTCCGGGGATGCTCGGCGTCATTCTGTTGATTCTTGGGGCCGTTCTGACGATCCGCTCGTTCAGGCGCGGCGGCCATCATCTGGGCATCACTCGCGAGAACACGGCCCGGACCTTTTGCCAACCGGGCAATCTGCGCCTGATCGCCACGTTGGCGCTGTCCATCGGCTACGCCGCCTTCATGATCGGCAACATGCCGTACTGGCTGGCGACTGGCGTTTTCACCTTCCTGTTCATCGCCATCTTCGAATGGCGCCCAGGGGCGGACGGCCGGACGCGCCTGCGCGGACTGGCGTTTGCCGCCGTCATTGCCATTGTCGTCGCCTGGGTGGTCACCTGGGTTTTCGCCAACCTCTTCCTGGTGACACTGCCGTGAGCCTGCTTGAAAACCTGCTCTCGTTCCTTCAGGCCATCGGCGAGTTCCTGACGCCGACGGCGCTGTTCCACGTCGCGTGGTCGACCTTCCTTGGCATCATCATCGGCGCGTTGCCGGGACTGACGGCGACCATGGGTGTCGCCCTGATGACCACGCTGACCTACAAGCTGGCGCCGGATCTGGCCGTGCTCATCCTGATCTGCATGTATGTCGGTGCCATCTACGGCGGCAGCCGCACGGCCATCCTTCTCAACATCCCCGGCACCCCGGCCAACGCCGCCACCACGCTGGACGGCAACCCCTTGGCCAGGCAGGGATTGGCCGGCAGGGCGATGGGCATCGCCACCTCGGGTTCCGTGCTGGGCAGCATCATCGGCATGTTCTTCCTGGCGACACTGGCGCCGCTGCTCGGCAACTACGCGCTCAAGTTCCAGTCCTACGAATTCTTCTGGCTGGCCATCTTCGGCATCGTCATCTCCGGTCATCTGACCGCGCTCGACGACCCGCTCAAGGGATGGATCGCCGGCTTTCTTGGTCTGACGGTGGCGATGGTCGGCCAGGAAGGCATCCATGCCTACCAGCGCTTTACCTACGGCACCACCGAGCTGCTGGGTGGCTTCGCCCTGATCCCGGCGATGGTGGGGGCCTTCGGTTTCGCCGAGGTGCTGACCGTCATGCGCAACCCGGCCGGAGAGGTGCTGGACAAGGCCCGCGACAGCGTCATTCCCAAGTTGCGCGAGGTGTTCCGCTATTGGCGCACCATCATTCGCAGCGGCATCATCGGCACCGGCGTCGGCATTATTCCCGGCGTCGGCGAGGATATCGGCGCCTGGGTGTCCTACGCGGCGGCCCGCCGGAAGAGCAAGGAACGCGACAAGTTCGGCAAGGGCTCCATCGAGGGGCTGATGGCCGCCGAGTGCGGCAACAACGCCGCCGTGCCGGGCGCCCTCATTCCGGTGCTTACGTTGGCCATTCCCGGTTCCGCTCCGGCCGCCGTGCTGTTGGCCGCCATGTTCATCCACGGCGTAAGGCCGGGTCCGATGATCATGGTCGAGAACCCGCATTTCGTCTATCAGGTGGTGGCGATGGTGCTGTTCGCCACGCTGGCCATGCTGGTCTTCGGCCTGTCGATGACCAGGCCGCTGCTCAAGGTGCTTTCCGTGCCGCGCGAGCGCCTGATGCCGATCGTGTTCGTACTGTGCGTCATCGGGTCCTACGCCATCGCCGAGAGGCTCTTCGACGTCGGCGTGATGATCGCCTTCGGCATCGGTGGGTACGTTCTGCGCGAGATGAAGTACCCGATGGCGCCGCTGGTTCTCGGCATCATCCTGGGCGACATCTTGGACAAGAGCCTCAGGCGCGGCCTGGTGTTAAGCGACGGCGACATTACGCCCTTCCTCACGCGGCCGATCTGCGCGGTGTTGTGGCTGATTACGTTGAGTTCGATCCTGATGAGCATCCCCCCCTTCCGCCGGTTGGTGGGGAGGATTGTTGCCGCCGTGCTGCCGGGCCGGGCTTTCCGGAAGGGCAACTGACCCAAGGACGGCGACGAGGGAGGGCGCGATGAAAATCGCCCTGTGCAACGAGGTCATTCGCGAACTCGATTTCTCCGCCCAATGCGACATGGCGGCCAAGTTGGGCTATATGGGGCTGGAGGTGGCCCCCTTCACGCTGGGCGATCATCCCCACCTGCTGCCGGCGAATCGCCGGGCCGACCTGCGGCGGGCGGCGACCGAGGCCGGCATCGTCATCACCGGGCTGCACTGGCTGTTGGTAACGCCGCAAGGTTTGTCGATCAATACGGCCGACCCGGCCATAAGGCGCAAGACGGTCGATGTCATCGAGCGGCTGGTCGGTCTGTGCGCCGATCTCGGCGGCGCCGTGCTGGTGCACGGTTCGCCCAAGCAGCGCTCGATCGCCGAGGACGACGACGCGGCGGCGGCTAGGGGCCGCGCCGCCGAGACCTTGGCGGCGGCGGCCCGTGCCGCCGAAAAGGCCGGCGTCGTCTACTGCATCGAACCGCTGGCCCGTCACGAGACCAACTTCGTCAATACCGTGGCCGAGGCGGCGCGTCTCGTAGACGAGATCGGCAGTCCGGCCTTCCGGACCATGATCGATACCAGTGCCGCCGGGCTGACCGAAAGCGTGCCGGTGGTCGATCTCATCCGCAAGTGGCTGCCCACCGGCAAGGTCGCCCACATCCAGCTCAACGACACCAACCGGCGGGCGCCGGGCCAGGGCGCGGATGCCTTCGCGCCCATTCTCTCGGCCCTCAAGCGGATGAAGTACGGGGGGGTGGCGGCGGTCGAGCCGTTCATCTATGAGCCCGATGGCCCGACCACGGCGGCGCTCGCCATCGGCTACGTGCGAGGCATTCTCGAAGGGTTGAAGTAGGGGGGATGGCGGCCTAATCAACCATATGGTTGACAATGGGTCGACGGGCGGTTATCTGGAACGCAGGCGGGCCTTTCGGCCGGCCGGTGAAATGCGGGGGGCGCAATGGGCGCCGCTCCTGGCGAACGGACGACAAGGAAGGATCGAGATCATGGCCGAGAAACGCCTTGGCATCATTATGAACGGGGTGACGGGCCGCATGGGGACCAACCAGCATCTGGTCCGCTCTGTGCTGGAGATCAACAAGGAAGGCGGCGTCGCGCTGAAGGACGGCACGCGGGTTGTGCTCGACCCCATCCTGGTCGGCCGCAACGCCGACAAGGTGAGCCGCCTCGCCAAGGCGCACGGCGTGGC
>JAVEYE010000045.1:0-15449 GCA_034003665.1 Rhodospirillales bacterium | reverse complement strand
GCGTTTGAGCATGCCTCGCCGATTCCCCGCATTCAGGCCGGCGTCGGTCTTAACACCGTCGCCCCTGCGCCGACAACCACTCCGCGACGCTAGAGGGGGATTGCGGCAAATCGAAGACGAACTTGGTCGGGTGACGGACGACCGGCCACCCACATAGCCCCCCAGCCACCCGTCGATCGCGGTCGGCGACGGTGCCCGGGCCACCTACCGTTTGGTTTCGCCACCGGTGGCCAGGAAAATGATCTCGCCCACCTGGTCTTCGAGCGAACGATAATCCTTGGTCTTTGCGATGGTCCCGCCGTTGGCGATGCGCTCTGCCGCCTGACCAGGCTCAAGGCGTACGTACTTACCGCCGAGCAACCCGTCGCTGTCGATGCTGGCCTGGGTGTCGACCGGCAACTGCACGTCGGGCGCCATGGCCAGCGTCACCACCGCGTCGAAGGTGGTAGGGTCGAGGCGGGCATCGAGGACGGTACCAACCTTGATGCCGCTGATGCGCACGTCGCTGCCTCTGGTCAGGCCGCCGACCCTGAGAAAGTTGGCCTTGATCTCGTAGCCTCTGGCGGTGTCGACCTGGGCCAGGTCATAGGCGAAAAACACGAACAAGCCGGCAACCAGCAGCACGACAGCGCCCATCACGGTTTCGATGAGGTTTCTACCCATGAGGAGCCCCTTCCCTTCCAGTCGAACTTGCCGTTACGGCGCCGTCGCCTCTTCTTTGCCTGCCGCAAGCCGCGCCCGGCCCTGGGCGATGATCAGGTCCAGAAGGTCGCCAACCAACAGCGCGTCCTGGGTGAACTCGATGGAGTCCCCGTCCTTGAACATTTCCGGATCGCCGCCCGGTTCCAGTTCGAGATACTTCGTACCGAACAGACCATCGGTATGGATGGCGATCGAAGTGTCAGCCGGCAAGGGAACGGTATTTTCAATGTGCAGGACGGCGACGGCCCGGAAATGCTTATCCAGGTGAAGAGACTTGACGGTGCCCACCTGCACGCCGCCCAGTCGAACGGCACTGCCCACCACCAGACCGTCGATGCGATTGAACGTCGCACTCAACAGATAGCCGGCCTCTGTTGCGCGGGCCGCCATATCCCTGGCGGTAAAGGAAAACACGATAATCAACGCGAATACGACGAAGACAACGCCGCCTGTCACCGCCTCCTTTACCGGCTGCTTCATTGCCGACGCGCCGACGCGCCGGCGGAGCCGTCATCCGGCACCCACGGCTCGTAGTCGCCGGTCGCCGGGGCATGACGGCGCGCCGCCAATTCGTGGCCCCTCGGCCGATAGGCGTGCGCCGTGCCGGTGGGATTGGGCTGGTGTCCCTTCTGCCACGGCCGCGCCAGAGCCGCCATTTCGGTCAACGGTTCGGCCACGGTATGGTGCAGCCAGGCGTGCCATTCCGACGGCACCTTGGACGCCTCATCCTCGCCCTTGTAGATGACCCAGCGGCGTTCGCGCCCGTACCGGCGACCCCATTTCGCCTGGTAGTAGCGATTGCCGAACTCGTCGGTTCCGACAAGCCGACTGCCGAACAAAGTCGAGAAAATCGTTCCCATCGTAATCACAGGACCCACCCGCACTCGGTACAGTTTCGCGGCTCGCCCACGCCATCGGCAAGGGCCGGACCGGCCGCCCCGGCCGGCGCGGCCAATATGGCACTTGGGATGCCCGGCGTCCAGTCCACGACGCCCCTTGAGGGCGGAAGTCGCCCGCTCGGGCGCGTCGCGGATCGATTCGGTCGCGAACGCCCCTGGATCCCCCAAAAGCCGGGGAGTGAAAACGCCCATACCGAAAAATGCATACCAGATCCAGGCCTTTTTCTTGGTTTCAGACACGAAATGTAGTTGCGACAGGAATCTCCCTCGTCTACATTTTGTTTCGCGTCACCGTCGACCCCACCATTTGTTGTGGTCAACACAACGGGGGGCCGGGTGGCTGCCGCTTCGGTGGAGGGGCCGAAGCCCGCAAAACGCAAAAATTCGTCGGCCATCCGTGCAGTAGGGGGAGTTATGCGAGTCACGCGGTTCTTCACCAGGGAAGACAAGTCTCCGTATGAAGCCATCGAGTTTCGAACCACGTCGAGCGAAATTCGCAATCCCGACGGCTCGGTTGTCTTTCGTCTCGAGGCCATGGAGGTGCCGGCCGACTGGTCCCAGGTGGCATGCGACGTTCTGGCCCAGAAGTACTTCCGCAAGGCGGGCATTCCCGCCAGACTGAAGCGTGTCGAGGAGAACAGCGTTCCCTCCTGGCTGTGGCGCAGCGTGGCCGACGAGGATGCCCTGACGGCGTTGCCCGCCGACCGCCGCTACGGCAGCGAAACCAGCGCCACCCAGGTGTTCGACCGCATGGCCGGTGCGTGGACGTATTGGGGCTGGAAGGGCGGCTATTTCGATTCCGAAGCCGACGCCAGCGCCTACTATGACGAAATGCGCTACATGCTGTGCGCCCAGCTGGGTGCCCCCAATTCGCCGCAGTGGTTCAATACCGGCCTGCACTGGGCCTATGGGATCGACGGACCGGCCCAGGGCCATCATTACGTCGACTTCCGGACCGGCAAGCTGGTGCGGTCGGAATCGGCCTACGAGCACCCGCAACCCCACGCCTGCTTCATCCAGAGCATCAACGACGATCTGGTCAACGAAGGCGGCATCATGGACCTGTGGGTGCGCGAGGCGCGCCTATTCAAGTACGGATCCGGCACGGGCACCAACTTCTCGCGCCTGCGCGGCGAAAACGAGGCGCTTTCCGGTGGCGGAAAGTCGTCCGGCCTGATGAGCTTCCTCAAGATCGGCGACCGCGCGGCCGGCGCCATCAAGTCGGGCGGCACCACCCGACGGGCCGCCAAAATGGTCGTGGTCGACATCGACCACCCCGACGTCGAGAGCTTCATTAGTTGGAAAGCGTACGAAGAGCAGAAGGTGGCCGCCCTGGTCACCGGTTCCAGGCTGGCCAACAAGCACCTGAAGCTGGTGATGGCGGCCTGCGCCGGCACCGGAGAGGACCGCTTCGACCCCAAGAAGAACCCCGAGCTCAAGGGGGCCATCCGCGAGGCACGCCGCGTCATGGTGCCCGACAACTATGTCCAGCGGGTTATCCAGTATGCCCGACAGGGGTACGACGAGTTCGATTTCCCCGTATTCACCACGGATTGGGATTCGGATTCCTACCTGACCGTTTCGGGCCAGAACTCCAACAACAGCATCCGGGTCACCAACGAATTCCTCGAAACCGTGGAGAACGACGGGGAATGGGACCTGAAGCGGCGCATCGACGGCGGCGTTGCCAAGCGCCTCAAGGCGCGCGCGTTGTGGGACAAGATCGGATACGCAGCATGGGCCTGCGCCGATCCGGGCATGCAGTACGACACCACCATCAACGAATGGCACACCTGCCCGAACTCGGGACGCATCAATGCCTCCAACCCGTGCTCCGAGTACATGTTCCTCGACGACACGGCGTGCAATCTGGCATCCCTCAACCTGATGCCGTTCGGCCGCGACGACGGCACCTTCGACGTTCCCGCTTTCGAGCACGCCGTCCGATTGTGGACGATCACGCTGGAAATCTCGGTGCTGATGGCCCAGTTCCCGGCCGCCCGCATCGCCGAACTGTCCTACGAGTTCCGCACGCTGGGCCTCGGCTTCGCCAACATCGGCGGCTATTTGATGGCCAACGGCATCCCTTATGATTCCACCGAGGGCCGAGCCATTTGCGCCGCCATTTCGGCGGTGATGACCGGCGTCGCCTATGCCACCTCGGCCGAAATGGCCGAGGAACTGGGCGCCTTCCCGGGCTACGAGCCGAACCGCGACGCCATGCTGCGGGTCATCGCCAACCACCGACGGGCCGCCCACGGCCACAAGGACGGCTATGATGCCCTGTCCATCCCGCCGGTCCCCCTCGACGCGGCGACCTGCCCCGACGCCATCCTGGCCGATGCCGCGGCGCGTGCCTGGGATCGGGCCCTGGAGGCCGGCACCGCGCACGGCTTCCGCAACGCCCAGGTCACTGTCATCGCGCCGACCGGCACCATCGGCCTGGTCATGGACTGCGACACCACCGGGATCGAGCCCGATTTCGCTCTCGTCAAGTTCAAGAAGCTGGCCGGCGGCGGTTATTTCAAGATCATCAACCGCATGGTGCCCCAGGCCCTGGTCCGCCTGGGCTACGCCGAGAACGACGTCGAGGCGATCGTCCGTTATGCGGTCGGCCACGCCACCCTGGATGGCGCTCCCGGCATCAATCACGAAGCACTGAGGGCCAAGGGCTTCACCGACGGCGCCATCGAGGCCGTCGAAAAGGCCGTCGCCGAGGCCTTCGACATCAAGTTCGTCTTCAACAAGTGGACGCTGGGCGAGGCCTTCTGCACCGAAGCCCTCGGCCTGCAGGTGGATGACCTCAACGACGTCGCGTTCGACCTGCTGACGGCGCTCGGCTTTTCGAAGGCCGACATCGCGGCCGCCAACACCTTCGCCTGCGGCGCCATGACGCTGGAAGGCGCTCCCGGCATCAAGGACGAGCATCTGGCTGTCTTTGACTGCGCCAACCCATGCGGGCGCATAGGCAGGCGGTTCCTTTCGGTCGAAAGTCACATCCGCATGATGGCGGCCTGCCAGCCGTTCATCTCCGGGGCGATTTCGAAAACCATCAACATGTCCAACGCCGCCACCATCGAGGACTGCAAGAACGCCTACATGCTGTCCTGGACGCTGGGGCTTAAGGCCAACGCCCTCTATCGCGACGGCTCGAAGCTGTCGCAGCCGCTGCAATCGGCCCTTCTCGACGACGAGGATATCGAGGACACCGTCGAGGCGGTGGTCGAGCAGGCCAATCCGGCGCGCGCCGAGATCATCGCCGAGCGGGTCGTGGAGCGCATCGTCGAGCGGGAGCGGGCGTCACGCCGACGCCTTCCCGACCGCCGCAAGGGGTATACGCAGAAGGCGGTGGTCGGCGGCCACAAGGTCTATCTGCGAACCGGCGAATACGAGGAAGGCAAGCTCGGCGAGATCTTCATCGACATGCACAAGGAAGGCGCCGCCTTCCGCAGCCTGATGAACAATTTCGCCATCGCCATCTCGATCGCGCTGCAGTACGGCGTGCCGCTGGAGGAGTTCGTCGAAGCCTTCACCTTCACCCGTTTCGATCCTTCCGGAATCGTCGAGGGCAACGACACCATCAAGATGGCGACCTCGATCCTCGACTACCTGTTCCGCGAGCTTGCGGTTTCATACCTGGGTCGCCACGACTTGGCCCACGTCGAGCCGCATGACCTGACACCCGACACGGTGGGCCGCGGCAACCGCGAGGGGAACCTGCCCGAGGTCACCTCCGCCGAGGCGTTGGAGGTGGTCGGCCGCTTCGCCAGCCAAGGCTTCGTGCGGCGCAACCTGCTGGTCCTGCGCGGCAACCGCCGCAAGGCCGGCGAGACCGAACAGCAGACGCAGGCGGTGACCGCCATTGGCGCCGTCAGCGCCGTGGCCGGCGGCAGCGCGGGCGGGGCGATGTATGTTGAAAGCGGTCAGGTCGACGTTTTGCATGCAGGCGCGCACCGCGTCGAGAAAGTGCGCAGCGCCAAGATGCAAGGTTACGAAGGCGACCCGTGCGAAGAATGCGGCAACTTCACGATGGTCCGGAACGGCACCTGCCTGAAGTGCATGACGTGCGGTTCTACGAGTGGGTGTAGTTGATACGACGACGGAAGACGATTTCGGGGGAACTGGGGGGCCTGCGGCCCCCCGCTTTTTTTGCGGAACGACAACTGTGGTCGATACCCCTATGGGGGGATTCCTGAAGCTGGTCCGTTATTCAACTTTCGTGAAGCCGAGACAGCCGTGTTGTTGCCGGACTACCCGCGGCCGCACTCGCGCGCCCGGTGGCTAGGCCGGTCGGATAGGCAAAAGCGCCCGGCACAGGGCGGCGGGTCACGGTTGGACTAAACGGCTTTCAACTTTGCTGAACGCCTCGGACTCCAACAGACTCCGACGCCATGCCCCATACATCTAGAGGGACAACCTTGCTGTTATCCTTTATTTTGTATATGGTACTACCCAATGTAGCGTAATCCTACAAACCATCGTACGGATGGCATATTTACCGTCGTTTCACGAACGGATTCTGGCGATGAAACACCTCCCTCGGCGATCCTCCCTGGGAACTTTGGGGCGAGTTCCGGAATATTGTTCCGGGACCGTCCGTCTTTTGTGGAGGAAACCGGAGGCGAAGGCATCCCGATGACTGCCGAGTGGCGCCACGTCACCAGCCATTTTCACGCCTTCATCGGCAATCTTCAGCCGACGCCGCTCGAGCGCCGCCGGGCGCGAATGGCGGCAACCGAGGTCGCCGACTGCCTGCGCCGCCAGTTCGCGCCGCCTCGACCGCCGCGCGGCCGCCATCTGGTGGCGGCCGGGCGGCCGGCTCGCGCCCTCGACGATCACATCGTGACCGGGGGCTACGGCAAGGGAACCGCCGTGCGGCCCGCACGGTCCATCGACATGCTGTATATCCTGCCGGCTGAACTGCGGCCGCCGACCGCCCTCGCGAGGCCGATGATCGCCTCGATGACCGGCGAGATGTCGGCCGCCCTGGCCAGCAGCTTCGCCACCCGCGAGCAGCCGGGCGAGGGATGGCTGTCGGTCCGATCCTTTTCCGACGTTGAGGTCCGCCTGACCCCCTGTTTCCGAACCGCCGGCGACACCCTGATGGTGGCGGCCCCAGGTCGATCGGGGGCGTGGTTGTCGACCAATCCCGCCGCCGAGGCGGCCCGCCTGCATCAAGCCGACCTCGCCAGCAGCGGCAAGGCGACCCACCTGATCATGATGCTGAAGGCGTGGCGGCGCACCCATGACGTCGCCCTCGCCTCCCTGGCCATTGAACTGCTGGTCAGCGAGTTCATGCTGGCCTGGATCTACCCGCGCCGCAGCCTGCTGTTTTATGACTGGATGGTTCGCGACTTTTTCTTCTGGCTGGTCCACCAAGCGCGCCGAGAATTGCTCACGCCCGGTGCGCTTGAGCGGCTCCAGCTCGGCGACGAATGGCTGGAAGCGGCAGCCCACGCTTATGGACGGGCCCGGCGCGCCTGTGCCATGGAACACGACAATCGAGGAAAAGAGTCGGCCGAGGAGTGGCAGCGGATCTTCGGCCCCGAGTTCAGCATCCCGGCCGTCCGACTGCCCACTTTCCGGCAGGGCGGCGTCGCCGCGCTGCCGGACTTGGCCGTTTCAGGAACCTAGTTGGCGCCGCCCTTTCCGCCGCCGGACACGGTTTTGCTGCGTTCGATGGACTGCAGCGCAAGATAGTTTTCGCCGAACTTTCGCATGTTGTCGATCTCGGTGTCGAACTGGTCGAAGTGACGTTCTTCCTCGGCCACCAGCTCTTCGAAGATCTTTTTCGAGACCGCATCGGCGTTGTTGCCGCATTCGTTGGCCCAAATGTTGTATTCGCGGGCGCTTTCTTCTTCCATCTTGGCGGCGTGTTGGACCATTTCCCGGACGTCCTGAATGGCCTTCACCGGCGTCTCAAGCGCCATTTTGACGTCGCCCTTGAGGAAAAGGATGCGCTCGGCCAGACGCTCGACATGCATCATCTCCTGGATGGCCGTCTGCTTGAACAGCCCGGCCAACAGGTCGTAGCCCTGATCATCGCAGTGAAAATGGAAATACATGTACTGATGAACCGCGGCCAGTTCGTCAACGACCGCCTTGTTGAGAAGTTCGATGCTCTTTTCGTGCATTGTGGGGGATCCTTTCTTGGCTTTCCGCCGCTCGACACCGGTGGTTAAGGGGGGCGATTGCTGCCGATCGCGCCATTCTACCGGGACTTGAGTTGGGGCGGAAGCCGGCAGGTCGACTTTTTCATTTTCCGACATCGGCGGTCGGCCTCCCGCAACGCCATACTTCTTGCCGCATCGGCGATGCAATGGATGCCCTCTATTTCGTCTTGCTTCCGATCCGTAAGCCTCTCATCTCTTCGTCATGCCCGACGGATGCGAAGCCATTGCCATACGGGTCGTTGACGATCTCACAAGGGTGCCGGCCAGCGCCTGGGATGCCTGTGCCGGCGCCGCCAATCCGTTTGTGTCCCATGCCTTTCTCACCGCCCTGGAATCCAGTGGCGCGGTGGCACCGAAAACCGGCTGGCTGCCCCAGCATCTGCTGATCGAAGACGGCAGCGGAAACCTGCGCGCCTGCGCCCCGCTCTATCTCAAAAGCCATTCCTACGGCGAGTACGTCTTCGACTGGGCCTGGGCCGACGCCAGCGAGCGGGCCGGAATTCCCTACTATCCCAAGCTGCAGTCGGCGGTGCCCTTCACCCCGGTGACCGGCCCCCGCCTGATGGTGCGCCCCGGTGAGGCGGGGGACCTGGGCGACGCCCTGATCGTCGGCATGGTGCAATTGGCCGAGCGCCAAGGCGCCTCGTCGCTGCACGTCACCTTTCCAACCGAGGGCGAGTGGCGGCGCTTGCGCGCCGCTGGCCTGCTGACGCGCATCGGTCATCAGTTCCACTGGACGAACCAGGGTTACACCAACTTCGACGATTTTCTCGGCGCGCTGGCGTCGCGCAAGCGCAAGGCCATCCGCAAGGAACGCCAAGCGGTTCTCGACAGCGGCGTGGTGCTGCGCACGCTGACCGGCGACGACATCACCAAGACGCACTGGGACGTATTCTACCGATTCTACCGCAACACCATCGGCCGCAAATGGGGGCCGGGCTATCTCAATCGCCCCTTCTTCTCGCGCCTTCACGAGAACCTGGGAGATCGGGTGGTGCTGATCTGGGCGGAGCATGAGGGGCACCCGGTCGGCGGGGCGCTGAACCTGATGGGAACGGACACCCTCTACGGCCGTTACTGGGGGTGCCTGGAGCACTACCGCTTCCTGCATTTCGAGGCCTGCTACTACCGCGCCATCGAGTTCGCCATCGAGCACGGGCTGGCGCGGGTCGAGGCCGGGGCGCAGGGCGAGCACAAGATCCAGCGCGGCTACCTGCCGGCGACCACCTACAGCGCTCACTGGATCGCCGACCCGGCTCTGCGCCGCGCCGTTGCCCAATACCTCGAGCACGAACGCGAGGCCGAGGACAACGAACGGCGGGAACTCGCCGAAGGCTCGCCATTTCGCAAAGGCGGCGGCTGATCGCCCTCGCCTACTTCTTCAGCACCAGGAACAGGTAACCGAAATGGTCGCTGTAGCGCCGGAAGTTCTCCTGTTCGACCCAGGCCATGCGAATGACCTCTGCCAGCACCGATCCCGGCTCCACGCCGGCCTCCAGTTCGCGTAGACGTCCCGCCAGCGGATCAAAATAGCTCGTCCACCAATCGGCGGCGGGCAGAATCTCGGCGTGGACGAAGCTGTATCCCAGTTCCTCAGCCGTCCTGATCTGGTTTCCCACGGTCGCCATTCCGGGGTAGGGCCCGGCGAAGAACGCCAGGGCCTCCTCGGGTGGCCGGCGGTTGAACCAGCAGAGGTCGGAAAAGACCACGATGCCGCCCGGTGCAAGCAGCGGCAACCAGGCCTCGAGCCCTTCCCTGACACCGACGCTGCCAATAGCACCCTCCGACCACGCCAGGTCGATGCTTTCCGGCTCCAGGCCCGGCTCCAGCATGTCGGCCACCCGAGGAGAAATACGCCCTGCTTTCGGTGGTGACTTCTCAAGGCGCGCCTTGAGTTCGTCGATGAAGGCCGGGCAGAAGTCGACCGCGGTGACGTCGCCTCCCAGTTCCTCGGCCAACATGAACGCGCAGTAGCCGTTGCCGCAGCCGAAGTCGGCGGCTCGCGGACGCTCGGGCAACAGCGGCCGGACGCGCTCGATGAGGGAACGGGCAAGAGCCTCCGATCCGGGCCCCTTGCGCTCGATGGTTTCGTGAATCAGGCACAACGCCTCGATAATGGCGTGGTCCAAGTGAATTTCCTTCTCGAAAGAGCCGGCGCGCGACAGGTGCAAAACGCCGCCTTCGCGGGACAGACCGGCGCGGCACTCATCTGACCGGTTCGCTCCTGCAACGTCCCGTCAACAGATCACAAGACTATTGAGCACAAAATCTCCGGTCGAAAGCGGAAAAAAATGTAACTCTGTAACGTCAAAGGGAGCAAGCCTTCCGTGTGCATGGCGGCATTCAACGTCTCCGTCCGTCATCGTCCGACCCTGCCCAGGCGATCGGGCGGGTGGCGCCGGGCCATGACGTCTGGCGGGATCATCAGCGGATTCACCCGGCCTTAACCCTTGGCGGTTACGCTGCCCGCATGGATAGCAAGGGATCAGTGACAGAACTTTACGGGCGGGCACGGGCGCGGCGATGGGGACTGACCATAACCGCCCTGGCGGCCATGATGCTCGGTGGGCTGGCGCCGGCCGACGCCGGCCCACGGTCGACTATGTCCTCGGCCGTCGAAAGTCAGATCCAGCGCATCGCCGGCGGTCAATGCGTGCAGGCTCTCAACCGGCTCGAGGGCGACATCCTCGTCAACACGTGCAACGAGTGCCGCATCGCCCATATCGAGCACCAGCGGCGCGGCCAAGGGTTTCCCGTCACACGCAGCTACCGGGTTCCGGAAAAAGGCAAGATGGAGTTGTCGTTCAAGGGGTCGGGCAAGACCCGCGTAGTCAGCGACGGACCCTGCGATCCCAACAAGCCGGCGGCGATCGACGACGTCAAGGATTGCGCCAAGCTGGCCAAGGGCACGAACGGCAAACCCGCCCTCGTCAACGCCTGCCCGGTCTGCCGGGGCGTGGTCATCGAACGCGTCGGCAGCAATGGCAGGCGAGACCGCGAAACCTTCGCGCTGTCGCCACGCACGATGCTGCCTCTCGCCTTACGGGGCGCCGCCAAAATCAAAATCGTTTCCGAGATGGCCTGCCCTTGAAATCGGCCGCAATCCCGCTGGGCCGGCGATCAGGCCGGCGCCGGTTCCTTGTCCTTGGGCGACCCCTTGCGGTGTAGCCGCCTTGGCGCCTCCTCGAAACTGAAGTTCGTCTTGTCGTCGACGATGTCGACTCTGACGAGGCCGCCGTTGACCAACCGCCCGAACAGCAGTTCCTCGGCCAGGGCCTTCTTGATGTGCTCCTGGATGGTCCGCCCCAACGGCCGAGCCCCGAAGTTCTTATCGTAGCCGCGCTTGGCCAGCCATTCGCGGGCCTCGTCGGACAGCACGATGACGACGTTGCGGTCAGCCAACTGGGCTTCCAGTTCCATGATGAACTTGTCGACGACCCGGCCGACCACCTCCAGCGAGAGGCTGGAGAAAGCCACCGTAGCATCCAGTCGGTTGCGGAACTCCGGCGTGAACATCCGTTCGATCGCCTCCTGGTCGTCGCCGGAGCGCTCCTCACGCTCGAAGCCGATGGCCGGCTTAGCCATCTCGCTGGCGCCCGCATTAGTCGTCATGATCAGGATGACGTTGCGGAAATCGACGCTCTTGCCGTTGTGGTCGGTCAGCCGGCCATGGTCCATGATCTGAAGAAGGATGTTGAAGACGTCCGGATGCGCCTTCTCGATCTCGTCCAACAGCAGCACGCAGTGGGGCTGCTGGTCGACCGCGTCGGTCATCAGGCCGCCCTGGTCGAAGCCGACATAGCCCGGCGGCGCCCCGATCAGGCGGGACACCGAGTGGCGTTCCATGTATTCCGACATGTCAAACCGAACCAGTTCCACCCCAAGGGTGCGGGCCAACTGGCGGGCCACCTCGGTCTTCCCCACGCCGGTCGGCCCCGAGAACAGGTAGCAGCCGATCGGTTTCTCGGGCTCGCGCAGCCCGGCGCGGGCGAGCTTGATGGCGCTGGACAGTTCCTCGATCGCCCTGTCCTGCCCGAACACCATGGTCTTGAGATCGCGCGACAGGGTTTCCAGTACCTTTCGGTCATCCATCGACACGCTCTTCGGGGGAATGCGGGCGATCTTGGCGACCACCTCCTCGACATGCTTGACGGTCACCGTCTTGGGCCGCCGGTGAGCCGGCAGCAGCATGCGCGAAGCGCCCACCTCGTCGATCACGTCGATCGCCTTGTCGGGCAGCTTGCGGTCATTGATGTAGCGGGCCGCCAGTTCGACCGCCGTGCGCAGGGCCTCGGCCGTATAGCGTACCTTGTGGTGCTCCTCGAAATAAGGCTTGAGTCCCCGGAGGATCTTAACGGTGTCCTCGACCGACGGCTCGTAGACGTCGATCTTCTGGAACCGGCGGACCAGGGCGCGGTCTTTCTCGAAGTGGTTGCGATACTCCTTGTAGGTGGTCGAGCCCATGCAGCGGACCAGGCCGCTTTGCAGGGACGGCTTCAGGATATTGGACGCATCCATCGAGCCCCCGCTGGTGGCGCCGGCGCCGATCACCGTGTGGATCTCGTCGATAAAGAGGATGGCGCCGTCGGTGTGCTCCAATTCGGCGATGACCGCCTTTAGCCGCTCCTCGAAGTCGCCGCGATAGCGGGTGCCGGCCAAAAGCGTGCCCATGTCCAGAGCGAAGATGGTGGCGTTCTTGAGCACGTCGGGGACTTCCCGGGTCACGATCTTGCGGGCCAACCCCTCGGCGATGGCGGTCTTGCCGACGCCAGGATCACCGACGAACAGGGGATTGTTCTTGTTTCGCCGACACAGGATCTGGATGGTCCGCTCGATCTCGGCCTCGCGGCCGATCAGGGGGTCGATCCGCCCGTCCAGTGCCTTCTGGTTCAAGTTGACGCAGTAGAGCGACAACGCTTCGCTCGCCTTGGCCGTCACCTTCTCCGCCACCGACTCCTCGTCGGCGCCGCGAACCGGGCGCGGCTGCGATTGGCCGGGGACCTTCGCAATGCCATGCGAGATATAGTTGACGGCGTCGAGACGCGTCATGTCATGGCCTTGCAGGAAATAGACGGCGTGGGACTCGCGCTCCGAAAACAGCGCCACCAGCACGTTGGCGCCCGTCACTTCCTCGCGGCCAGAGGATTGCACGTGGATGGCGGCGCGCTGCACGGCACGCTGGAAACCCGCGGTAGGCTTGGGATCGGCCACCCGCGAGGTGATCAGGCCGGCCAGTTCGTTGGTGATGAACTCGGTCAACTCGGACCGCAATTGGTCGATGTTGACCCCACAAGCCCTGAGCACCGCGATGGCGTCCTGGTCCTCGGTCAGCGCAAGCAGCAAATGTTCGAGCGTGGCGTACTCATGGCGGCGCTCGGTGGCCAACGCCAAGGCTCGATGCAAAGTCTGCTCCAGGTTTCGAGACAGCATGCGTCTTCATTCCTTCTCGATCGTGCACTGCAAGGGGTGTTGATGTTGCCGGGCCAGATCCATCACCTGATTGACCTTGGTTTCGGCAACCTCGTAGGTGTAAACGCCACACACCCCGACGCCGCGCTGGTGAACATGGAGCATAATTTGGACCGCCTCGTCATGGCTTTTGCCGAAGAACCGCTGAAGGGCATGGACCACGAATTCCATGGGCGTGTAATCATCGTTCAGCATCAGCACCCTATAGAGCGACGGCTTCTTCGTCTTCGGGCGCGTCTTGGTCGCCAAGCCCGTTGAAGGGGGGTCGCCGTAAGGCTTCTTGGGGTCGGTCATCGTCGCTTTCAGCTCATCCGAAACGTAGGAAATCCGCGTTGGTTCCCCTTCCTATATATTAGATTTCGGGTAGGGCAAAAAAAAGGCCTTGCCCGGATCCTTTCTAAAATTCGTCCCATCGGCCGAAACTCCAAATTTCAAAAAAGTTAACCGACGTTAACCATTTGTTGAGGAGCGTCTGGTACCGATTGCTTTGCGACAGCGGCAGGCGGTCCGTCACAATGCGGCGTCAATCGTCTTGAGGCAGGGGCACCGGTTCTGGTTTAATGACGAAAAGCGGGGGAAAGGAACGAGGGACCGTGAGCGACGACCAGGGACACCAAACGCGGATCAGGCGCTTGGCGATTTTCCGATTTGTGCTTGTCGCCCTTGCGGCGGCCGTCATTTCCGCCGGCCTGACGGCCTCTCCTGCCTATGCCAAATACGCTGCCTTGGTCATGGATGCCGATAGCGGGCGCATCCTGAATGCAGTCAATGCCGACACCCGGAACTACCCGGCGTCCCTGACCAAGATGATGACCCTTTACTTGGTCTTTGACGCCTTGGAACGCAAGGTGTGGACGCCCGACACGCCACTCAAGGTATCGGCCCGCGCCGCCCGCCAGCCGGCATCCAAGCTGGGCCTGCCGGCTGGCTCCAGGATCGCGGTCCGGGACGCCATCCTGGCGCTGGTCACAAAATCGGCCAATGACATCGCGACAACCATCGCCGAGGGGATGGACAAGAGCGAACGCGACTTCGGTCTGCGGATGACCTCAATGGCCCGTAAGCTGGGCATGAAGAACACCACCTTCCGCAACGCCTCCGGATTGTTCCATCGCGGCCAAATGAGCACCGCCCGCGACATGGCCATATTGGCCCGCGCTTTGTTGCGCGATTTTCCCCAGTACTACCACTTCTTCTCGACTCCGTCCTTCACCTACAACGGCCAGACCCATCGGAACCACAACGGCCTGCTCGACTCCTACGACGGCGTCGACGGCATCAAGACCGGCTACATCAGCGCCTCGGGATTCAACCTCGCCGCTTCCGCTGTGCGGGATGGCAGACGCCTGATCGGCGTCGTCTTCGGCGGCCGGAGCGCGGCCATACGCAACCGGCAGATGGCTCGACTGCTCGACAGCGGCTTCGCCATGGTCGCCGACGGCAGCGCCGCCACCGAGGTGGCAGAAACTGCGCCGCCCCCGACCAAGCCGGATACCGCCGTGGCGTCGGTCGACCCCGCCGAGGCAACTCCATCCGCGGCCGCCGGCAACTGGGCCGTCCAGGTCGGCGCCTACCGTCGTCAGGAACCCGCTATCGAAGCAGCCAGAATGGCCATCGAGAAGGTGCCGTCGCTGCTTGGCGAGGGCATCATCAAGATTGTCCCGCTCAAGAAGAAGAAGCACACCCTTTATCGGGCCCGCATCGCGGGATTCGACAAGGACCGTGCCGACACCGCCTGTCGCTCGCTCGAACGCGAGGGCGTGCCCTGCCTGGTGGTTTCCATGAAGGGCGTTCAGCTCGCTTCAAATCCTTGAGTCCGAGCGGGCGACGTCCGCTTCATCCGACGATGTTTCGACTGGGCGAAAGGTCGTCCATCCACCGGTATTTTCTGCTATAATGGTCCTCGTTTTCCGGAATGGGAGAGGTGCCATGAAGACAATTCTTCTGCCTCTGCTTGATGATGGCACGGAAGACGCCGAAACCACGGCCAACGCGGCGATCGCCACAGCTCAAATTCTTGCCAGCCGTTTTGCCAGCCACGTCGAAGGATTGTTCGTCAAGGCCACTCCGTTGGAGAACGCGGCCCCTGTCGACATATCTCCAGCCTATTTCGAGCGCCATCAATCCTACTGGGACGAGGCCGGCACGATCGCGAAAATGCGATTCACCACCTTCATGAATAGTCACAAGGTGACGTTCTGCGGGA
>JAVEYE010000044.1:0-15886 GCA_034003665.1 Rhodospirillales bacterium | reverse complement strand
CGGAGTGCGAAGCCGCACAAACTGGGGGACCTTCCACAGACAACGGTCCGACGAACAAGGGCGATTGAATCGGGCAGGGCTCAGGCATGTCTTTATCGACGATCTTTGCGTTCGTGATCTCGCTTGGCCTTTTCCTTGGATCCATCCTGCTTGCGACGGACAACTTTTTAATTTTCGCCAGTCTGTCGAGCTTCGTCATGGTCGTGTTCGGAACGTTGGCGGCCACCTTCGTGTCCTATGAGGCGCGCTACGTAGGCCTTTCTCTCAAGCTCATCTGGCGCATCTTCAAACGGGCCACCGTCGGCCGCAATATTCTGAAATCGGAGGTCGGCCGAGTCATCCGGTGGGCATATCTGGTGCAGAAGAACGGCCTGCCCGCCCTCGAGAAAGAAGGCCGCAAGGCCGTGCGCGGCGACCTCTTCCTGCGCTTCGGGATTGACATGGTTGTCAGCGGATATTCTGGCGACGAAGTCAGGGAAATTCTGCACAACAGCATCGAGACCACTTACGGACGCAATACCGTCCAGGTGAACATCCTGAGGACGATGGGCGCGATCGCTCCCGCCTTCGGCATGATCGGCACCCTGGTCGGTCTCATCATCATGCTCAGCACCTTGCAGGACGATCCCGGCAAGCTCGGAGTCGGACTGGCCATCGCTTTGATCACGACGCTTTACGGAATTCTGCTGGCCCGCCTGATCTTCCTGCCGGTTGCCTCAAAAGTCCTGCAACGCGAGCAGATCGTCCGTTTCCGCAATTACTTGGTGGCGGAGGGCTTGGCGTTGCTGGCTGACCGCAAAAGCCCCCGCTATATCCAGGACAAGATGAATAGTTATCTTGATCCGGCCATCCACTTCAACATCGACACGATGAAACGGTGACGGCCATGGTTGCAGCGCGGTGCGGGTCGGGACCCGCCGGGAGAGCCGGATGGCGGTGAAGCGCCTGATTCCGCCCCCACCTGACACCGAAGAGGATGACGCCGATGCCTGGCTCATCACCTATGCAGATGCCGTAACATTGCTGATGGCGTTTTTCATCATGCTGGTCTCGTTTGCCAAGATCGATATCCCGATCTACGAGCAGGTCAAGGCCGGCATCCTGGATCAACTCGGCAAGAAAGGTGACGCCGCCAAGGAACAGAGCCCCATCGCCCTTCTGAAAGTCGACCTCCAGGACGTCGTCTTCGCGATGCAGGCAGACCAGGCGGTGACGGTTGGCACCGATTCCCGGGGTGTCGTCATGGAGTTGGACAGTTCCGCCTTCTTCAGGCCCGGTTCAGCCGACATCCGGGAAGCAGCCTTTCCCATCCTTTTCAACATGGCGACCACCCTGATGGCCCCCCGCTATGAGCCCTTCATCATCGAGGTCGAGGGACATACCGACGACGACCCCATCAGCACGCTCCGCTTCCCGTCCAACTGGGAACTGTCGGCGGGCCGAGCATCCGCCGTGGTGCGCCTTTTCATGACCCAGGGACTGGCCGGCGACAAGATGAAAGCCGTGGGCTATGGCGAGACCCGGCCGAAACTGCCCAACCGCTCCGCCGATGGCGCCCCCATTCCCGAGAACCAGGCCATCAACCGCCGCGTGGTCGTCCGCATCTCACCGATGTCCCTAGAGGAACGGGACGCCTACTTCGAGCGACGCTCCCACGAGGCAATGGCCGCGGGCGACTTTTCCGAGGGGCGCCCTCCGTCGCCGGAAGACCGGACTCCCTGACCCGGCTGTTCAGCCCAATCAATCAACCATCACAACCAAGTTGTCGCGGGCAGCGAAACAGCCCGCCCACTCGGTCTTGGCTTCAGATTCCAGTCTTGCCATGAAGGCATCGTCGTGATCCGGATCGTGATGGAAGATGGCCAGTTTCTTGACACCAGCAGCCCGACACAAGCGCACCCCTTCGTTCCAGGTGGAGTGGCCCCATCCGACCTTGGCGGGAAATTCCTCTTCCGTGTAGGTGCTGTCGTAGATCATCAACTCGGCCCCCTCGACGAGGCCGACGATATCCTGGTTGATCTCTCCAGGAACGTGTTCGGTGTCTGTCACGTAACAGATCGCCTTCCCGCCGTGCTCGATTCGATAGGCCGTCGCCTTGTTGGGATGATTGAGAGGCGCGGTGCGGACATGAACGTCCCGATACAGATCGAAGGAATCGCCCGCCGTGAAATCCTCCATGACCAGCTTGGCCCGCATCGCGCTCAACGGAATCGGGAACATCGGATGGGTCATCTGATCGGACAGAACCTCGCGAATGGTGCCGATTCCCGCCAGGTGACCGGCCCGAATGCGCAGCGTCCACCTTGGGTCGTATGCCGGGGTGAAGAAGGGAAAGCCGTTGACGTGATCCCAATGGGTGTGGGTCAGCAACAGATTGACGTCACGGATATCGTCGCGAAGAAACTCGGCGCCGAGCGCACGGATACCGGTCCCCGCATCAAGGATGATCCTATGATCGCCGGCCAGCACCTGGATGCAACTGGTGTTGCCTCCGTACCGGATGTATTGGGCGGAAGGAACCGCGATGCTTCCCCTCACCCCCAGAAATTTGACCCCGAACCCCATTTACCCCCCGTTTTGCCCAGGAACAGCCCATCGGCCAAGCGCCTTGCGCCGCCTGAACCGGCACTCACCCCTCGCGACTCACCCGTCGGTCGAGACTACCAGAATGTCGTCACCATGGCTGTGAAAGCCGTCACATGCCAGCAATTTTCACCGGCGTTCCCACTTTCAGGCCCAAGCGATCGGCTGCGTGACCCCGGTTTACAGCGATTTCCACCAACCCATTGGCGTTATCGTAGAAAAAAGCCGCTCCCGCCGGCACGTCGGAAAACGTTCGCGCCCTCTTCAGGCGGACTTTGCCGACATCGAGCACGGTGGCGGCGGCGAATCGCGCGGCTCGGAGTCCGGTCATGGCGTTGCCGAATCCGTCGATGTAGATGACCTCCGCCAGATCGTCGGGCCAAGTCGATCGCCGCATGTCGGCAACCGGTCGCTCGCAACCGTCGGGAACGCCTCCACGGGCCAGTACTGCCGCAGCGGGCGCAAAGACATCCCGGCCGTGAAATGTCGCCGAAACGCCGTCACCGGGAATGAAGATCTCCCTCCAGCTTGGCTCTTGCCGCGCCCTCCTGGCCACGATCTCGAAGAGGCCGTTTTCAGGGCCCACAAACCACCGGCCATCGGCGAAAAGGACGCCTGCCCCGCGCGGCCCACCGACGCCGGGATCGACCACGGCAAGAAAGATGGTGCTGACCGGAAATTCTTCCGTGTAGGCGGCCAACAAATAGGCCGCCGCCTTGGGGTCGCAGGCGGGAGCGTCCGAGAACAACTCAATGACCGGCCTTCGCGGTGCCTGGCGGGCCAGAACGGCCTTGATTTGGCCAACGTACGGCCCGGCAACACCGAAATCGGTGAACAGAACGATCATCAGGCGCCCGCGATCATCCCTCGATCAGGTCGCCCTGGGTCTTCAGAAGCGGACGCAACTTGTACTCGGGCACCAAGTAGACCCATTTGCCGACCCTGGCATTGATGGCCTCCGCCTCTTTCTCGATCTCGGGCAGGCCGGTGGCGGCCACGGCCTCGAACCGGGCGAAGATCCCGTCGTCAGACTCTTCCATGAAAAGCTGGATCACCAGACCGTCGAACGTCTCCACCTTGGCCATGGCGCCGGAATCAGCAGAAAGAGGCTTTTGTTCGCTCGGCACGACGTCAAGCAGGTCAAGATCGGAAAGCGCGGTGCCGAACCCATTCAGTTCGTCCTTTTTGGCGGTCTTGCCGTCGGGCAACGATTCCATCCTGAACGCCGCATCCTCCGCCTTCTCTTTGAAAAGAACCACCGGTTCTTCATTCGGCCGTTTCGTTTCTATCCGCCGAATGCGTTTTTCGTCGATGTCGATGACATCCTTGACCAACCAGTCGACCGCCCTCTTTCGAAGATCGAGGGCTCCACGCGCCAGCCAGGCCTGTGCGTCGTCGGGTTTGCGCAGGTAGGTCCCGCCAACGCCGCCGGCCAAGTTGGTTTTCGGCTTGCCGACGATGACATCGGCCAGGGCTTCACCCGCTACATCCTTTACCGTGAGACGGGCCGATTTCGCGTTCTCGCCAGACGGATCCTCCACCTCAAGGCGCGGATAGCGCTCCGGTATCCGGGTCTTGGCTTCGGCCAGCCGCAATTGCGAGAGCTGAAACAGAACCGTACGGGCCCGTTCCGAGTCGACTGGATAGCCTTGCTTTTCAACCAGCGTCCAGACCGCTCCGTCACGCTGGATCGTGTACTCGTCTTCCGCCGTCTTTACTGTCAGACCGCCAACGGAATTGAGCCGCTCTTCCAGCCCCTCGAAAACAGGCGTTTCGTCCTGCACAACCGGCGTTCCGGCATAGCGGTTGGCAACGGAAACCGCCGCCGCAACGGCCACCGCCACGGTGACCACTCCCAATCCCAGAAGACTTCTTGGCGTCATGGCTGAAACAATGCTCCCCGGCTCTTGGTGGCTATGCAGAAGGGTTCTCAACCGTCGACAGACCGCAACCGATGCCGCCGCCGCTTGGTCCACGCGACAGCAACCGCAATGACGCAGATGATCGCCGGCACCGCCCAGATGTTGATGATCTTAAGCCAGGTATCAAGCGCCTCGATATCCTTGCGCAGGTTATGCTGAACCTCCCGCAACTGTTGGCGGATGTCGATCAGGTCAGAGCGGAACTTGGCCAGGGTCTCGCGCTGGGTATCGGTCAGGACGGCTTCTCCGCCGCCTTCCGTGACGTTCAGCTTGCCCATCTCTTCATTGGTGACGCGCAGCTTTTCCAACAACTCCTGTTCGGTCCTGCTGTGGCGAAGATCGGCCTCCTTCTTCAGTGCCTCGATGCGGTGGAACGGGCGGACCGTCAACCCGCGGCTGCGCAGGTTGATCAGGGCGTTGCTGCCCAACAGATTGTCCACGGCATTGATGACGAAGGCCGCATTGTTTGCGGTGGGCACGGCAACCTGGCGACCGAAGAAGTTCTGGAACTGCAACCAGGCTCGATCAGCCAGCATATCGGTATCGGCAACGACGATCAGATTGGCCTGCCCCACAGACTCGGTCAAATGATCGGCCTTCGGTGCGCCAGCGTCAGCCGCGCCCTCCTCCTTCTCCTTCGGAGCGCCTTCCGGAAACGCGCTCTTCAGCTTGCCCTGAACGCGGGCCGCAAGGGTGAAAGGATGGGCGGCCGACTTGAAGTCCTTCAGAAGCTGCACGGGATCGGGCTGCGTGCGAATTTTCGAGGCGTCGATCCGCATGGCGTGCTCGCCCGTCTCGATCAAGGGGGTAAACGCGATATCCGCCCCTTCCTTTTTCGCGATCGAGCCGGCCGCCGTCATGAAGATCCTGGCAAGTTCGCTGGTGGTGACGTCCTCGGCGTTGAAATGCTGCTTGCTGAGTCCGATCCACGACACGTAGTCGGTAATGACGGAACGGCCGCCGCTTCCCGGCACCTGTACGCGCGTGGCCGCCTCACGATCGCCGACAAATGTCTCCGGAGAATAGTCGATGCCCCACGCGGCGAAAAGCTTTCCGAGATCCGATCCGGTGCCGGCCGGCGGCCGGCGCATGGCCGCGTTCATCTCGGCCTCGGCCTCCGAATGCGGATCGACGAAGATGATGGCCCGGCCGCCGCGCATGATGAACTGATCGATGGCATAGAGAGCCGAGTCTTCGATCCCAGAAGGATGAACGATCATCAGGAGGTCGATGTCGTCGGGGATATGCTTGACGCTGCGGCCAATGGCGCGAACGCTGACGAACTGCTCGAGCTGTTCGACCACCGCCCAGGGCTTGTATTCCTTGAGCGGATCGGAATCGATCGGCAGGAACGTCATCAGGCCGACCACTTTCTTCTTGGGGTTCGCCAGATCGAACAACATCCTGGTTAGGTCGTACTCCAGATACCGTTCGCGCTGGGTATCGAAGAAAGGAATCACCTGCTGATCGTCGGTGCTGTTCGTTGCCGCCAAGCCGAAATAGACGGTTTCCCCGCCTTGGTCGAGTTGCACACCCTGCAAACCGTAGGCGACCGCCTCGTCCTCTTGAACCGAATATGGTTCGGGGTTGTAGACCTGCAGGCGCACCATGCCGTTCGAAAGGTCCGAATACTGCTGGAGCAACTCGCGAACCCGGCCAATGAAGTCGCCATACGCCGGGGCTCCCTCGGCCAGCGAGCGTGAGGCATAGAGCCGCAGCGTTATCGATTCGTCGATCGACGACAGCACGTCCCGGGTTCCCTGCGACAGGGTGAACAGCTTGTTCTCGGTAAGATCGAGCCGCGCCGAACGCAGGGTGGCTTCCGACAGCACGTTGATGCAAACGAACAGGATGACGGCCATGATGCCGGCGATTACGGCGATCTTCGGCTGGTCCAGGGTCTTTATCCGTTCCATGATCAGCCCTCACGCTCCCTTTCGCGTGTCGACGAGAAGCACGTTGATGAACAGGCATACGACCATCAACGACCCGAAAAAGATCACGTCGCGAAGGTCGATGACTCCGGCGGTGATCGAGTTGAAATGGGTAAGGAAGCTCATACCGGATACCGCGTCGACAACCACGTCCGGCGCCCACCCGCGGAAGAACGCGATAACAATTTCCAATCCGCTGGTCAGGAACAGGAAACCGACCAGCGCGGCCAGGATGAAAGCGATGACCTGGTTCTTGGTCACGGCCGATACGCACGCGCCAATCGCCAGGAACGAGCCCGCCATCACCAGACTGGCCAGATAGCCGGCGACAATGACGCCGTTATCCGGGTTGCCCAGGTAATTCACGGTAATCCAAATGGGAAATGTCAGGGCAAGGGCGATGCCGACAAACGCCCAGGCCGCCAGAAACTTGCCGATCACCACCTGCGTCGCCGATACCGGCAGCGTCATCAGAAGCTCGATGGTGCCGCCCTTCCTCTCCTCGGCCCACAAGCGCATTGAAACCGCCGGCACAAAAATCAGGTATAACCAGGGATGGAAGGAAAAGAAGGCTTGAAGGTCGGCCTGTCCCCGCTCGAAAAAGTACCCCATGTAGAACGTAAAGGCGCCGCTGAGCGCCAGGAAGATGACGATGAACACATATGCCAGCGGCGTCGAAAAATAGGCGCCGAATTCGCGTCGAAAGATCGTCAGGACACTGCTCATGGCCGCCCCCCGTCAGGCTGCAATGGTGAGTTGGCGGAAAACCTCGGCGAGATCTCCGCGCTCCGTATGCATCTCTTCGATGGCCAATCCACTGGCCCGGATACACTCGCTCAGGTCGTGGATGATCGTCCGCCCCTCGTGCGGGACCACCAGAAGGGTCGCCATTCCGCTTTCCTCATCCGCCGCATCCACCGTGGCAACCCCCGGTAACGTGGCAATCTCCCGGGCCAGCGTCGTCGAAGACCGGGCATCGAGCCTGATTTCCACAGCATTATGCCGCCGCGAACGCCGCTGAAGGTCGCGCGGCGTACCGTCGAAGACGATGCGCCCATCGGCGATGACAACCGAACGGCTGCAAACCGCCTCCACTTCCTCGAGAATATGGGTCGAGATGATGATCGCCTTGTCTCGTGCCATGCCCCGGATGAGCGAGCGGACCTGATGTTTCTGATTCGGGTCGAGCCCGTCGGTCGGCTCGTCGAGGATCAACACGGCGGGATCGTGAAGAATGGCCTGGGCCAACCCGACCCGCCTTTTGTATCCCTTTGACAGCGTATCGATCGGCCGATGCAGCACACCTGCCAACTGAAGCGTTTCCACGGTCCAGTCCATCCGACGTTTCTTCTCGCCTCCGGCTACGCCGCGCATTCCAGCAATGAAATCAAGGAATGCGGCAGGCGTCATGTCGCCATAAAGCGGTGCTCCCTCCGGCAGGTAGCCAATCTGGCGACGCACGGCGATCGGAGCCTTGGTCACATCGAAATCACCAACCGCCGCGGTTCCGCTGGTCGGCGGCAGAAAGCCGGTGATCATCCGCATGGTCGTCGTCTTTCCGGCGCCGTTTGGGCCAAGGAAGCCCAACACTTCGCCGCGCCGAACCGAAAGCGACAGACCGTCAACGGCAAGAATGGGACCGAATTTTTTCGTCAACCGCTCAAGCGTAATCATACCGCGCCTTTCCCTGTCCGAGGATCACGGATTGTCGACGTTTCTTCTACGAGGGTAGCCGCCGGCGCCCACGTCGTCCGGGCGACAACTTATTGCCTGTCCCAGCGAAGTCAAGCCATCCCTCCTCAACCAAAGGAACGGCCGTCTTCCAGGCAGTTGAGGCCATGACGTTGCCCACGGAGTCGTGGGTGGCGGCGGGAAGACTAGGCGGCGATTGCAGGATAATCGTCCCCGGCATTTTCGCGCACCATGCCCTGCACCTTCTCGAATGCCCGCGCCTCGAGCTGACGGACCCGCTCACGACTGATGCCGTACTGCTGGCCGAGTTCTTCCAGCGTGATGGGGTCATCCTTCAACCGCCGCTCGACGAAGATGTGGCGCTCGCGCTCGTTCAGGGTCTTCAACGCGTCCACCAGCAACCGGCGGCGACGCGAGGCTTCGTCGGATCGAATGGCGAGCGCTTCCGGCGATGGCGAATCGTCGACCAGGGTGTCCTGGAACTCCATGCCCTCTTCCTCGCCCAATGGCGTGTTGAGGGATGCGTCCCGCGAGGAGATGCGCCGGTTCATGTCGACGATCTCTTCTTCCGACACGTCGAGCCGTTCCGCCAATTCGCGCGCCTCGTCGACGCTGATGTCTCCGTTGTCGAGGATTTCCAGGCGGCTCTTCAACCGGCGAAGATTGAAGAACATCTTCTTCTGGGCCGCCATGGTGCCCATGCGGACCAGCGACCAGGAGCGCAGGACGTATTCCGTCATCGCCGCCTTGATCCACCAGATCGCATATGTGGCCAACCGGAATCCCCGTTCCGGCTCGAACTTTTTCACTGCCTTCATCAGGCCGATGTTGCCTTCCGAAAGCAGATCCGCCACCGGCAGCCCATAACCGCGATACTTCATCGCGATCTTCGCCACCAGGCGCAGATGGCTGGTCACCAGTTTGTGCGCCGCATCGACGTCACCATGCTCTCGCCAACGAAGCGCCAGCATGTATTCCTCGTCAGCGGTCAATACCGGGAAGCGCCAAATCTCTCGCATGTAACGCGCCACGCCGTTTTCCGACGCGACGACAGGGACAGAGATAGCAGTCATGGATTCCGATCTCCCTTCGCTTGCGGGCACATAAAATTCCCTGCGCCCGGATTCTCACTCACTTTCGGCAACCTCGCGTCCATCCCGCAAAGACCTGCCGAAACAGCCGAAGCCCCCTCGTGCAACACGCACAGGGACGCCAGCCACCTCGAACCCTTCAGTTGGGAGACAGATTTTGGTCGAACATCGGCAATATCCTCCTTGTGAAGCAATACGCCCTCTTGGCTCACCAATCGGTCAAGCCAAAATACCCCGCCGGACCCAAATGGGCTCCAGCACTGCGAAAAATGTCATAATACCTAACAATTGTCAAGGGTTATAGCCCCGCATCCAGCCGAACCGGCTTGGACTTTGGGCAGGAATCCCCACCGCCCCAACAACTGGACGGCGTGACGCAACGGCAAATACCGCTTCGGATCTGGCGCCTATCTCCGCCCCTGTGACACCTGATCCTCTCGAACGGAACCGGGCGCCCCTGCCGGAGCGTCGCCATCCACCTGCCCGAGATCAGGAATCGGCGGCAACGCGATTTCGGCTCCGTTGCCGATTTCCGCCTTCCGCTTCTGCCGATACATGCTGCGGATGGCCGCATAATAGTCGACCGATGTCTTCTTGATCTGGTCAAGCTCATCCATGACGCCGCCGTACTCATCGACGGCACCGACCGCCATGCGGGCGTAGATGGCCTCGTCCTCGTCTATGTTATCGAGGTAAAGGCCAAGCGGGTCGAAGTAGTTGTCTACGAAAAGCTTGCCGACGGCGTCCCGGGGATTCGACGGCCCATAAAAGGGCAGAACCAGGTATAACCCCTCGCCCACGCCCCAGACCGCCAGGGTCTGGCCGAAGTCCTCGCCATGTCGGTCGAACCCCAATTCCGTGGCGGGATCCATGATGCCGCCGACCCCCAACGTCGTATTGATGACAAAACGCTGGGTGGTGATCAGCGCACGCTGTCCTTCTCCCTGCAACAGGTCATTGGCCAGAACGACTGGCGTTTGCAGGTTGTCGATCATGTGGCCGATGGCTTCGCGCAACGGTGGGGGAACCAGATGCTCGTACATGCCGGTTGCTGGCTGCAGAAGCACCAATTGGAAGATTTCATTGAATCCGAACAGGAACCGGTTCACCGGTTCCAGTGGATCATCGGCGTCATCCGCTTCTTCCACCGCGACCTGCGCGGTCTGCGGAATCTCGGCCCAGGCCGGAGACCCGATCGCCGACACCAAGGCAAACACCGCGGCGAGGCCAGGGACCCACGTCATTCTCGAGAAGAGCTTAAACACGGCTTCCATCCACCATGGTCGTCCGCCACCCCCTGCGCAAGACGCCAATATTCCCCAACCGAACCATTTTTAGGGGAACTTCCTCGGGATCGCAATGACCATATCTTTCAAGACAAGCGACCAAAAAGCTTGACTTCATGCCCTTGCCCCTTGGTCGAGGAAGTCATTGTCATTAAGCAACGACGGTTCTACGGTTCGTCGCAACGGCGGACGGATTGATCCAGCCCCAGCGGCCGAACGTGTCGGAGGAAGTCATGCGGACCGCGTTATTAATTTGCAAGCTATTGTTATTATGTTCGTTTTTGTCAGGCCCTGCGACGGCATCGGCCGATTTGGGTGACCCCGCCGCCCTGGTCCAGCGGTTCCAGAACCATTTGCTGGATGTGATGAAGGATGCCGAATCCCTTTCCATCCAGCAACGCTATGACCGCCTGCTGCCGGGGATAGAAGAGGCGTTTTCGTTTCCGATGATGATCGGCACCGCAATAGGACCATACTGGACACAAGCAACACCCGACCAAAAGACCCGACTCGCCGCCGCCTTCAAGCGGAACAACATCAGCGCCGTCGCGACGCTTTTCGACGGCTACTCCGGACAGATTTTCCGGATCGACGGCGAAAGGCCGGCTCCGCAGAATACCCGCCTGATCAAAACCCAAATCGTCAGTCCGGACGGTTCCTCGGTCGCTCTTGATTACCGGGTCATCGAAATGGACGGTCGCTGGAAGATCATTGATGTCATCGTGGACGGTGGCCTCAGCGAGATGACTGTCCGCCGCTCCGAGTACGGCAACATCCTCAAGAAGCAGGGTATCGACGGCTTGATCGGCATATTGACGGCGAAGGCTGATGAATTACTGTCCTACTAGGTCGTCTCGCCCCCTCGGATCTCGGAGATGTCGTCATGACGCGCCCTTCCCGCATCCTAAAGCTGCTATTGGTCGCGCTGCTTGCTTGGGCGCCGGTCGCGTCCCTAGAGGCCAACGCCCGGCCGGCAACGGTCGTCGAGGATTTCCACAACCAGCTTCTTGCGACGATGAAGCGGGCGGAAACCGAAACCGCGCAGCAACGCTTCGAGGCTCTGTCGCAAGCCGTCGACAAGGCTTTCGACCTCGAGCGGATGATCCGTGTTGCCAGTGGCTCGCAATGGGGATCAGCCGATTCGGTCCAACGGGCGACACTCCTTTCGGCCTTCCGTCGTTTGAGCATCGCCACCTACGCCTCGCAGTTCGACGGATATTCAGGTGAACGGTTCGAGATGGTCGGCAATCGCCCTGGACCACAGGGGACCGTTCTCGTGCAGACCCGAATCGTCTCCGAAGATACGAACGCCGGACTGACCTATGTCATGAAGGAGACCGATTCCCGTTGGCTGATCGCCGATATTCTGCTCGACGACAGCGTCAGCCAATTGGCCGTGCGCCGATCCGAATATCGGCGCATCCTCGCAGACTCCGGAATCGATGGCCTCGTAAATACCCTCAACCGGAAGGCCGACGACCTGCTCGCCAAATAAATCACCGGATCCGAGCGCCAACTCTCCATGCGGCAAGCGGCAACGCCATCAACGCCGGCAGCAGAACCAGCGTGCATAGCAAGGTTATCGAGAGGGCGACGGTCAAGAGAATCCCCATGCTCGCGGTTCCTGGATGGCTGGACAGCGCGATGGTGCCGAATGAACCAATCGTCGTCAGGGCGCTGAACATCACGGCGCGCGGGGTGCTGGTGGCAGAAACATCCCGGCGACCGGCCTCGTGGCGAGCGCGCGAAATTACGTGGATTCCGTTGGCAACTCCCAACCCGAACAGCAGTGGCAGCACAATCACGTTGGCAAAATTGAACGGAAGCGCCAGAAGCACGGACGCCGCGATCGTCAGAAGGGTCGCCAACACGAGTGGGGCAAAGACGAACAGCACGTCCCGGATGTTCCTCAGCACCACGAACAGCAGCGCGCTGATGCACGAAACCGCGATGAGGCCCGCTTCGCGGAATGCGGCGACCACCGCATCGCCCGCTTCAAGGATGATGATGGGGCCGCCCGTAGCGTGGGGCGCGACCGTGCGCACCGATTTGACGAACCGACGCAACGCCTCGCGATCGGTCAGGTTTTCCCGGGGATACACCTCAAGCCTGGTGCGTCCGTCGGCGGCGATTTCGCGGTCGCGCAGGTCGCCCGGAAGGGATTGAAGCGTAACGCGGTCGGCCATCAATGCCTGGCGCAACTGCTCCAGCCGGATAGGCAACCCCGCCAGCAGTCTTTCCTGCATGTCGGCGATGACGACGTCGACCGCCCCCCGGCCGCCCAGTGCGTTGATGGCGTCGGCCAGCCGCTCGACACTATCGTTCAGCCCCCCATCGACATCCCTCTCGGCCAGTGCGTTCAGTCGGTCGAGGAGGCCGGACAGGGCTTGCCGATTGTCGGAGACCGACGGGGGAGTCTGTTGGTTTCCGGGGCTCAGGGCGGGCGCCAAGAACAGAGCCATAGTCCCGATGATGTCGAGCTTAGTGTCCTGCTCGGCGGGGATATAGTCGGCAATCGACCGAGTCTCGCGAACCTCTGGAAGTCGGCTCAAGCTCTCCCCCAGCGTGCGGGCCTCGGCCACATCCTTCGCCAGGATCGTCACCGAATAGGGACCGTCGGCATCGTCTTCAACGAGGTCCAGGTAGGTCGCAACCGATTCGGTTTCTGGATCGCGCAGATTGAGGGGGTCGAAATCGAAACGGGCGCGCGGCAGCATCAGGGACGCCAACACCGCCAACAGCAAGGCCCCCGACAGCACCGCGCGGGGGTAGCCGGCAAGCCATCCGGCGGCCGGATTGCCCAAGCCACGACCACCGCCGGCGGCGTCGTGGGCGCGGACCGGCATCAGGGCCAGCAGGGCTGGGAGAATCGTCAAATTGGAAAACAGGGCGATGAACATGCCCGCGCCCGCGATGAGGCCAAGTTCCGCCAACCCCAGATAGGCCGTGGGAAGAAAGGAGAAGAAACCGATCGCCGCGGCCACCGCACACAAGGCAAGGGCGCCGCCGACGCTCGCTGCGGCTTTCCGCAGCGCCGGGCCCGATCCGCCCCCCTCGCGAACGGCTTCCCTGTAGCGAAGGCCGAAATGGATTCCGAAGTCGACGCTCAAACCGATGAACAGAACCGCGAACGCCACCGAAATCAGGTTCAACCGTCCGATTGCCAAAGTGGCGAACGCTGCCGTCCACACCAATCCCATGGCCAAGGTGACCAGGGTCGCCAGAGCGAGGCGGACGGAGCGGAAGGCAAGAAGGAGGAGGGCGCCAACCAAAACCATCGACACCAGAGCGGCGACGCCCATGCCCTCCTCTACGCTTTTGAGTTCGTCCTCGGCCATGGCGGCCGAGCCGGTCAAGCGCACGCGAACGCCCCGATCCGGCGTCAGGCCAAGACCCTGCGCGAGGCTGCGGACGGTGTCGATGGCGGCCGTGGCCGGCTGGAGAGACCCAAAATCAAGGACCGGCTGCACGAGGATAAATCGACGATAGGGACCGCCCTCTCTATCATCGGCCATCATCAGTTGCCGCCAGGAGAGTTGGGAGAATTGCCCATTCTGCTGGGCTTCGAGCGTTTCCGCTACGGCGGCCAGCACCCTCCCGATCTCGATGGGCGGGGCCACATCCTTGGTCTCCAGGGAGGCGTCGATGGCCAGTCCGAGAATGTCGAACAAGCCACGCAGACTAGGGTCGTGCCACAAAGCGCCCAGAAAGGGTTGGGCCTCGGCCAAGCGGTCGCTCAGTGCGTAGAGTTCGTCGGTGCTCAGGTAAAGCAGCCCGTTCCGACGAAAGAAGGCGTCCGCCGCCGGGTCGTAAATGCTGCGGAAGAACTCCGGGCGCTGCCGCATCTCGCCTGCCAGGGCAACTGCGGCGTCATCGGCCAAATCGGGCGTCTGACCGTCAACCACAACAACGAGCGTATCGGAGAGTTGGGGAAACGCCTCGTCCTCTTCCCGGGAGTACTTCTGGAACGGCAGATCCGGAGACAGCATCTCTTCGGTATCGGTATTGATGGAAACGTTGCGGACCACGAACACGGCAGCGCCGAGCGTGGCCGACAGGGCGACGACAACCACCCATGGAGCCCATCGCCGCATCCCCTCGACCCAGCGGTCGAGGAATTGACGACCAAGTTCAGCGACCGAAGTATCCATCATTGATGCCGTTTTGGCGGGACTAGTGCCGGGACGCCGTCGCGTCGTCGTTGCCGGCGGTGGCGGCCGCCACCCGGGGATAGACAATCCGCTGCGCACGGATGAGGTCGTCCGGAAAATCGATTTCGATCCAAGGAACGCCTGTGATGTCCTCGAACCCGAAGGCGCCCGGAGGAGAGTCCATCAGCACGTCACGCATAGCCGGCTCGTAGGCCAACTCGACTTTTCCGGCGTGCACGTACCGCGCCGTCGCATCGGCGATCCGCGCGGCGATCGCCGGCGCCATCTTCATGAAGCCCGGCCACTCGCCTATGGCATCGAAATCGCCCTCGATCATCTTGCCAAAGTCGACGATCCGACCGTCCCGGACGCAGATCCGCACGGGGTCCTCGCCGGCGTCTATGCCCCGATCGAACAGGAAGCAGGTCCGGTCGGCCGCCGCGATCAGGCGTTCGAGGAGCAGGGGCGGATAGAGCACGTCGGCGTCCATGAACAGGATGTCGCTGCCGCTTTTGAGGACGTCACGCGCCCTCCACATCGACACCACGGGACCGTCACGAAAGTCCGGATTGAAGTACGTGCGGACAAAATCCCCGGCGCCGATGGCCTGCAATTCGGCCTCGATCTCATCCTTGCGGTAGCCGAGAACCATGACGAGTTCCTCCACCCCACAAGCCCGAAGGATTTCGATGTGGCGCTGAAGAAGCGTCTTGTTTTCGAAGCGAAGCAGAACCTTGGGCGGCTGGTCTTCACCGTTTCCGTACAATCGGGTGCCCAGCCCGGCCGCCAGCATTAAGGCCTTCATTGATGAAATCGCCTCATCCCGTTGAACGGCTTTTCGTCTAAACCATTCGCGAACGAACCGCAATGAACGGCTGGCGATCAGCCAAGATAGCCGTTCTCGCGAAACCACAGGATGGCATCGGACAGCGCCTCGATGGATGGTCGCGGCGCATATCCCAGCTCCTTGGCGGCCTTCCCGCAGGAAAAGAACATCTTTTTGCGGGCCATGCGTGCGCCATCGAGTGTCACAAACGGCTCATTGCCCCCAATCAACCGGGTCCACGTCTCGGCAAGGGCGGCGACGGGAAGGATGACCCCGTGGGGAACGCGAAAGAGCGGCCCCCGCCGCCCCGTCAATGCGGCGACCGTCACCAGGATTTGGCGAAGGGTCAGATTGTCGCCCCCAAGGATATATCGCTCCCCGATCCTGCCCCGCTCATAAGC
>JAVEYE010000043.1:0-16012 GCA_034003665.1 Rhodospirillales bacterium | reverse complement strand
AATTGACCCATCCATCGGCACCGCTCCCCAACGATTCGGTGCCAGACAACGAATCATGAATGATTGCTACCGCGCAACAGATTGCGCGCCGCTCAGTGAAATCGGCTAAATGTGGGTAATTGAAAGCGTCGCCGGACGCGTACCTAGCGCTTCAACGCTCCTGGCAATCTACACGGCGCCAACATCCCGGCCGGCCGGGCACAAGATCCGCAGTCCGACGGGCGACGGTGCGCCCAGTCCGTGGATAGGCGTCCAGATCCCACAAAGGCTGAAGTAGTGCCGGGCTGGGTGTTCTGGGTCATGCCCAGGGTCAGCCACATATCGCGCTCCACACCGGCCACCTTCGGCATGGAAAGGTGGGGATGGTTCCCGAACAATATCCCCCCGTTTTCCAAGGCGGCGGCTAACAACTCAAATGCCGAGGAGAGTTGCTGCATTCTGATACATGACCTTGTGCCGATTTTCCTCGCGGATCGGCAAGCGGCGGAACCACTCCGCGAACTTATCGACTGGCGTGAAGGGATAGGAGCTGGCATAGACGAACCGGTCCGCCAGATATCCGTCAGCGGCGCGGACGAAGTCGTCCATGCCCGGCATGTTGGCTAGGTACTGGTCGGGTGACAAGAAAAGGTTCGGCCGCCGATAAGCGACGTGCAGGATCTGGTGGACCCAGGGCCAGGCGCCGTGGGTGGCGACGATTTTCAACTCGGGGAAGTCCCCGGCCACCCGATCGATGTGGACCGGGTCGGTGTAGGACAGGTCGGGCCCCGCATTGCCGCCCGCCATGACGACCACCGGCACCTTCATGTCCTCGAGCTTGGCGTAAAGAGGATAGAGGCGCCGGTCGTCGATGTGCATCGGCACTGCGCTCAAGCCGGGTTCGATGCCGACGGCACGAAAGCCGTTCTGTGCGGCGTGGTCGATTTCGGCCTCGGCAGCCCTCCGATCGACCGGGTCGATCGACGGGATGCCGATGAACCGGCCGGGATAGTCGGCCTGGATGCGAAGGAGATCCTCGTTGGAAACCGAGCCGAAGACCTTCGACACCCGCCCGACCATGACTCCCGTCGTCACGCCGGCACGATCCATCTCTTGGAGCAGCATGTCGACAGACTTGTGGACGGCAGACTTTGCCGGTTCGAAGCCGTGCATGCGCGTCGCCCGGTCCCGCCGCGGCGCGTTGGCGTACATGATCATATCGAGATAGCCGGCGACGGGCGGGCGGAGCCGAAAGTCAATAATACCCATTATCTCCGTCCTCTCAATAACGTGACGCCCCCGAAAGGAATCCGCGCCACCACGGGACCCTCCAGCGGAAATCAGGCCAGCGTAATTCCCGATCCGACCTTGAGGGTGCGCATGACCGTCGAAGCCGCGGACGATGGCGTGTAACTACCGGTCACGGTACCGACAGGGACGCTCGCGATCATCAGCTTCCATTCGATTCCCGGACCACTGATTTCAATCTCATGGCGCATAGACGGTGTTTCGGGATCCGAGACGATAATGCTCCGCTGATGGTCAAATCCCAAGCCCACTAGAGCCAGTGCCGCGTGAACGTTAACATTTCTAGGGAAACGCCGACATGCTTCACGGGTCGGGCCATCGTAGATGGTGCCGACCTCAGTCTCGGCCAGACCCAGATTGGCCGGCTTTTTGATGGTTCGAATGGTTACTGATTCGATGATCGTCCGCCCGTCGAACACTCCATCCAGTCCGAGTAATGCACCGTGAGGAACGAAAAGAACCGTCCCACAGCGTTTACACTGTTCTAGGACTGAACAATAAAAATCATTGTTCGCAAGAGCCGTCACAGAAAATGGGAGAAAGTTTCCCTTCGCCAGAACATCAAGGGCGATCCTCTGCATCACCTCTGCGTTAGCTGCCTCAACAACGAGATCGGCACGACGCGTGGAGATTCCCGCAAGATCGTCAAAGACATCCACGCCAGGGGCAATTTCTGCAGCGCCGCGAACATCCAGATCGCAAATGAAGGCGATCTGGGCAAACTCACTTTCCAGCAGGGCCCGGACTATATGACGACCGATGGTTCCACTGCCGACGAGGCCAACGCGCTTTAGCATGGAATCGAACTCCCGATGTCAAAAAAGCTTGGTCGCAAAACACCTACGTCTCTGACATCGCCGGCCGATGCCAAGAATGCATATCAGACGGCATGCCCACGACGCTTCGACAATAGAGTGACGGCACCCGCGATGGTCCCGACAACCAGACCCACCATGCTAATGGTGAACACGGGCCACACGAGGAGGACTCCGGAGAGAAGAAAGGCTGCCCGCAACAACGGGCCGATCGGTTGGCGGACAAAACCTTCCAGTCCATAGGCCCAAAAGGTAATACCGATGATGCATGTGGTGATGCTGATCGCACTATCCCACAGACTGCCGATGAGGATGAGTGACGGGCTGTAAACGAACGCAAACGGAAGGAGGTAGACGATGAGCCCAAGACGGATAGCCTCGTAAGCCGTTTTCATTGGGTCGGCGTTGGCGATTCCGGCCGCCACATAGGCGCCCGTACAAACCGGCGGCGTAATTGCCGACAGGATGGCGAAGTAGAAAATGAACAGGTGGGCGGCCACGGGTGGAATGCCGAGATTGATTATGGATGTCGGAACCAGCGCCGCGAGAATGAGGTAGGCGGCGACAGTCGGCAGCCCCATCCCCAAAATGATGCAAACCACCATTGACGTGAGGAGCGTCACGAACAAGCTGCCTTGGGCCACGTACTCGATCAGGTAGGTAATCTTCAAATTCAGGCCGGTGGCCGACAGAACGCCGATCAGAATGCCGGATCCCGCGGTGATGCCGACCAGGGGAATCAGCGCGTTCATTGTCTCGTCGAACGCCTGATAGAATCCCTTCAACCCCAGTCGCGTGGTCGATCGCGCATAGCTCAGCACGATCGCTGACAGCACGGCGAAGAAGGCTACATACATGATCCCGAAGCGTTCGATCAGAAGATAGACTAGAAGCACCAAGGGAAGGAGCATATGACCGCGTTGCCTGAGCGCATTCCCGAGGGTAGGAATCTCGGATTTAGGTAATGGCTTTAAGTTCCTCTTAACGGATCGGACGTGGATAACAATGTATACTGAGAAGAAAAACAGGAACGATGGAACTACCGCGTTAACCATTAGGTCAATGTAGTTCATATTCAGGAAGTCGATCATGATGAATGCGGCGGCACCCATGATCGGCGGCATGAGTTGTCCGCCGGAGGATGCCAAGGCCTCTACCGCACCCGCAAAAGCGGGCTGATATCCCGACCGCTTCATTAGGGGGATCGTTATGGCGCCGGTCGTAGCGACATTGGCGACGGTCGCACCAGTGATCGTGCCCATCATGGCGGAACCCACCACCGCCATCTTTGCCGGCCCCCCGACAAATCGACCAGCGATCGCCTTCGTGATGTCCATGAACATTTCGACCCCGCCTGTGACGGAGAGAAATGCCCCAAGCATGACGATCATAACAATGAACGTTGAAGTCACGCCCACCGGCGTTCCGAAGACGCCGTCAGTACCGAAATAGATATTGCTGACAATTTCGTGCAGGCTCAGGCCTGAATGGCGGAACAACGTCGGCATATAATTGCCAAAATAAGCAAATGCCAATGAAGCGGACAAGAACAGCGTGAGCAGCATGCCCACGGTGCGGCGTACGGACTCCAAAACAAGTATCAGCCCGATAATACCCACGACGACATCGGAATGATTAATGAATGGGTCAAACGCTAAGCGCTCATAGTCGATGATATACCAAGCCATCACGAATATGGAGAGAGCACCCAATATCAGCCCTGACACCGTTTCTACATACGTGTCCTTGATCAGCCCCGAAGGGACACGCATGAACAGAAGGGGAAGTAATATCAACAGGAATAGAGAACGTTGAACAGGGGGTTGAAACGGCCCAGTTGCGCCCGTATAAAGCGCCATAGCGCATCCGGCTATCACCATGACACTGCACAGCAATCCCTTGAATCGGATGATTGCAGGCACAGTCAGTTCGAGAGAATGCTCATCTCTAGCGCTCATTTATTTCCCTCGTGCCGCAATGACATACCTCACAATACCGCGCCCCAAAAGCCGGATGCCCCCCAGGCGCTCAGATCGTAGGCTCAAATCGACTGACCGCAGTTTCCCTCTGGTCAATGACTTCGCTCTTGGTGACGGTGCCGGACGCGACTCCGACGGTGTAATCAAACAAGCTGTCGCCCATCTCCGATATTGGAGCACCACTTTCCAGAATAGGTGAAACATCGAAGTCAATATCGTCAACAAGCGTACGAACGGTGTTGATGTTTCCTGACACCTTTATGGTCGGAGCAACCATGTTGCCGATCGTATTTCCAACGCCGGTTGCGAAGAGGATAAGTTGGCATCCGCCCGCAGCCAATCCGGTCATCGACTCGACCGCCGGGGCGGGCGTCGCCATGAAGTGCATACCGCGATCAGTTACCGGTTCGCCATATTCGACCACGCCTACCAACGGCGTCGTGCCGGCCTTGGTCATTGCGCCAAGCGCCTTCTCCTCGATCGTGGTGAGACCGCCACGAATATTGTCGGGCACTGGATTGGTTCCGCGGATATCTACGCCGCGCCCCATTGCTTCCTTCTCATGGGCCAAGACGAGCCCTAGGAATCGATTGCGGACTTCCTCGCTTACCGCACGCTCGGCGAAAATGTGCTCGGCCCCAAGAAACTCGGCCGTCTCGGAAATGACAACGCGGCCGCCCTCGCCGACGAGGCGATCGGCAGCGCGACCTATGGCAGGGTTGGCTGAGATGCCCGACGTACTGTCGGAACCACCGCACTCTACACCGATGGTCAATGCGGACAATGGAATTGGCGTGCGGCGTATCTGCGAGGCCTCGATCACCAGCGACATCGCCTTGCGGATGCCTTGCACCATCGCCGAAATCGATCCCCCCGCCTCTTGGATGACGATCGCTTCAACCGACTTCCCGCTGCTGCGGATACGTTCCGCGACGGTCTCAGTGCTGGTGGATTCCAGTCCGATCAGGAGCACGCTGGCAAGGTTCGGATTGCTGCCCATGCCCGCCAACACATTGTAGGAAATTTCAAGATCTCGCCCGTACTGGCCTCGCACGAACAGGGTCGTGATGGGGATCGTCCCCCCCACGGTCCTGCAGATGGCCCGCGTTATGGGATTGGCGACATCGAGAACGGAAATTACACCGACCCAGTTTCGAATGCCGGCTTCACCATTGGGCCGCTCATAACCAAGAAAGGTAGTATCCACTCTTTTACCCACCAGCTAAGTCGCCCCTGCCACGCAGGGATTCGACGTTATGAATGTGAACATGCTCGCCGACCTCGATGGCTGCGGTCGCACGGCCAATAATTTGTCCGTACTTGATGACGTCCTCGCCCTGGGCCATCTGCCTGATGGCAACTTTGTGGCCGAACGGGATCTGCTGCTGAAGCTTTATCGTCCCCGCCTTGGCGCCCTCGAGAGCGCAATCGGTACCATCCACCCCCGACGCCAGGGCAACGGCGACGGTATCACTGCTATTGAGAACAAGGGCCCGACTCATAAGCCCCTCCCCTTGCCAGGCAACTCCAGCTGGCTGCTACCGCCTTCGATAATCATTCAACCGCCTCTCCAATCTGAAACGCTTGCTGCATTGATAAGATTTCCTTCGGGCCAACGAACGGCGCGCTACGCTGGCAACCGCTCCAGGAACGAGCGAATACGGTTTGTCACATGAGGGCGAATGACCGTTGCCCAATCGCCCTTTTCGGAGGCGGCCTTCCAGGCCGAGCTGTTGGGCACCTCGGCAGAGTCCACATAATAGATCGCCATATATCGCGGCACACCGGCCACGTCGGAATTGGCCAAGCGGTAGCGCACGCAGCCCCGAACTCCCGGAACCTTGGTGATTTCGGGAATGTGCTGGGTGTCATAAATTCGGTTGAAGTCGTCCTCCAGGTGCGGAGGCACGTCCATCTGCACTACAAAAATACCGCCTTCCATCGTTACCTCCTTAACCATCAATGCGGACGAGATCCCGACCGCGCTTAACATGCGAACTATTGCAGGTCGTCACGCTTCAACCCGACCTGCTCACCTGCAGCCACTATTGCCTTCCACGTCAGCTCTTCCAACTCGATGCCTTGGGCTTTACGGCGGTCTCGCTCCATCGCAACGCCGACCCCTGGAACCCTTACCTTCTGTCCCGCCTCCATGGGTTCGGACGCAGCAAGCCACTCGATATATTCCTTTAGCTGTGCCGCCATGCCTTCGACGTCGAGAAACCGGTCGGGAGCGATAAAAATCGACAGCATGTTGTTCCCGGACTGGACCGAACTCCGTTCGCCCTTGTGCGGTATGCCAGCACCGGTCAAGGCTCCACCGAAAATGTCATTGAACACGTTCAGTGCGAATCCCTTGTGTCCGCCAAACGGGATAATGGCTCCGGGCTTATCTCCGAAAAGCGCTTTCGGATCGTCCGTCAAATGGCCATCGGCGTCGACGATACAGGCTTGAGGAAGCTTCTCCCCTCTGTTTTGGGCCACACGCACCTTTCCAACAGCCGTCGCAGAAGTCGCGAAGTCGAGAATGATCGGCGGTTGATCCTTGACGGGCATGCCCATGGCCATGGGATTGGCGGCCATCCGACGGTCCCGTCCCCCAAACGCAGCGACCTGCGCGCCGCCCGGCGATGCCGCCGATATGAAATGCAGCGAGGCTCGACCAGCCATCGCGGCGATCTCGGCCCAATAGCCAATCCGGCCCAGATGCCCGGAATTGCGCGTTCCGACAAGCGCCACCCCGTGCTCGGCAGACGCTTCAATCCCGATCGTCATTGCTTCGTGGCCAATCACCTGCCCGAAGCCAAGTTGGCCGTCAAGGATTGTCGTGGCACCAAAATTTGCAACGATCTTGGCCCGCTTGTTCGGTAGCAGCCGTTTGGCCCGCATCTGTTCGATGTATCCGGGAATGCGGATAACCCCATGCGAATCGTGTCCGCAGAGGTTCGCATCGACAAGTTGGTCTGCAATCAGTCCCGCCTCCCGCGGTTCTGAGCCAGCCGACTTGAAGATGCTACACACCAAACGATGCAGCGAACTGGCGGTTATTCTGGCCACGCTAATACCTTTCCCCCGATTGGTGATGGCAACGGTTCTTGAGCCTGGATACCCGACAGAGCCAAGGGCCCAACCGCGGCAACGGCTCGTCCCGGACTTCGTGATCCGCGCTGCAGACTGCCGGCGGATGCCCTGGTCAGTGGGCACCGCGCCGACATGGCTGCGTGACGCCTACTGCTTCTTCCAAACCCTTTTTTCTTTGAAGAACTTCACCGCTCCCGGGTGGAAGGGCACGAAATCAGCGGAGGCTGCAAACTCAGGTCCGTTATGTTCCTTCATCCACGGAGCTTGGGCTTGGACCTCTTCCCAATTCGAAAACAGGATCTGTGTCATCCTGTAAACAAAGTCCTCCGGCAGATCCTGACGGGCGGTGGCCACCATTGCATAGGCCATGCGGTCCATGTTGACCGGCCCTCCAGCCTGGCGATCAAACGCCGGCTCGCCGCCCCTGTCGACGATGTACTGGGGGTATTTTGCCGAGATCGCCGCCAATGCCTCCGGATCTTGCGGAATGTATTCGACGTCCGTCCCGATCGGACGGGCCGAGAACAATCCGGCGAGAAAGCCGCGATTGTTACGCGTGAAAGGACTGCACAGCGCATCAAGTTGCCCGTTGGTGAGCTGTTCCGACGCATCGCCCCGCGTTGCGTACACGAATTTGGCGTTGTCGTCGTTGATCCCATGGGCGTTGAGAAGGATCTTACACTCGTAATCGTCGCCACTGCCCCTCTGGCCGATCGAGATTCTCTTGCCCTTCAGGTCGGCGAAACTCTTGATCGACGCGTCGCCAATCACATTCATGATGTTCACGTCCAGCGTGAACCAGGCGACAACCTGACTGTAGTCGGTCTTGTCGTTTTCAAAAGGGCCGGCGTGCTTCAGCGCATCGTCTATGTGGTACGCCTGGGCAAAACCAAGCTGGGCCTGGTTGGCATTGACCTTTTTAATAAGCCCAACGGAATTGCCTTTGCCGGTCACGGCGCTGAACGAAGTCTGCGGGAGTTCGCGATCGAGAATCTTCGAGAACAAGGATGCCTGCAGGAACCATCGTCCCTGGGGGCCACCACCGGTAAAGGTGATCGTGCTAGGGTCGGCCGCTTGAGCGATCGACATAGGCATGGCAAGCACTGGAAGCGCCGCACACGCCAGAACTAGAGTCTTAAGCATAGATGTCATGGTTAATTGCTCCTGTTGGTAAAGCCTGCTTCCGCTGATCTTGTTGTCAGTTGGTCTGCTGATCAGTTGCCGGGTCCTTACCGAGATCGCTTTCGTTCGAGCGAACAGGGTCCTGACGAGGTGACAACTGCCGAACTTTCTAGCTGGTCCGCCCGGCCGGACGTACTGAGGCAACTGCCACTTGGGCAGGAACTCAGCGCGCCGGCACCCGAGTCAGAACGATGTTGTTCCATGTATCCAACTCCGCAGTCCACCCGGGGCGCACCACCGTGGTTGTGTCGTACTCCTCGACAATTAACGGCCCTTCTAGGACGCCTTCAGCCAACGCGGCACGCGAGAAGACAGGCGTGGAAAGCCAGTCATGATCGGGCCCAAAATACGCCTCGCGCGATCTTTGCGGGACGTGGTGTTGTCGGGAAACCTGGACGTTCTCGGGCATCCGTGTCGTGTCAGAAAGTCCTCGACCGACCACCTTCAGGCAGACCAGTTGAACCGGCTCCTCGCTGGAGACATACCCGAATGTCTGCTCATGAACCTCGTTGAATGCCGAAACGAATTGGTCGATCGTTGCCGGCGTCACGGGCAGCGGGGCGATGGGCACAGTTAGCGTCGACGTCTGGCCCGCATAGCGCGCATCGGCATAAAGAGCGATTTCCTTCGCCTTTGCTGCGCCAAAGCCATCGGCGTCGAGCAGCGCCTCGACCTCACTGATCATGGAAACGAACGCCCCTTGGAGCACGGCAGGATCGGTCTGACCGATGCCGCGGTAGAAGGCCCGTAGGGAGACATGCTCCACATCGGCGAATGACAGTCCGAGGGCGCTGAAAACGCCCGCCGCCGGCGGGATGAGGATGCGATTGATCCCGATCTCTTCGGCCAAACCGCAGACATGAACGCCGGCGTTGCCTCCGAAGCCCATCATGGTGAATCCGGAGGCCTCCAGACCCCGTTCGGATGTCACGGCGCTGAGAGCCCGGATCATGTTGATGTTGGCGATTGAATGAATGCCGAAGGCAGTCTCGATCCTGGATCGGCTGAGCCTACTCCCCAATTCGTCGATGGCATCTTGCGCCATTGCAAAATCGATCTGTAGTTCGCCCCCGCAGAGGACCTCGGGGTTGAGATAGCCGAGCACCAGATTGGCGTCGGTTATCGTAGGTTGCGTCCCGCCCTTTCCATAGCAAACCGGCCCCGGCCGAGCCCCCGCGCTTTCGGGACCGACCTGCATGACGTTGCCCGCATCCAGCCAGGCAATGCTTCCACCGCCGGCGCCGACTTCGGCCATGTCGATCGTAGGCACCTGGACCACGTAGCCGCTTCCCTGCAGCAGCCGGTGACCAAGCGCGGCGCCGCCACCGACCTCGGTTTCCGGGCTAAGGCTGAACTCATTGTCGCGGACGACCGAAGCCTTGGCCGTTGTGCCACCCATGTCGAAGACAATCAGATCGCCGAGCCCCAGCTTCTTGCCCAGCTTTTGAGCACCGACCACGCCTGCCGCCGGCCCGGATTCGATGATGTGTACCGGGTTTTCGGCGGCCACCTTCCAAGGCAGCATGCCACCGCTCGATTGCATGATGTGCAAAGGGACGGCGATGCCGAAATCGGTCAGTTTCTGGCGCAAGGTCTGCAGATAGCTCTCGATGATCGGGCGCACATAGGCGTTGATGACCGTGGTGCTGGTGCGCTCGTATTCGAGAACCTGCGGAACGAGATCGGAGGAGGCGCAAACTGCTGCCCCACCGGCGTGCTCGCGCAGTAGCTGCGCGGCCCTCTGCTCATGCTCCGGGTTAGCGTAGGAATTGATGAAGCAGACTGCAATCGCGTCCACGCCGTTGGCGCGGCATGCCTCGGCGGTTCGCATGACGGCAGCCTCGTCCAGTGGCAAATGGATGTCGCCATTGGCGAGCATTCGCTCGGGCACCTCGAATCGCAGGGCGCGTTCGACAAGCGGTTCGGGCTTGCGATAATCAAGATCGTAAAGGCGCGGCGTCCGGAAACGCCCGATCTCGAGCACGTCGCGGAAGCCCGCCGTCGTGATCAACGCGACCTTCACGCCCTTGCGCTGGATGATCGTGTTCGTTGCAATGGTTGTTGCGTGACTCACTTCCGCCACGGAAAGGAAGTCGATCCCGGCCTCGTCAAGGATCGCCTTGGTTCCCTCCAATATTGCTCGGCTGTAGTCGTCAGGCGTCGTGGGAACCTTCTTCGTATGCACCACTCCGTCTGAACTGATGAGGACGAGGTCCGTGAAGGTGCCGCCGATATCGATTCCGAGGCGGTATCCGCTGGTGGCCGCGGCGATATTCTTGTCGATCTGCGTCATGGCCGGCTCACCTCGGACAGGATCCGCAGCACCTCCGCAAGCCCACGGACGGCAATGCGGGCGCGTTCCGGTAGCAGCCCTCCCTCCTCGTCCAGCATTCCGCGGCCAAGTGTGATGGTGATGTTACCCTCGTCGGCCGACGGCGGCAGAATGCCGAGCGCCGACACTCCCGACGAAATCAGGTTCATGTTGGCGGCCTTGTCCTCGGTCGAGAAAATGGGGAGGCCAACCGCTCCGTCGGCGGTCCACGTCCTGGTGTAGTTGATCTCGACGCCCCCGCCGTTGTAGGTTTTCTCGATAGCGATCCCCTCGCCATAAATATCCATCAAAGGTTGCATTTCATTGACGACAATTTCGTATAGTCCGTCGATGGCGCTGCGGATCTGGTCGCCGTTATCGCGGATCCATTCCAGCGCGGCGACCTGGCTCACGAGGGCTTCGCGCCCTGGGTCAAAGGCGACCATCGCCCCCTTCCCATAGGCGGTATCGCCACTGTATCGCTCGCTGTGGAAACCGAGGATCCGCTGCAACGCGACAACGCTGTCTTCCCGTCCGATGATCAAACCGCTCGTCGCCGCCCCGGCGACCTTGTCCATGCTGAACAAGAGCAGATCGGCACCGTAGCGATCTGGATGGGGACCGAAGAACGGAATGCCGCGCGCATTATCGACGATGTAGGGAACATTGTTTTGACGGGCGATGGCGCCCATCGCCACCTTGAGGTCCGACGTCTCGCCGTCGGCCTTCTCTCCATAGCCGTAGCCCGGCGTATCATAACCGAGGCTGACGATAGCCGAAACGCAATCCCCGTGACGGTGAACGGTGCGCTCCAACTCCGCCTTGGTCGCGACCGCGTCCGCATCCATCAACTGCGGCACGACGAAAGATTTGATGCCGTGAACAGAGTATGTTGCGCCCGCAATCGGAACAATGATGACATCCAGATTGTTCAGGCGGCGCCCCAAGACGCCATACTCGCCCGCCACATTGGTGCGGTCCGCGAAGATATCCTTGTACTTTGGCGGATACGGCCGGCCATACGACAGGTGGTGCTCTATGTGCCCTTCATGCAGACCGATGTAGCGGGCGCGATATCCCTCGCCCCGACCGCCGATTGGCGGGCTGGCCAATGCTTCGAGTGAGGCCCAAATGCCGGCTTCGCATGTGTTGGTCGCGATGGCGTCATAATGGTCGCCGTAATGGTTCTTGACCAAGGTGCGCAATCGCTCGATGTAGGTGGTGAGGCCAACCGGGCTTCGCGCGCCTTCCGCCATTGCCGCGATGACATCTGCCCGAAGATACGAGGGGCGAGCAGAATTGCTGCCTGTCAACCCGAGGCTGCCACGCCATTCGCTCGGCATGCCGACCGTCTTGCCCGCTTCCTCCGTCACCCGTTGGAGAAAACGTGATCTGTTTGCCGCCAATCGTTGATAGAAATTGTGCTTAGAAAATGAAACCGTTCCGGCCCCGGCCCGCCCTGCCTTTGGTTCCTCGGAACGTACTCGGACAGTCGAAGTCACGGTGCTTGTCATTGGGTCAATCCGCACGCCATACTCCTTTAGGGCATGAGCAGGGCTGATCTTGCCCTGCTTGACATCGCGGGCCACAGCTTCCGGATCACGCAAGAAGGGGTCGCCATACCCCCCGGAACCGGCCATCTCGGTCCGGAACACGTCATTCTTCCGCATTGTCCGAATGAACTTGGAAGGAATCTTCCGGCGTGATCCAGCCGATATCCAATAGGATGCCCCAGGACGCCCACCCTTACCGTCATGCAGGCCCCAGCACTGGTGGAGGTGTCGATCAGCCCGCACTTGGATCGTCGCCTCGTCAGCCAGCAGCCGATATTGCCGTACGATGCCTAACCCGCCCCGGTAGCGCCCCGGGCCGCCCGTGTCGGCAAGGAACCCATACTCCTCGATCAGTATCGGATTCTCGGCCTCGATCAGTTCCACGGGCGCATTGGCCAAGTTTCCGAGACAATACGGACCAGCGTCTTGGCCGTCGACCTGGGGGCCGCCGCCGTGCCCCGTCATGGCGTGGAACTCCATGTGAAGAAACGGCTTGCCGTCAGGCGCGCGCCCAGCGATCGACACGCCAAGTTCGGACCCGCCGGGGCAAGCCGGTATGCGGTCAGGCAGCAATTTGGACAGGGCGCCGAGCATGGCGGATCGCACGCGATAGCCACCCTGCCCCCTTGCGCCTAGAGCGGCAGGATACCGCACGTTAAGCCAGCAACCCTCTGGCGCAACAATTTCAATTGGTCTGTAAAAGCCCGCATTATTAGGGGTATTTTTGGGCATGATTGCGCGCAATGCGGCGTAAGTGCACGAAGCGGTGAAGCTATAGTTCAAGTGCAGCGCGCCATTCATTTGCGGAGATGTCCCGGTGTAATCAACCTTGATCCGGTCACCCTCCTTCGTCAATTTGACCTGGATCTTGACAGGGCCGTTGCCACAGCCGTCGTCGTCGTTCCACTCCGTAAACTCCGCATCGCCGTCCGGCAGTGCGGCTAGCGAACTTCTGACGACGCGCTCGGAATAGTCGAGCAACTCACCCATGTAGAGCTTCAGCTCGGAGACCGTATACCGTGCCAGTAGCCGGTGTACGTCTCGCTCCGCAGCCATCAGTGCAGAAATCTGCGCCTTGACGTCGCCCAAAACTTTGCCAGGAGCGCGTGAGTTGCGCTCAATGATCCGCAACAACATGTCGTTGGGTTCGCCGCGTGAGTAGATTTTGCATGGAGGGATACAAAGTCCTTCCTGAAAAATCTCGTCGCTGTCGGCCGCGTTCCCGCCCGCCACTCGCCCTCCCACGTCCAGGTGGTGAAGGATCAGCGCAAGGATGCAGACGCACTCACTATCCGCAAATACGGGCTTGAACATGAAGATGTCGTTCAAGTGGCTCCCACCCAAGTAAGGGTCGTTGATGGCGAGAATATCTCCGGGATGAATGTCGCCTTCGAACTGGTCGAGGCACCCGCGAAGTGCCGGCATGATGGACCCGAGATGAGCCGGCAGGGCAAGGCCTTGGGCGACAATGCGGCCCGAGGCATCGCAGATGGAGGCAGAAAAATCGAGGTTGTTGCGTACCAGGCTCGATCGTGAAACCCGCACGACGGAGGTCATTATGTTGTCCGAAATCATCGTCAGCGAGTTCTTGATGATTTCGAGTCTGATCGGATCCACGTCCATGTTCTCTTACGCCCCTCCTGCTGCCAGCACTGACGTCTACCGTTCCAATTCTGCCTGCCGCTTCCTCTTCTCACCTGCCTTGCAGCACCGACACTTCGGCACCGACCGCGATCAAATCGCACAGGCAGGATACTAAAACACCCAAAACAAAACTAATTTGATTTTTGGCAACAAATATATTAGCAAATCAAATTTATGAGATTCACACTCGCGCAGTTGGAGGCTTTCTACTGGGTTGTTCGCTTGGGCTCTGTCCAAGAGGCGGCGCGTCAACTCAACGTCGCGCAACCGACCATTTCGCTGAGGATTCGCGACCTCGAAACGGCGATTGGCACCAAGGTCTTCCAGCGGGTCGGCCGAACACTACGTGCGAACCACACAGGCGAGGCACTGCTCGTTCATACGCGCGGCATTCTCAACGAGGTGTCCCGGATCCGCGAGCGGCTCGGCAGCGATGGGGAAATATCTGGGGTCCTGCGGGTCGGTGCGGCGGAGACATTTGCCCTGGTCTGCTTGCCGTCGCTCCTAAAAATTTTACGGGAGTTGCATCCGCTTTTGCGGATCGAGCTCTCGGTTTCCGCTAGTTTCGAACTGGAGGAGGAAATCAGGAACCACCGCTTGGACCTCGCCTTCCTGGTCGATCCGCTCAACAGCCCGGGACTACGCTTGATCCCCCTGGGCGTCCAGAAATCGACATGGGCGGCATCGCCGGATTGGGGACTAGGACCGGTCATCCGGCCTGCCGACATCCGCCATCTGCCCATCCTTACCAATGCCTTTCCCTCGGCGATTAATGGGCGAATTATTGACTGGTTTCGGACAGACGGTGTCGAGCCGACAAACATCGACGTCTGTACCAGCGTGATGGTGATCGTGCACTTGGTTGCCGCTGGCGTGGCTATCGGAGTCCTGCCCGAGAAGTTGATTGAGGCGCAGCACGCCGAAGGGCGCATCTGCCATCTGGAAAGTAGACCTGCCATGGGCGAGGCAAAGGTATTCGCCGTCTATCGCCGTGACGATACAAGTCCGGCCGTCGACGCGGTCATGCGCGCGACCTACCAAGTCCTCTCGGAGATCAATCTCCTGAGGCCGCTCTAGGAAATTGGCAAGGGAGCGACGCCAATGCAGGACGTCGGTATGACCGACGATAGGCGGAACACGGCAACGTCCATGAGATCGACCCCGTCCTTGACGGGGATGTCGTAGAGCGAGGGAACGAAGAAGTCCGGCTGATTGTCGTTCGCCGGCGCCGGGCGCATGGACGGACGCGGAGCGGTGCTTTCGATGGTCTCGCGAAGCCGGTCGATGGTGTGCTTAAGCTGACCTGCTGTGGGAATCTTCCTCCGGTCTGAAGTAGAGCCTTGACCGAGGTTACGCCGTCTGGCGCGGGAAGGGCAATGGGGCCAGGATCGGAGCCCGGGACGGGCGGAGAACCTGGCCCCATTGCGGTGAATTTGGCGGCATGGGCCGCCGGGGTCTGGTATCCGAGAGCCGAATGCGGCCTGGTGGTGTTGTAGTCGATTACCCAGGCGGCTATCGCGGCGCGAGCCTGAGGAAGGCTGGAGAACACCGTCTCGTTCAGCAGTTCGTCGCGCATCCGACCGTTGAAGCTTTCGACGTAGCCGTTCTGCATGGGCTTGCCGGGCGCGATGTAGTGCCACTCGATCCGGTGGTCCTGCGCCCATTTCAACACGGCCGTGGAGGTCAGTTCCGTTCCGTTGTCGGAGACGATCATCCCTGGCTTGCCGCGCCGGGCCACCAGCGCCGCCAGCTCGCGGATGACCCGCAGGCCGGAGATGGAGGTGTCGGGAACCGAGGCCAGACATTCCCGTGTCACATCGTCGACGATGTTCAGCACGCGGAAGCGCCGTCCACCCTCCATCTGGTCGTGGACGAAGTCCAGAGACCAACGGGCGTTGGGGCGCGCTTCCACCAGGATCGGCGCGCGGCTGCCGATGGCCTTGCGCCGGTTCCGCCGCTTGCGCACCGCTAAACCCTCCTCGCGGTAGAGCCGGTAGATGCGGGTGATGCCCGACGGCTCCCCCTCCCGCCGGAGAAGAATGAACAGCCGCCGATAGCCGAACCGGCGGCGTTCCTGGGCAAGGCCGCGCAGGCGGTCACGCAGGACACTGTCGTCAGGGCGAACCGACCGATAGCGGACCATCGTGCGATCCGCCGCGA
>JAVEYE010000042.1:0-16148 GCA_034003665.1 Rhodospirillales bacterium | reverse complement strand
TTTACCGTTGCTTCGCGCCGGGACGCGTCGTAGTGTCGGGGCTCGCGATCAACCCTGGAAATTGATGGAACAAGACATGTCTTTTATTGCCAGCCGTCTGTCCCGAATTAAGCCCTCTCCGACCATCGCGGTTGCGACGAAGGCGCGCGAGCTGAAAGCCGCCGGGCGCGACGTCATCGGCCTGGGGGCCGGCGAGCCCGATTTCGAAACCCCCGAGCACATCCGGGCGGCCGCCAAAGCGGCGATTGATCGCGGCGAAACCAAATACACCGCGGTGAACGGCACCCCCGAACTGCGCAAGGCGATCAGCGCCGCCTTCAAGCGCAACAACGGGCTGGACTACGCGATCGACCAGATCACGGTCGGCTGCGGCGGCAAGCAGACCATATTCAACGCCTTCATCGCCACGCTGGATGCCGGCGACGAAGTGATCATTCCCGCCCCCTACTGGGTGTCCTATCCCGACATCGCGTTGATGTGCGAAGGCACGCCCGTCTTCATCGCCTGTCCCAAGGAGCAGCACTACAAGCTGTTGCCCGAGGCATTGGATCGGGCGATCACGCCGAAGACCAAGTGGCTGATCCTCAACTCGCCGTCGAACCCGACCGGTGCGGGCTACACCGCCAAGGAACTTCGGGCCCTTGCCGACGTGCTGCTCAAGCATCCGCACGTCTGGATCATGACCGACGACATGTACGAGCACATCGTCTACGACGACTTCAAGTTCAGCACCATCGCCCAGGTCGAGCCCAAGCTCTATGAGCGGACGCTGACCCTGAACGGCGCATCCAAGGCCTATTGCATGACCGGCTGGCGCGTCGGCTGGGCGGCCGGGCCGACCGCGCTCATCAAGGCGATGGACAAGGTGCAGTCGCAGAGCACCACCCACACCAGCTCGGTCTCGCAGGCGGCGGCGGTGGCCGCCCTCAACGGCCCGCACGACTTCATCGCCAAGAACAACGCCGTCTTCAAGGAGCGTCGCGACCTGGTGGTTTCCATGCTGAACCAGGCCAAGGGCATCTTCTGCCCGAATCCCGAGGGCGCCTTCTACGTGTATCCCTCGTGCGAGGGCTGCATCGGCAAGACGACGCCGGACGGCAAGGTCATCAGGAACGACGAGGATTTCGTGACCTACCTGCTGGAGGCCGAAGGCGTTGCCGCCGTTCAGGGCGTGGCGTTCGGGCTGGAACCCTATTTCCGCATCTCGTACGCCACCTCCACCGACCTGCTGGAGGAGGCGTGCCAGCGCATCCAGCGGGCCTGCGGCGCGCTCGGCTGAAAAGACGCCGAACGGGGGCCCAGCCCCCGGATGCGGTTGGACGAGGGACGGCCCGACGGGCCGTCCCTTTCGTTTGCGGAGAAGGCCCGACGATCAGGCCCGCTTGGGCTTGCGGCCGTCGTCCTTCGGCGTCAACAGCCGCCCGGCCAGGGTGATGCACACCGCCACGGTGACGATGATCACGGTGGCCAGCGCGTTGATCTGCGGGCTCACGCCCAGCCGCACGCTGGAGAACACCACCATCGGCAGCGTCGAAGAGCCCGGTCCGGAAACGAAGCTGGCGATCACCAGGTCGTCGAGCGACAGCGTGAAGCCCAGCAGCCAGCCGGCCACTAGCGACGGCGCGATGATCGGCAGCGTGATGACGAAGAAGACCTTGAGCGGCCGCGCCCCCAGGTCCTGGGCGGCCTCTTCCAGCGAACGGTCCATGTGGCGCAGCCTGGACTGCACGACGATGGCGACGAAGGCCATCGAGAAGGTGATGTGGGCGATGGTGATGGTGGTCTGGCCGCGGCCGGCCGGCCAGCCGATCATGGTTTCCAGCGCCACGAACAGCAGCAGCATGGCCAGCCCGGTGATGACTTCCGGCATGACCAGGGGGGCGGCGATCATGCCGCCCAGCAGCGTGCGGCCGCGAAACCGCCCGAAGCGGTCGAGGACCAGCGCGGCCATGGTGCCGAAGACGGTGGCCAGGGTCGCCGACACGAAGGCGATCTTCAGGCTGAGCCACGCCGCCTCCAGCAGCTTGTCATTGCGGATCAGCTCGCCGTACCACTTGACCGAAAAGCCCGACCACACGGTGACCAGCTTCGATTCGTTGAACGAATAGATGATGAGCAGCGCGATCGGCACATAGAGGAAGGCGTAGCCGAAGGCCAGCACGGCGAACAGGCGCCAGGAGCGGAATGAGGAGGTCATGCGGCGTCCCCCTCGGTCTGGCGGGCCTGGAAGTGCTGGAACAGCATGAAGGGCACCACCAGCAGCACCAGCATGACCACGGCGACGGCCGAGGCCAGCGGCCAGTCGCGGTTGAGGAAAAACTCGTTCCACAGGACCTTGCCGATCATCAGCACGTTGGAGCCGCCCAGCAGGTCGGGGATGACGAACTCGCCGGCCGCCGGGATGAACACCAGCATGGAGCCGGCGATGATGCCCGGCAGCGACAACGGCAGGGTGATCTTGAGCATCACCTGCCAGGGCCGGCAGCCGAGGTCCTGGGCGGCTTCGCGGAGCGTCAGGTCCATGCGCTCCAGCGTCGCGTAGAGCGGCAGGATCATGAACGGCAGGTACGAATAGACGATGCCGACATAGACGGCGAAGGGGGAATGCAACAGCGGCAGCGGCTGGTCGATGAGGCCGAGCCACATCAGGAAGCCGTTGAGCAGCCCCTCGTTCTTGAGGATGCCGATCCAGGCATAGACACGGATCAGGAAAGACGTCCAGAACGGCAGGATGACCAGCATCAGTAGGACGTTGCGCCACGGCTGGCGCACCTTGGTGATGCCGTAGGCCATCGGATAGCCGATCGCCAGGCAGATCAGGGTGGCCACCGCCGCCATCTTCAGCGAGTTGAGGTAGGCGGCGGCATAGAGCGGATCTTCGAGAAAGAATGCGAAGTTGGCGAGGTTGAGCTGAAGCTGCAGCACCGCGCCGTCGATCCATTCGAACAGCGGCTGGTAGGGCGGGATGCCGATGCGGTTTTCAGAGAAGGCGATCTTCAGCACGAACAGGAAGGGCGCCAGGAAGAACACCAGCAGCCAACCCATCGGCACCGCCGCCACCAGGGCGCGGCCCCAACGGTCCTTGGCGCGGCCCGAAACCGGCCGAACGGGGGCGGCGAAACCTTTCCGTTTCATAGAGTCAGCATCACCGCATTGGAGGGGTGCCACGACAGATAAACGCGGTCTTCCCAGGTGATCTTCTGTTCGGCGTCCTGGTGAAGGTTGAGCTGCGAGGCCTGCACCACTTTGCCGCTGGCCAGCCGGACGTGAAAGATCGACATGTCGCCGAGGTAGCCGATTTCAACCACCGTCCCCTCGGTGCGGTTGGTTTCCTGGTGCTGGGGCGCGGCCTTGGAAATGCGCACCTTTTCCGGTCGGACCATCACCGTCACCGGCATGCCGGCGACGCCGGCCCCGGCGTGCGCCACCTCGACCTCGGACTCGATATCGGGGGCGTGGATCGCCGCGCCCTGCTCATCAAGGCGCGCGATCACGCCCCCGAACATGTTGGCGGCGCCGATGAAGTCGGCGACGAAGCGGGTGCCGGGAAACTCGTAAATCTCGCGCGGGGTGCCGACCTGTTCGATGTAGCCTTCGTTCATGATGCCGATGCGCGTCGACATGGTCATCGCCTCCTCCTGGTCGTGGGTGACCAGGATGAAGGTGATTCCCACCCGCTCCTGAATGTTGACCAGCTCGAACTGGGTGTTCTCGCGCAGCTTCTTGTCGAGCGCGGCCAGCGGTTCGTCGAGCAGCAGCACCTTGGGGTGCTTGACCAGGGCGCGGGCGAGGGCGACCCGCTGGCGCTGGCCGCCCGACAACTGGTGCGGCTTGCGGCCGGCCAGCGGGGTCAGACGCAGCAGATCCAGCACCTCGCGGACCCGCTCGGTCATTTCCTTGCGGGGCATCCGTTCCTGGCGCAGTCCAAACGAGATGTTGCGTTCCACGGACATGTGCGGGAACAGCGCGTAGGATTGGAAGACCATGTTGACCGGTCGTTCGTAGGGCGGCACGCCGGACATGTCGATGCCGTCGATAAGGATGCGCCCGTCGTCGGGGACCTCGAAGCCGGCGATCAGGCGCAGCAACGTCGTCTTGCCGCAGCCCGAGCCCCCGAGCAGGGAGAACAGCTCGCCCTTGTAGATGTCGAGGTTGGCCCCCAGCACCGCCGGCTCGCCGCCGAACGCCTTCGACACTCCCTGCACCTGGATGAAGGGCTTGTTTCCCGGCTGCGTCCAGGGCTCGAACCGCGGGCTGCTGGGCGCATTGCGTTCAGCCGTTCTTAGCATGCCGATCGCCCCCTCTTGCCGATCGTAGCACGGCCACCGACCGACGGCTCACATGCCGGTCTTGAAGCGGGTCCAGGCGCGGGTGCGGGACCGTTCGTAGGCCTGACTCTTGGGCGGCACCACGAAAAACCGCTCGCGCACCGCCTTCGGCGGGTAGATGACCGGATCGGCCAGCCGCTCGGCGCTGACAAACTTTTCCGCCCCGTCCACGGCGTTGGCGTAGCCGACCTCGTCGGTGATCGGGCCGACGACGTCGGGACGCATCATGAAGTCGATGAACGCGTGGGCGTTCTCCGGATGCGGCGCATCCGCCGGAATCGCCATGACGTCCATCACCGCCTGGGTCCCTTCCTTCGGGAAGAAAACCAGGATGTCGACGCCCTTGGCCGCCTCGCGGGCCCGGTCGCGGGCCTGCACCAGATCGCCGCCGTAGCCGTGGGCGACGCAGATGTCGCCGTTGGCCAGATCGTTGATGTAGGACGAGGAATGTATGTATTTGAGGTCCTGGCGCACCTTCGAGAGATAGTCGACAGCGGCGTCGATGTCGGCCGACTTCTCGGTAGCCGGGTCGATGCCGAGCATGGTGAAGGCGGCCGACAGCACCTCGGTGGCGTCGTCGAGCAGGGTGACGCCGCATGCCTTGAGCTTTCCGGTCCACTTCGGGTCGAGCAGAATCGACCAACTGTCGAGCGGCGCGTCGGGGGCCAACTCCTTCACCTTGGCCAAGTTCACCCCGATCCCGGTGCCGGCGATCATGTAGGGGACCGCGTGGGTGTTGTCGGGATCGCTCTTTGCCAGGGTGGCCAGCGCGGCGGCGTCGATGTGGGCGCGGTTCGGCAGCTTGGCGGGGTCGAGCGGTTGATAGATGCCCGCCTGGATCTGGCGGGCCAGGAATGGACTGGCCGTGGGGAATACCACGTCGTAACCGGAATTGCCCGCCATCAGTTTCGCTTCGAGGATCTCGTTGGAGTCGTAGACATCGTAGTTGACCTTGATGCCGGTCTCCTTCTCGAAGCGATCGAGGGTGTCGGGCGCGATGTAGTCGCTCCAATTGTAGACGTTGAGGGCCTTCTCCTCCGCCGAATGAGCGGTGGACGTCATGACCATGACGGCCGCGGTTGCGGCCAGTATGCGGGTGACGACCTTGCGCACGGAGCGATTCCTTCTCGCTGGACTGGGAGCCCGGTACCCTGCGGCGGTCCATCCGCTCGAGGCGACGGGTGGCACAGTATTCGAAGAGGCTGGACCCCTGTCAATGGACGATCCTCATGGGTATGGTCGCCTTTTTTGTGGCGTGCCATCGTCGCGGCGGCGCATCGGACCGTCGCATCGCATCCGAATCCTCCTTTTTTCCTTGCATCGCGGGATGGCGGCATTAACCTCGACAGCTCGGGCGGCTGCGTCTGTCCGCCCCCGAGTCCGCAATCAAAACCCGCTGTTCTTCAGGGAGGCCTTCGTGACGCAAAAAGTACCATCCGGACCCCGTTGTGCGGCCCTTGTCGGCCCGTATCTCAGCGGCAAGACCTCCGTTCTGGAGAGCCTGCTTGCCACCGCCGGCGTAATCGGCCGCAAAGGGTCCATCCGCGACGGAAACACCGTCGGCGACTCGTCGCCGGAGGCCCGCGCCCGCCAAATGACCACCGAGTTGTCGGTCGCCAGTTTCGACTACCTGGGCGAGCCCTGGACGGTCATCGATTGCCCCGGATCGGTCGAGCTGGCGCAGGAAGCGTACGACGCGCTGATGGTGGCCGACGTCGCGATCGTCGTCTGCGAGGCGGGCGTCGAGAAGGCGCTGACCCTGGCGCCGCTCATGAAGTTCATCAACGACCGCGACATTCCGCATCTCATCTTCCTCAACAAGATGGACACCCAGGCCGGCGACATCCGCGCCACCATCGAAACGCTGCAGGGGCTGTCCGACAAGCCGCTGATCCTGCGCGAGATCCCTATCCAGGAAGGCGACGCGGTGACCGGTCTGGTCGACCTCGTCAGCCAGCGCGCGTACAATTGGGTGGAGAGCGGCCATTCCACCGAAATCCCTGTTCCCGATGCAGTGAAGGGGTGGCTGGAGGAGGCCAGGACGACGCTTCTCGAATCGCTTTCCGACTTCGACGACAAGCTGTTGGAAGCCCTCCTCGAAGAGAACGTGCCGCCGCCCGAGGACATCTTCGAGAACGCCACCCATGCGCTCCAGGACGGTCACGTCGTTCCCGTGCTGTTCGGCGCCGCCGAGCACGACAACGGCATCACGCGTCTTCTCAAGATCCTACGCCATGAGGCGCCGGGCATCGAAAAAACCGCGGCCAGACTGGGCCTCGAGGCGGCGGGCGAGGCGGCTGCCTTGGTGTTCAAGACGCTGCACGCCTCGCATACGGGCAAGCTGTCGATGGCCCGCGTGCTGCGCGGCGAGATCGCCGAAGGCGTGATTCTGAACGGCGAACGGCCCAGCGGCATCATCCGCCTGATCGGACAAAAGCAGGAAAAACTGCCGAAGGCGACGGCCGGCGACCTTGTCGCCTTCTCGCGCATGGATTCGGTGGGCACCGGCGCCATGCTGTCCCCCTCGGGGGCGCTGACGTTCGAGGATTGGCCAAACCCGCTGCCCGCGCTCTATGCGCTGGCGGTGAGGGCCGAGCACCGGGCCGACGAGGTGAAGTTGCCCGGCGCGCTCACCAAGATCGTCGACGAGGACCCGTCGCTCAGCTTCGCGGCCAATCCCGACACCGGCGAGCTGATCCTCTCGGGCATGGGCGACCAGCACTTGCAGATCGCGCTCGACCGTTTGAAGAACCGGTTCGGGCTGACCGCCCATTCCAAGAGGCCGCAGGTCCCCTACAAGGAGACCATCAAGAAGCCGGTGTCGCAGCATGCCCGCCACAAAAAACAGAGCGGCGGTCACGGCCAGTTCGGCGATGTCCACCTGGACATCAAGCCGTTGCCGCGCGGCTCGGGCTTCGTGTTCACCGACTCGATCACCGGCGGCGTCGTGCCCAAGCAGTACATTCCGTCGGTCGAGATCGGCGTGCGCGATTATCTGTCGCGCGGTCCCCTCGGCTTCCAGGTGGTCGACCTTCAGGTAACGCTGACCGACGGCCAGTTCCACGCCGTCGACAGTTCCGACATGGCGTTCCGCGCGGCCGCCGCGCTGGGCATGCGCGAGGGCATGCCTAAGTGTCAGCCGGTGCTGCTGGAGCCCGTCCTCAAGGTGGTCATCTCGGTGCCCACCGATTTCACGTCGAAGGTGCAGCGCCTGGTCAGCAGCCGGCGCGGCCAGTTGCTCGGCTTCGACGCCAAGCCCGGCTGGAAGGGGTGGGACGAGGTGGTGGCGCAGATCCCACAGGCGGAAACCGCCGACCTCATCAACGAGTTGCGCTCGCTGACCCTGGGTGTCGGCTTCTATACGTCCGAGTTTGATCACCTGCAGGAAATCTCGGGAAAGATCGCCGACGACGTGGTGGCGGCGCGCGCCGCCGAACTGGCCCAGTAGAGAGGGCTGCGTTCGCATCGGGGCCCCGTCGGCTGCGGCCGGCGGGGCCTTTTGCGTCAGGCGCCGGTGCCGGCCAAAAAGGCGCGGAACCGGCGGGCCACCTCGGGGGGCGTGATGGTCGGCCGGCCGAGCTTGTCCAGGGAGCCGGGTGCTATTCTCATGTGAACGAGATGGGGGCCGTGGCCGGCCAGCGCCTGCTGGAGGGCGTCGGCGAAGCCGCCCAGGTCGTTGCAAGAGAAACCGCCGGCGTAGCCGCAGGCGATGGCGATGCGGGCGAAATCGACCGAGGCCGAAACCGTCATCTGGCCGCCGGTCGAATCGTAGGTCCCGTTGTCCAGCACCAGGTGGATCAGGTTGCGCGGCGCATAGGCGCCGATGGTGGCGAGCGAACCCAGCTTCATGAGGGCGGCGCCGTCGCCGTCGACGACCACCACCGGGCGGCTGCCGACCGCCAGCGCGGTTCCCAGGCCCATGCCGGCGGCGCAGCCCATGGAGCCGACCTGATAGAGGTGCTGTGGGCGGTCGGCCAGCGTGAACAACTCGCGTCCGGCCTTGCCGGTCGTGGCGATCACGGCCGCCGACTCGGGAAGGATCGACAGCATCCTCTCCAGCGTCGCCATGCGGGTCGGTGGCGTCGATCCCGCTCGCAGGTCGGAATGCGTGCCGGGCGGCCGGGCCGGCAGCGGCTGGGCGTCGAGAGGCTCTTCGGCGACGCTGCCCTTTCGCATGACCAGGGCGAACGGCAGGCCGGTTGCTTCCATGGCTTTCTGGACCTCGTCGAGTCGGCCCTCGACCTCGTTCCCTGCTTCGGGGAACGGGCGGCGGGGGACCTGGATGGTGTCGAGCAGGTCCGGCGTGATCGGCCCCATCAGGGCGTGCTGCGGTTCATCCTTGAGGCCGGGCTCGCCGCGCCAGGTGACGATCAGGAGCGTCGGAATGCGGAACGGATGGTTGAGCGAGGTCAGTGGGTTGACGGCGTTGCCCAGGCCCGAATTCTGGCACATCACTGCGGTGCTCCGGCCGCCCAGCCAGGCCCCGGCGGCGATGGCCACCGCCTCGCCCTCGCTGGCCGCCGCCACGTAATCCAGTCGGGTGTCGCTGATCACCCGATTGATGATGGGGGTGAGGAACGAGCACGGGACGCCGGTATAGAAATCGATCCCCCGCAGGCGGGCGGGGGTCAGAAAGGAATCGGCGGCAATCATAGAAATTCTCCGGCCTTGACCAGATCGAAGGCGTCGTCGACGTCCATCCAGTGGCCGGTGACGTAAACGACTCCGACCGTTTCGCCTTCGACGAGCAACCGCGCGAAGACGTCCACCATGTTGGTCGACGCCAGCCGGCCCTCGGCCTCAAGCTCGGAGAGCACCCGGCCCAGCCGCTCGGCTCCCCGCGCGCTCAGCTTGGCCAGGCCGATCCACTCCCCGGCGATGTCGTCTGCGGGGAGTTCATGGCTGATGGCGCGGACCATCACCGGTTCGTCGTCGAGGTAGTCCGGCGAAAACGGCCGCGAACAGGCCACCAGGTCGCGGGTGCGGTCGGCCGTCTGGCGGTCCCGCCACAGGGCGTCGACGCCAAGCACGACGTCGCCCTCGGCATCGCGGACCTGATCGAGCACGTGGTGGCGAAACAGCGTGTCACCGAAGGCCAGGATACATTCGCCGTCTAGCATCTCGCGGGCGCGGGCCAGGCTGGCCGCCTCGCCGGTCGTGGCAAAGAGATCGTTGTCCACGGTACGAATGGCCGGAAAGTTGATCATTTTCTTGCGATACCCGCGCACCACCGTGATGTCGCGGATGCCGGCGGCATGGAAGGTATCGATCTGGCGTTGAAGAAGGGGGCGCCCGCGAATGTCGATCATGCATTTGGGGCGCTCGGCCGTCAGCTTGCCGAGCTTGCTGCCGCGCGACGCCGCCAACACGATGGCTCGGGGTTCCTTGCCGACAGCCGGCAGATAGCGCGCCTCAGCCTCGGCCAGTTCGTCGTCGCCGGTCAGCGCGAAGACGTCGCGCACGGTGACGATCTTGTCCTCGACATTGGCCAGGCTTTCGTCGCGCCGGATCTGGTGGCAGATTTCCTGCATGCCGGTGATGGCGGCGCGCAGCGTGTGGTTGGCCCAGATGGCCACCGAGAATCCGGCGTCGCGGAAGACCTGGGTGGGCGTGGCGTGATACATGGTCGGCACGATGACGACCGGCGCCCGGTCGCCCCAGCGGGCCTTGAAGGCCATCACCTCGTCGGCGGTGGACCGGCGCGAATGGATCAGCACGGCGTCGGCCCCCGCCGCCCGGTAGGCCTCGGCCCTTTTCAGGGCCTCGTCCATACCCCAGCCGGCGATCAGCGCCTCGATGCGCGCCACGATCTGGAAGTCGGGATCGGTTTGGCTGTCCTTGCCGGCCTTGATCTTGCCGCAGAATTCGTCGATGTCGGCCAGCGGCTGGCCGTCGCCGATGAACGAATTGGTCTTGGGAAACAGTTTGTCCTCGATGCAGATGCCGGCGATGCCGCGCTGACACAGCTTGTGTACGGCCCGACGCAGGTTGTTGAAATTGCCCCAGCCGGTGTCGCCGTCGACCAGGATGGGGATCGAGGTGGCGTCGGCCATGAACTCCAGGACCTCAAGGACTTGCGTCCACGACGCCTCGTTGTTGTCGCGCACGCCAAGCGCCGCCGACATCGACAGGCCCGATGCCCATATGCCCGCGAAGCCGGCCCGTTCGACGATCTTGGCCGAAAGGCCGTCATGGGCCTCCATCAGGAACTCCAGGCGCGGCGATTCCAGCAGGGCGCGCAGGCGCGCCGCCTTGCCGGGAACGGGTTCGCGAGCAGGGGCCGGTTCGGTCCGCGCGGTCATGCTGCGTGAAAAAGTCGACATGTCATCCGATTGAAAGTTGCGGCGCCGATTTACTGAGATTTAAACTCATTATCGATAAAATGTTACGACTTTTTGAAGGAGGTCGTCATGGGTAGTAGCCCCCTTGCCACCTTGGGTCAAGCCGACGGACACGGCGCCCCCCTTCACGCGCCGGCGTTGAGCGAAGAGCAGGTCGCCCGGTTCAACGCGGACGGCTATCTCGTCGTCCGCGCAGGCTTCAACCGCGAAGAAATGCGCCGCATCGACGCCTGGGCGCGCGAGGTGGAGGCCATGCCCGAAGTGTCGGGCCGCCAGTGGGTCTACCACGAGAGCAGCCTGAAGGATCCAGGCCGACGGCTGATCGCCCGGATCGAGAACATCGCGCCCTTCCACGCCGGTTTCGCCGAATTGAGCGGCGCGCTGAAACGGCCGGCTGCTCAGCTTCTGGGCGAGGAGGCGGTGCTGTTCAAAGAGAAGATCAACTTCAAGATGCCGGGCGGGGCCGGCTTCAAGCCGCATCAGGACGCCCAGGCCGGCTGGGATGCCTATGCCGACTATTTTATCAATGTGCTGGTCTGCATCGACGCGGCAACGCCTGAGAACGGCTGCCTGAAGATGGCGGCGGGCCAGCATCAGCGCGGCCTGTTTCGGTCTTGGGAGCCGCTGACCGAGGCGGACATGCGGGGGATGGAATTCGTCGACTGTCCGACGGCGCCCGGCGATCTTGTGTTTTTCGATTCCTTGGCGCCGCACGCGTCGGACCCCAACATGACGGATGCCACGCGCCGGCTCTACTACGCCACCTACAACCGCGCCTCGGCCGGCGATCATATGGCCCGCTATTACTCGGACAAGCACAAGAACTACCCGCCGGACATCGACCGCCAGGCCGGCCGTGACTACCGCTTCCGGGTTTAGCGGGGCCTGCCGCTGGCGACGCCGAGGTCGGCCATGACGGCGCCGACGGCGCCGACGGCGGCTTCCATGTCCCGGGGATGGACGGCGCCGATGCAGCCGATGCGGAAGGACGGCACCTCGGTCAGCTTGCCAGGATAGATGATGAAGCCGCGTTCGCTGAGGCCGTCGTAGAAGGCGTCGAAGCGGAAGGCTGGGTCGGCCGGCATGCGCACCGTGACGATGATCGGCGCCTGCAGGGCATCCGGCAGCAGCGTCTCGAAGCCCAGCCGCCGGAGCCCGTCGACCAGCACCCGGCAGTTGGCCGAATAGCGGGCATGACGGGCCGGAACGCCGCCTTCCTCGCCCAGCAGGGCAAGGGCCCGGTCCAGCGCCGCCAGCACCTGGGTCGGCGGCGTAAACCGCCACTGGCCGTTGCCTTCCATGGCCCGCCACTGGTCGTGCAGGTCGAGGCTGACCGAATGGGCATTGCCGCCGCTGGCCGCGAGAGCGTCCTTGCGGATGATGGCGAAGGCCAGGCCCGGCACGCCTTCCAGGCATTTGTTGGCGGAGGCGACGACGGCGTCGCACGGCACGTGCCGGACGTCCAGAGGGATGCCCCCGAAGGCGCTCATGGCGTCGACGATCAGGCGGCGGTTGTGTCCGGCCACGACGGCGGCGAGGGGGGCGATGGGGTTGAGGATGCCCGAAGTCGTTTCGCAATGAACCGCCGCGACATGGGTGATGGACGGGTCGCCGGCCAAGCGGGCGGCCAACGCGTCCGGATCGGGCGTTGCGTTCTCGGCGGTTTCCAGCGTTTCGTGGCGGCGCCCGAGCCTTTCGAGGATGCCCGCCATGCGCCGGCCGTAGGCGCCGTTCACCAGAACGAGCGCCTTGCCGCCGACCGGCACCAGGGTGCCGAGCGTGGCCTCGATGGCGAAGGTCCCACTGCCTTGCAGCGGCACGCAGACGTGGCTTTCCCCGCCGTTGACCAGATGGGTCAGCCGGGCGCGTACCCGTGCGGTCATCGCGATGAAGGCCTGGTCACGCGAGCCCCAGTCGTCCAGCATGGCCCGCCGGGTGGCGACGGCCGTGGTCAGCGGTCCGGGGGTGAGCAGCAGGGGGGCGGGTCGCTCGGGCGCCATGGGCTGGGATCTCTTTCGCGCGGTTTGCGCCGTCTCGCCGCCGGATCAGCCGAGCACGACGTCGAGGAACATCATGACCACGAGGCCGATGATCAGGCCGAGAGTACCGTGATTCTCGTACCCGCGGCGGTGGGTTTCAGGGATGATTTCGTGGCTGATCACGAAGATCATGGCGCCCGCGGCGAAGGCCAGACCCCAGGGCAGAAGCGGCTGCGAGATGGTCACGGCGGTAATGCCAATCAGGCCGCCGACCGGTTCGACCAGGCCGGTGAACAGCGCCACCCGGAAGGCCCGGACCCGCGAATATCCCTGACCGAGAAGGGCGACGGCGACGGCCAGACCCTCGGGGAAGTTCTGCAGTCCGATGCCGACGGCCAGAGTCATGCCGTTGGCGATGTCGTTGCCGCCGAAGCCGACGCCAACCGCCAGCCCTTCTGGAAAGTTGTGCAACGTGATTGCTATGACGAAAAGCCAGATGCGGCGCAGCGAGGCGCTGGCGCTGGCCTTGCCGTCCGGCCCCATGATGAAGTGCTCGTGCGGCAGGTTTTCGTTGATTCCCCATATGGCGGCGACGCCAAGCAGGATCCCCCCGATCACCACCAGGACCGCGGTCGTTTCGCTGGCGCCTTGTCCCTGGGAAGCGTCCAAGGCCGGAAGGATCAACGAGAAGAATGAGGCGGCCAGCATGACGCCGGCGGCGAACCCCAGCATGGCGTCCTGGATCTTGCCGGAAATGCGGCCCAAGAACAGCGCCGGCAGGGCGCCGACGCCGGTGGCGAGACCGGCGGCCAGGCTGGCTAGAAAACCGATCAGGATGATGGACATGCTTTTCCCGGCCTGCCTCGTTGTCGACCGCAATATCGGTAGCACGACCACTTCCGCCCGTCGAGCACGTTGATCTTGACCGGGGCGCGGACAGAAAAATGCCGGGCTGGAAAACCAGCCCGGCAAGTCTAACAGGGAGGCTTCACGTCTGGGAGACGCAGGACCCAAGCCACATAGGGCCTGGGCCCCTGATTTCGGGCCTTGCGCCCGAAACTGGGAAATCCGGCGCGCGCTGCATCAATGTGTTGCATCGCCACCACCGCCGTCTCTACAGGAAGCGCCGCCGCCGAGCCAGACTGGAATGGGAAAATCAGATATGCAAAACGTGCATAACTGCCTGCAGTTGGTTACTGCAGACGCGCCTATTCGCTTTTCTTCAAGCCTTCCTCGGCGATCCGGCTGACAAGGTAGTCCCGGAACACGGCGATGCGCATGGAATGGCGCAATTCTTCGGGATACACGAAGAAGGCGTCGACGGTGGGGGCGTTCAGCTCCGACAGCACCTCGACCAGGTCCGGTGATTCCCGCTTGATGTATTCCGGCAGCGCGGCGATGCCGAGACCGCTTTGCACGGCACGGAAGATCCCATAGGTGCTGTTGACGCGTAGAACCGGCCGGCGGCGTTTGCCGGGCTGGGTGCCGACTTCGAGCAGCCAGTCGAGATTGGGGACCGGCGGAGTCGAGTCATCGCCGTAGACGATGATCTTGTGTTCGTCGAGGTCGCGCGGCGTCTTGGGGGCCGGATGGTCCTTCAGATAGGCGGGCGACGCCAGGATTCGATAGCCGATGCGCATGAGGTTGAGTTTGACGAGATCGGGCTGGCGCGGCGACATCAGGCGAATGGCCGCGTCGGCTTCGCGCATCGACAGATCCAGTTCGGTGTCGGCCAGCACCAGCGAGATGTCCATTTCAGGATAGAGTTCCAGGAAATCCTTAAGACGCGGCGTCAGCCAGATGGAGCCGAAGGCGACCGTCGCGGTCACCCGCAAGAGGCCTTGCGGCCTTTCGCGGCTCTCGCGGATGCGGGCCGTCGTCATCGAAAGCTTGGCGAACATCTCGCGCGCCGTTCGATGCAGCAGTTCTCCCTGTTCGGTGAGGATGAGGCCGCGCGCATGGCGGTGGAACAGCGGGACGTGCAGGCTTTCCTCGAGCGCGCTGATCTGGCGGCTGACGGCCGACTGGCTGAGGTTCAACGCCTCGCCGGCATGGGTGAAGCTGCCGGCCTCGGCGACCGCGTGGAAGATGCGAAGTTTGTCCCAGTCCATGGTGATTCCCGCTTCGGCGATTCTTCGGACTCCCTGCTTCGTGGCGGCGTCTCAGCCATTTTCTTCAGTTCGGCCGAGCTTGGTGGGGGCCTCCACTCGTCATTCATTCTCCGCCAGGAAACGTTCGGCGTCGAGGGCGCTCATGCAGCCGGTGCCCGCGGCGGTGATGGCCTGGCGGTAAACGTGGTCCTGCACGTCGCCGGCCGCGAAGACGCCGGGCACGCTGGTTGCCACGCCACCCGGCGTCGTCTTGATGTAGCCCTCGCCGTCCAGATCCAATTGGCCAACGAAAAGCTCGGTGTTGGGGGTATGGCCGATGGCAATGAAGACCCCTTCCAGCGCCAGCTCGCGGGTCGCCCCGGTCTCGACGTCCCGCACGCGCACGCCGGTGACGCCGAGCGGGTTGGTGGAGCCGAGTACTTCGTCGATGACGCTGTTCCAGACCATCTCGATCTTGGGATTCTTGAAAAGCCGTTCCTGCAGCGCTTTCTCGGCACGCAAAGCGTCCCGCCGATGGATGACGTAGACCTTCGAGGCCGGGTTGGTCAGGTAGAGGGCCTCGGTCACTGCCGTATTGCCGCCGCCGACCACGGCCACCACGCGGTTGCGAAAGAAGAAGCCGTCGCAGGTGGCGCAGGCGGAAACCCCGAAACCCATGAACTTCCTCTCGCTTTCCAGGCCCAGCCAGCGGGCGCTGGCGCCGGTCGCGATGATCAGTGTCTCGCCGACGTAGAGATCGCCGGAATCGCCTGTAAGGGTGAACGGCCGGCGGCCGAGATCGGCCTTGACGATGAGGTCGTCAATCAGGGTGGCGCCGACGTTTTCCACCTGCTGGCGCATCTGATCCATCAGCCATGGACCCTGGACCGGCTCCGGAAAGCCGGGAAAATTCTCGACCTCGGTGGTGATGGTCAACTGTCCGCCCGGCTGCATGCCCTTGACGAGGATGGGGTCCAGGTTGGCTCGGGTGGCGTAGAGCGCCGCGGTGTAGCCGGCGGCGCCTGACCCGACGATCAGAACCTTGGTCTTGTGGATGTTGGGCATGGCTTGGGTGGGTTCCTTGAGGCGAAAGGGCAAAACGGCCCCGCAGGTGTTTCGGCGGCCGCCGCCGCCAGGATAAAAACCGGATCGGCAAGACGCAAGCGGAGGCTCCGTGACTTTAGACCGTCATGCGCAAAATGTCGTGACTTCCAGCTTGGCGCGACGGCAAGGCCATCGTAATATAATTTCAACCATGGAGGCGAGACCGCATGAAGAGTAAAGGGGCGCGCATCAAGCTCGACGACATCGACCGCCGGATTCTGCGCGATCTGCAGGACAACGGCCGCAGCACCATTGGGGAGCTGGCCCGGCGGGCCGGCATTTCGGCGCCGCCCTGCCTGCGCCGCG
>JAVEYE010000041.1:0-16397 GCA_034003665.1 Rhodospirillales bacterium | reverse complement strand
AGCTTTTCTTCAGAAGGGCCTGTTCATCCTGCCGGTTGGACAAAAACCCCAACTCGAGCAGCACGGAAGGAAGGTCCGGTCCCTTGAGAACGCGGAATCCCGCGAACCTATGGGTATTGCGCAGCAGCTCGGTTTCCCGCCCGAGTTCGCCCACCAGAAAGGCGGCGAAACGAGCCGATTCATTCATCGTTTCACGCTGGGCAAGATCGATCAGGATGTTGGTCACCTCGGGCGTTTCGTGGGTGAGGTCGACGCCGGCGATGAGATCCGCCTTGTTTTCGCTTTCGGCCAGTTCAGCCGCCTCGCGGTCGGAAGCGTTCTCCGAAAGGGTGTAAACCGACAGTCCCCGGATGGACGGCGTCCGGATCGAGTCGGCGTGCAGCGAAATGAACAGATCGGCCCCCGCCTCGCGCGCGAAACTTACGCGATCGCGCAAAGGGATCAAGGTGTCGCGTTCGCGCGACAACAGGACGCGATAGCGCCCTGTCTTTTCCAGCAACTGGCGAAACTCCCGGGCGGCCGACAGGGTGATGTGCTTTTCGTAGCTCCCCCTGGGGCTGATGGCCCCGGGATCGGCTCCGCCGTGGCCGGGGTCGAGCACGATCAGCGGCTTCAGCCGGGCCCTGTCGGGCCGGCGCGGCGACGGCGCAAAGGGAAACGCGGCGGCCAGCTTGGCCGACGCCGGGACGGCGACCGCGGCAGCCGGCGGGTCGGTTTCGGCAACCGCCGATTCCGGCAGGATTTCCCGCTTGCCTTCACGGGATGTCTGGAGAAAAGCCTCGTGGGTGCCTGCCACCAAATCGACAACCAAGCGGAACGGTGCCTCGCCGCCGCCAACGAGGTAGCGGGCCGCGGCGACGGTGGAGGGCGCGGTGGCCTCGACGACGACCCGCGTCGTCCCCGGCTTGAACAGGCCGTAGCGAATCTTGCCGAAGAGCCCGACGTTCGATGGCAAAGGCTGCGTCGGCAGCCGCCAGCCGACCTCGGGCAGATCGATGACCACGCGATAGGGGTCGGCCAGGGTGAACAACTCCGCCCGAACGCCGCGGTCGAGATCGAGAACGAAGCGCGTCATGGCGCCGTGCTGGCCGACCCGGACATCGGTGACGAGGGGCCGCGACTCAACAGGCGCAACAGCGCCTGCGCCGCCCGCCATCAAGCAGAGCGGCACCACGACCATGGCCACCAAGGGTCCGATACCACAACGCCACATTTTGCGAATGCCGCCCTTTGTCGCCCCCATATCTGCCGGGCATCCGTTGTTGCCCTTAACAATTCCGGTTTTACCGCCGGAAGATGAACCAATTCTTAATGTCGTCTGAAAATCGTTAACAAGATCTATTGTCGAACCCCATTGCGACCGTTATGTTAATCGCGTCCCTAGGTTCGGCGGGGTGTCGCTCGAAGTTCGTCTTTTCGTGATGACCGGCCGGAAGGGTCTTGGAAATGCCGCGGTCTAGTCGCCCCATCTTGGGGACGAGCGGTGTGGTCCAAATGAGTTGAGGTTTTCATGCCGGATAGAGCAGCGCGACCAAACCCCATAGTGATGCCGCTCCCGCGGCCAGTGCCGGGAGTGATCGCAGGCGCCGCCGGCAATGTCCACAGTTGCGCCCGCGAATTCCGGAACACTCATTCCGAGAGATCCGCGGGGAAGCGGAGAAATATTCTTAATGGCCCCCAAGAAAATGCTAATCGATGCGCTGCATCCGGAGGAGACCCGGGTTGCGGTGCTGGACGGGAACCGTCTCGAAGACATTGACATAGAGGTCGCCTCCCGGAAGCAGTTAAAAGGAAACATCTATCTCGCCAAGGTCACGAGGGTCGAACCCTCGTTGCAGGCGGCTTTCGTCGATTACGGCGGCAACCGCCACGGTTTTTTGGCGTTCAACGAAATCCATCCGGACTATTACCAGATCCCGGTCGCCGACAGAGAGGCCCTGGTCGCCGAGCATGACGCCGACGAGCGGGAGGCCGAAGCCCGGCGTCTCGCCGATCCGGAAGCGCGCATCGATGCCGAGCCGACGGCGGCCCAACACGGCGATGTCGAGGTGGTGGGCGGCGACGATGTCGAGGAAGTCGAAATCCGCCGCGCCAGCCCCCGACGGAACTACAAGATCCAGGAGGTGATCAAGCGCCGCCAGATCATGCTGGTTCAGGTCGTCAAGGAAGAGCGGGGCAACAAGGGCGCCGCCGTCACCACCTACCTGTCGCTGGCCGGCCGCTACTGCGTGCTGATGCCGAACACGGCGCGCGGCGGCGGCATCTCGCGCAAGATTCCCACGGGCACGGACCGTAAGCGGTTGAAGTCGATGTTGGCCGACCTCCATATCCCCGAGGGCATGGGGGTGATCGTGCGCACGGCCGGCGCCGAGCGCAGCAAGGCGGAAATCCGCCGCGACTACGACTATCTGATGCGTCTTTGGGACAACGTCCGGCGAACCACGCTGGAATCCATCGCCCCGGTCCTGGTCTACGAGGAGGCGAACCTCATCAAGCGGGCGATTCGCGATCTCTACAGCCGCGAGATCGACGAAATCATCGTCGAGGGCGAGGAAGGCTACAAGACCGCACGCAACTTCATGAAGCTGATCATTCCCAGCCATGTGAAGCGGGTAAAGAAGTACGAAGACCAAAGCATGCCTCTCTTTCACCGCTACCAGGTGGAAAGCCAGCAGGACGCCATGCACAGCCCGACCGTCCGCTTGAAGTCGGGCGGCTATATCGTCATCAACCCGACGGAAGCGTTGGTTTCCATCGACGTCAACTCCGGCCGCTCGACCCGCGAGCGCAACATCGAGGAAACGGCGCTGCGCACCAACCTGGAGGCCTGCGACGAGATCGCACGCCAGTTGCGCCTGCGCGACTTGGCCGGGTTGGTCGTCATCGATTTCATCGACATGGAAGTCGGGCGCAATCGGACCCAGGTCGAGCGCCGGCTCAAGGACGCCATGCGGGTCGATCGGGCCCGCATCCAGTTGGGGCGGATCAGCGCCTTCGGGCTGATGGAACTATCCCGCCAGCGGCTGCGGCCAAGCGTCATCGAGACCAGCTTCGAGATATGCACCCACTGCGGCGGCGCCGGCGTCCGCCGCTCCACCGACTCGACCGCCTTGCACCTGCTGCGCGCCATCGAGGACGAGGGGATCCGGCGGCGCTCGCTGGAGGCGATCTTCCATGTGCCGACCGATGTGGCGCTCTATCTGTTGAACCACAAGCGCGAGATGCTGAGCGCCATCGAGCGCCGCTACGAGTTTAAGGTCCTGCTGGCCGCCGACAACACGCTCGTGCCGCCGGACTTCCGCATCGAGCGGACCAAGGTGCGAGGGACCGACGAGCACGCCCCGGTGGTGAGCGAGCGCCCCGCGGCCCCGGCGGAACCGGCCGAACATGAAGAGGAAGACGAACGCGAGGAAATCGAGAGCGCCGAGGAAGAGCACGCCAAAAAACGGCGCCGCCGGCGGCCGCGGCGGCATCGGCGAGGCGATGAGGGCGATGCCGTGATGGACGCCGCCCGCCCGGCATCGGCGGCTCCCGCAGACGGCACGGCTTCCGATGAGGAGGAGACCGGCGGCGAAGAGGCCGCCGGCACCGTCGATCCGCAAGAAACCGCGGAGGAAGAGCAGGAAAGAACCTCGAAGCGACGGCGGCGCGGCAAGCGCGGCGGTCGCCGGCGCCGCACCGTGCGGCCCGAGGACAGCGTCGAAGCTGCCGTCGCCGAAGACGCAGAGGCGTCCGAAGCCGCAGAGCCCGCTTCGGCGGTCGAACCGACAGTCGTCGACGTCGAAATCGTCATGCCCGAAGCGGAAGTCGGGGAAGCCGTGAAGGTTCCCCATGACAGCGACCCTGCGCAGGCCGATGCCGAAGCGAAGCCGGCGAAGCGACGTCGGCGGACGCGCAAGCCGAAGGCGGACGAAACGGCCGCGCCGCACACTCACGAGGCGACGGATACGCAGACCGAGCCGGCTGTGGAGACATCGCCGCCAGCGGCGGTGGAGACGACAGCGGAAACCGAGACGGGTCCGGCGCGCCGCGAGTTGGTGACGGTTGCGAACGACGCGGCAGATGAGGTCAAGACCGTCGAAAAGCCGCGCGAGGCCGAGAAGCAAGACGCCGTCGAGCGGCCTGCTCCGGACGACAAGACCGTCGTCATCGATGTCGACTCGCCGGATGTCCGCGCATCCATCACGCCGCGCCGTGGATGGTGGCGGCGCCCGTAGTCCGCTTCAGGCCAGCCAGGCGATGAGCCGCCTGGCGGCCTCGGCCATGTCCTCGGTGCGACCGGCGAAGGAGAATCGCACGTAGCGGTTTCCTCGATCCGGATCGAAGTCGATGCCCGGAGTCGCGGCGACGCCGGTTTCGGCCAGCATGCGGGCGCAAAATGCGCTGCTGTCATTCGTCAGGTGGGTGACGTCGGCATACAGGTAGAATGCTCCGTCTGCCGATGCCAGACGCTCGAACCCGGCCTTCGGCAGTTCCCGCAGCAGCAGTTCGCGGTTGCGCGCGTAACGCGCAACATGCCCGTCCAGTTCCTCGCGGCACCCCAGGGCCGCCAAGGCGGCGTATTGGGAAATGGTCGGCGGCGAGATGAACAAATTCTGGGCCAAGCACTCGATGGGCCGCAACAATTCCTCGGGAACGACCATCCAGCCCAGGCGCCATCCCGTCATCGAGTAGTATTTGGAGAAGCTGTTGACGACGATGGCCTGCCCGGAAAAGGTCAGGGCCGTCGTGGCCGGCTGGCCGTAGGTGATGCCGTGATAGATTTCGTCCGAAATGAGCCGCACGCCGCGATCGGCGCAGTACCCGACAATCGCCTTCAAGCCGTCGCGATCGATCATCGTTCCCGTCGGGTTTGACGGGCTGGCGATGATGAGGCCGTCGACGGGGCCGTCGATGCCCTCCAGAAGTTTGGGGGTCGGCTGGAAGTTGGTCTCCGGCCCCACCGGCACCTCGACGGGTTCCACTTCAAGTGCCCGCAGGATGTTTCGATAGGCGGGATATCCGGGGCTGGCCAGGGCCACCCTGTCCCCCGCCTCGAAGGCGCCCAGGAAGGCCAGCACGAACGCGCCCGAGGAACCGGTGCAGACGACGACGCGACTGGGATCGACGTCGACACCGTAATGCTCGGCGTAATGGGCCGCGATGCCCGCCCGCAGGGCCGGCAGGCCGAAGGCGTCGGTGTAGCCCATGCGTTCGACGCCGACGGCTGCCCGCACCGCTTCGACAACCGCCGAAGGCGCGCCGGTCCCGGGCTGACCGACTTCGAGGTGCAGAACGTCACCTCCGGCCGCCTCGCGCTGGTTGGCCGCGCGCATGACGTCCATCACGATGAAGGGCGGGATGCTCCCGCGTTTCGCCACTTTCATGGACATGATCCGGTCCTGTTCTTGTCTTTGTTTATCGGCTTCTTGCGGAAACGCTGGATCAGTTGCCGACCGCGGCCAGTCCGTAACCTCGCGGCGGCGGATCGGTGGCGATTTCGCATGAATTCGGATTGCTGGGCAGTCCTGCCGGGCAATAGGCGGCGTTGACCCTGCCGAGGCTTGGCGACACGGTCACCTGATGGCCGCGCCGCAGCAAGTCGTCTCGGGACTCCTCCCTCAACCCGCTCTCGACGAAGGTGATGTCGGGAACGCCCTGGTGATGAACGCGTTTTGCCTCAAGGGCCTGTCCGAGGGTTTGCTCGCCCAGCAGCGCGCGGGCGGCCACGTTGATCAGCGATGTCGCCGCCGTCGCGCCGCCGGATGCCGCCCCCGCGAAGATGAACTCCTTGACGTGCTCGTTGGTCACCATCATCGGTCCCAGCGACGTTGGGCCGCGGCCGGCAGGTCCCGGCAATGCCGCCAGCAGGACCCCGGTGCCGCCTGCGAACCGGCCGGTGCCGAACAGGTTGTTCATGGTCAGCGTACAGGCCACCGCCGAGGAATACCGATCGACGACCACGAAGCTCGTCGCGCTTGGGTTCTCCAGCCGCTCGACCGGCCGCGGAACGATGTCGGCCGCCGGCGTACGGCCGTCTTCGCGATAGGACCCCATCAGCGCCGCCACCCGCGCCGGCGCCACCAGATCGGCCGGCGGTATCGTGCTGGTCCCATCCTCGCCAAGCCAGCGGCCGCGATCGGCGAAGGCGCGTAGCGCCGTTTCGGCGAGCAGGTGATTGCGGACGTCCGGGGAGGCATCCTCGAAACGATCGTCGTCGGCCAACATCATCCACATCTGCGCCTCAAGCGCGCCTGCGGCACCCGGCGGCGACGTGAAATGGGCGACGCGATTGCCATACGGGACGCGGACGGCGTCGCGCCAGACCGGTCGATAGGCGCGTACATCGTCGAGGTCGAGCGAGCCGCCCGCCGCGAGGGCCCCGGCAACCAGTTGCCGGGCCATCGGGCCATCGTAGAAATCGCCGGGACCGACGCGGCGGAGCACGCCCAGCGTCGAGGCCAGTTCGAACTGAACCAGGGACTCTCCCTCGCCGGCCACGCGCCGGCCGTCGTCCCGTCCGAATACGCGCGAAGTCTCGGGTTCCGCCAGCAGCGCATCGCCAACCTGCGCCAGGTCGGCGGCGAAGGCCCTGGAAATCGGGGTGCCGAAACGGGCGAGATTTTCAGCGGTGCCGACCAGGCTTTCCCATCTCAGTTGGCCGAAACGCGAATGAAGGGCGAAAAACCCGCGCGGGTTGCCGGGGATCGCCGTCGGTCGGGAGGCGCCGATTGGAATGCTGCGCGGCGCCCGTGCCAGGAAATCCAGGGTCTCGGTCTTGCCCGAACGCACGTCGTGAACAAGGCAAACGCCGCCGCCGCCCAAACCCGCCGACGACGGCATCGTCACCGACAGCGCAAAATAGACGGCGACCGCCGCATCCGCGGCGGTTCCGCCGGCCGACAGCACATCACGGCCGAGGGCCGCGGCCCGAGGCTCATCCGCCGCCACCCCGCCAAGAAATCCTTCAACAAAGCCGACAATCCCCTGTTGGGGCTTCTCCGACGACGAACAACCGCCCGCCAGGAAGATCAACCCAACTGCGGCGATTTGACGCCAGCGGTTCCTCCCACTACCTTTTGATGCAAAGGAAGGGATGACGGATTTGATCAAACGCATTTCCTCTCTTGTGCTTGTCGCCCTGTTCGCCGCAACGCTCGTGCAGCCTGCGGCGGCACGGACCTTCAAGTTCATCCGGGATACCGAAATCGAAAATACCATCCGGGTTTTTTCGACGCCAGTGTTCCAGGCCGCCGGCCTCGATCCTTCGGCAATCGAGGTCTACATCGTCAACGATCCCACCCTCAATGCCTTTGTCGCCGGTGGCCAGAAGCTGTTCCTCAACACCGGGCTTCTGATGCAAAGCGCCGACGCCGACCAGGTCATCGGGGTCATCGCCCACGAAGCCGGCCACATCGCCGGCGGCGATCTGGCGCGCCTTCACGACGTCATGCGCAAGAGTTCGGCCCAGCAGATCCTGGCCATGGTCCTGGGCGCCGCCGCCGGCATCGCCAGCGGGCGCGGCGATGTCGGCGCCGCCATTGCCGCCGGCGGCGCCCGCACCGGCCAGGAAAATTTCTTTCAGTACAGCCGCAGCCAGGAGGCGGCGGCCGATGCCGCCGCCATGCGTTTCCTGGACGCCACCGGCACACCGGCAACGGGTCTCCTCGAATTTCTCGGTACGCTGGCCGACCAGGAGCTTCTGAGCACCCGCTTCCAAGACCCCTATCTCCGCACCCACCCGATCACCCGCGAACGGGTTCAGGCCCTCGAGAATCACATCAAGGAGTCGACGCAGCCGAGACGCCCGCCGTCGTTGGACCACAAACGGCTTCACGCGCGCATGCAGGCCAAGCTGTTGGCCTTCCTGGAACCGCCGAGCCGCACCCTCGGGCGTTTCCCGGAAAGCGACACCAGCCTCCCCGCCCGCTATGCGCGGGCCATTGCCTACTATAAGGTTCCGGACCTGGAGAAAGCCCTGCCGCTGATCGATCAACTGATCGCGGAACAGCCGACGGATCCTTATTTTCACGAGATGAAGGGCCAGATGCTGTTCGAAAACCGCCGGGCAGCCGAGGCGATCCCCTCTTACGAGGCGGCCGTCAGGCTGCTGCCGTCGGCACCGTTGCTTCGCCTAGACCTCGCCCGCATCCAGCTCGAGATGAACGATCCGGTGTTGCTCGATGCGGCCATCGAAAACCTCCGGATCGCCCAGCAGGCCGAGCCCAGTTCCTCGTGGATCTGGCGCAATCTGGCCATCGCCTACGGCCGCAAAGGCGACAAGGGGCTGAGCACGCTGGCGCTGGCCGAGGAAGCCTACTTCCGGGGCAACCTGCGTGAGGCCCGTGAATACGCCAAACGGGCCGAAAAATTATTACCGGCTGATTCCACCGCAGCTCTTCAGGCCCAGGACATCCTGCACGCGACCGTGGACCTTGACGGCGACGGCAAGCCGGACGACGAATAGCCCCGCCATGGCCGCGATGCCGGCGCACCGCCGATGGATCGTCGCCAGTGGCCGTGTCGTCGCGGCGATCGCCGTTGCTGTTGCCCTGGCCGCCTGTACGGTTCCCCGAGCCTCCGTCGATCCATCAGGACGACTGAACATCCTGGGACCGGGCCCCGGATTTTCACCTGCGGCGGGTTCCGGCGAATGGATCTTGGCCGACCCCGGCGATGACGGTCCGACGTTCGTCACCGCGGAGGCCGACGGCGTTCGTTCGCTTCGCGTCGACAGTGGCCGACAATCCGGACTTCTGGCCCGACGCACCGACGCCATCCTGGTGGTGGTGCCTTACCTGAGCTGGGCGTGGTCGATCACGCCCCATGCCGGAACCGAGCATCCCGTCCGTCTGGTGGTCGGCTTTTACGGCGGTGACCCAGGGAAAGGAAGCTGGGGCAGCCGGCCGATGGCTTGGCTTGGCTCCAGACTGCCGCCCTACGACCGCATGCTGACCATCGGATGGGACGCCTCGGCGCTTCGGCGGGGAAGCCTTAGCCCGCGTCGCGAGGACCCGCGGGCACCGCGCCACTACACGGTTCGGGGCGGCGAGGAAAATTCCGGGGTCTGGCGTTTCGAAACGGTCGACCTCACCGAGGTCTATCGAAAGGCATGGCCGGGCGACGATCCGGCCGCCGCCAAGATCGTGTTCGTCGGTGTCGCCGCGGTCGGCGGAAATGTTCCGGCCTCGGCCAGTGTTTCCGGCATCGTCCTGTCACGGTGAGGGCATCGCCCATCAACTTCCGGTGACAAGTGCCGCGAGAACCTTGTGCGGCGGACCCTGCCTCGGGCATAGTCCGGCCTCGTCCTTGCCGCAAATGAAAGAAGACCCGCCGATGACCTTCTTGCGCCTTGGCCGTCTGGCCGCATTTTTTCTCGTCGCCACGGTATCGCTGGCCAGCGCCGCCGAGCCTCTGACCCCCGCCCAGGAGGACGCGGTGCGCGGGATCGTGCGCACCTACTTGATAGAGAACCCCGAGGTCCTGATCGAGGCCTTGCAGGCCTACGAATCGAAATTGGCCGGCGAGGCGCAAAAACGACAGGAGGCGGCGCTTGTCCAACGCCGCGAGCAGTTGGAGCGGGACCCGACCTCGCCGGTCGGCGGCGCCCCCGATGGCGACGTCACCCTGGTCGAGTTCACCGACTATCGGTGTGGATACTGCAAGAGGGTGTTTCCCACCGTACAAGACCTGCTCAAGGCAGACGGCCGCATTCGTTACGTGATCAAGGAACTTCCCGTTCTCGGTCCGGAATCCGTGGTTGCGGCGCGCGCCGCCCTGGCCGTATGGCGCTCGACGCCCAACAAGTACATGGCTTTCCACGCCGCCATGATGACGGCGCGCGGCAACCTGGACGAGACCCGCATCATGGAATTGGCGGCCGAAACCGGCCTCGACGCTACAGCTCTCGCCAAGGCGATGAAAGACCCCGAGATCAATGCCGTTCTCGCCAAAAACCACGAGCTGGCACAGGCGCTCAACATCAATGGCACCCCGGCGTTCGTTGTCGGCGGCCGACTGATTCCCGGCGCCGTCGACGCCGATACGCTGCGTCAGCTGGTGGCCGCGGCACGTCAAGGGTAGCCTTCGTCTGTCGCCTCGACTTGGGGGACAATTTGGTATAACTAACCGATCGTTAGGGTGCGCGGGGTAAGGCCGTTAGGCCAACCGGCCCGGTCGGTTAGGAGACGTCAAGTGAGCAGTTCGGACGGAGACAAAGTCGCAGCCATCGACACGATCGAGGAATTCCTCGCCCACGCGCTGAACCTCGAATCCGAGGTGGCCGAGCGCTACGAGGAAATCGCCGACTCGATGGAGATCCACAACAACACCGAAGTCGCACAACTTTTCCGCAAACTTGCCCGGGCCAGTGCCAAACATGCCGGCGAGATGCGGGAACGGGCCGCCGGCAAGGTGCTGCCGAAGATCGCACCGTGGGACTTCCAGTGGGGTGACGCCAGCGCCCCGGAAACCCCGTCGATGGATAAAACCCATTACCTGATGACCCCGTATCAGGCGCTGGACATGGCCCGCAATGCCGAGATCCAGGCCCAGAACTACTACACCTCGGTGGCCGACAACACGTCGAACGCGGATGTCCGCAAGCTGGGACTGGAGTTCGCCTACGAGGAAGCCGAGCATGTCGATCTGGTCAACAATCTGATCGCGCGCTATCCCAAACCCGAGAAGGGCTGGGACTTCGATCCCGATCCGCCGTCGATCCCCGAGTAAGCGGGCGGCGGACCGTCCGGCTCAGGGCGCGCAGCGCGGCACGGCCAGCGCCTCTACCTTGAGCATCGTGAAGCGGACCGAGGCGGTCCCCATGCTCATCAGCATCTCGGTGACGATGCCGTTGTCCAATTGCAGCACTTCGATCTCGTAATCGGGCGAGGGAGAGCGGCTGTCCGGCTCGTAGAATCCGATCTGCACGCGCCACCCCGGGCGGGCCGCGAGCGTCCCCAACCGGGTGGCGGCATCGGAAGCCGGTGATTGTCGGGCGCCGATGAAGGCGGCCACCCGCTGCGGTCCGGTGCCGCCCGCTCCTTCGAACATCGTGCCCACGTGTTGACGGTCTCCGGCCCGCGCACGGTCGATGAGGGAAACCAGGAAGGCCGTGGGGAAGAGGGTCGCCGGCGGCAGGGCGATGGTCTTCCTCTCGGGCACGGTGTACTCGACGTCGCCGCCCGCCGGTCCGGTCGACCGCGCCGCCCCCTTGAAGCCCATTTCGACGTCGCCGATGCGTTGGCGCGAACTGAAGCGATAGGCGGTGCCGTCAAGGGACTCCCAACTCGCGAAGCGTATGTCCTGGCGCACCGTCTGGCCGCCTTCGAGGGTCGCGTCAACGATGCTCTGCGCGCTGGTGATCCAGCCGTCGCACGCCCGTTCCAGCGATGTCACCATGCGGCCGCTGGCCGCCACGACGCCGTCCCCCGCCCCCTTGACTTCCATGCGCCCGTCGTAGAACGCCCGGTGGGGCGCCAGGTCGGCGGCCACCGCCTCTCCAAGCATGCCCGCCGGTGCGACCAGCAGCACCAGGGCGGCGGCCGGCCACAACGATCGAACGGAAAACCCCATCATCACCCTCCTGACGCCGGTCCAACCATACAGGGCCCAGGTCGCCGCCGGAAGTCGCTGCAACGGGGCACTGGACGGCGGCGCCTCGACCGGTAAGATCGGCATCCCAACGGCGAGAGTCCATCGAGGAGAAGACGTCATGTCCGATCATTCCATGCCGGGCCAGGTTGCGCTGGGAACCGGCGGAGCCGGCGGTATCGGCGGCGGCATCAGTCGCCGCTTGGCGGAAGCCGGCGCGAAGGTGGTGTTGACCGGCCGCGATGCCGCCAAACTCGACGCCGCGGCTCGTGCCCTTCCAGGCGCCGGTCACTGGGGAACCGCTGTTTCGGTGACCGACAGCGCCGCCCTGGCCGACCTCGCCCGAGAAGTGAAGGAACGCTACGGCCGCCTCGACGTGCTGGTAAACAATGCCGGCGTCACCAAGCTGGTGGACCACGACGACCTCGACGGCCTCACCGACGCCCTGATCGACGAAATTTTCAGGGTCAACTGGCGAGGCCCCTTCGCCTGCGTGCGGGCCTTTCGCACCCTGCTGGAAAGCGGCGATGGCGGCGTCGTCGTCAACATCTCGTCAAGCGCGGCGCCGACCGGCAAGGGCAGCAACATTGCGTACAGTTCATCGAAGGCGGCCATTAACGCAATGACGATTTCGCTCGCCCGCGTTTTGGCGCCCAAGGTGCGGGTCTTCGCCATCGCACCGGGCTTCGTCGACACCGGCTTCGTCAGCCGCGACCCCGCCTGGGTGGAACCCGCCATTCAGGCCAGCCTGATGAAGACGCGCGTCACCCCCGAGGCCGTCGGCGACGCCGTGGTCGCCGCGATAACCCGGTTCGGCTTTTCCACCGGCTGCGTTCTACCGGTCGACGGCGGACGACCGTAAGGTTTTTTCCTGTTTTTCATCGTCCCGTCACCCCGGCGCCGCGCCATATCCCAGCGCAGGAATCGGCTATTACCCATAATTTTCAAATGGTTTCTCTTGCCTCCTCGGAGCCATTCTAATATTATCGACAGCTAAATAAGAATCCATGCATGCATGGTACTGCCGCCCCTCGACCGGGGCCGCGGCCCGGCAAATGGGAAGACCGAGGAATGACTGATTTCTGGCCGGCCAGCCCATTGGCGGCGCTTCGCGTTTCAAGCAAGCCGGACCGGCATCGCGACCGGTTCGGGCCCGCCGGCCCGTGCATGGCACGGCTGAAACCCCACCCAAGGAGGAAATCCAGATGAAAGCGGCACGCCTCATCCGCTTCGTGATCGTCGCAGCCTTTTTCGCCTTCGCCGGCGCTCCCGCCGCATCGGCGGCGGACGCGCCGGTCACCCCGAAGGAAGGCTGGTACAAGACCATCATCGACTTGCCGGCCTTCAGCGAATACGCGGTCATTCCGACGCGCGACGACGTCACCGTCATCGACTCGCGCCCCGCCCGCAAATACGACGAGGGGCACATCCCCGGCGCCATCAACATCCCCGACACGACGTTCGACAAGAAGGCCGACCTGCTGCCCAAGGATAAGAACCAGTTGCTCATCTTCTACTGCGGCGGCGTCGAGTGCCCTCTCAGCCACAAGTCGGCCGCCAAGGCGGAGAAACTGGGCTACACCAACATCAAGGTGTTCGCCGAGGGCGATCCGGCTTGGAAAAAGGCCGGCAAGCTGCTGTCGATAAGCGCGGCCGCCGTCAAGGACCTGATCGATAGCAAGGCCAACGCCGTGATCATCGACGCCCGCCCGACCCGCGTTTTCGGCGAGGGAGCGGTGCCGACCGCGATCAACATTCCCGACACCTTCTTCGACAAGATGAAGGACAAGCTGCCGGCCGCCAAGGACACGCCTCTGGTCTTCTATTGCGGCGGCGACAAGTGCCCGCTGAGCCCGAAGTCGGCCGAGAAGGCCCGGGCGCTCGGCTACACCAATGTCGTGCTGTTCCAGGCCGGCTATCCGGCGTGGAAGAAGGCCTACGGCGCCAATCCCACGGCCGGGGCGACGACGGCGCCCGCCGCCAAGCCCGCCCAGGCCGCCATCGAGGTGGGACCGAAGGGCGACACCATCACGGTGGCCTCGTTCGACAAGATCATGGCCCAGGCGCCCGACAGCATCCACGTCATCGACGTCCGTGACGCCTCGGAATTCGCCAAGGGCCACATGAAGGGCGCCATCAACATGCCGGTCGGCGACGTGATGGACAAGGCGGCCTCACTGCCGACCGACAAGCCGATTGTCTTCGTCTGCGCCACCGGCGCCCGCAGCGGCGAGGCCTACGACATCGTCAAGATGGACCGCGATGACCTCAAGATGTACTTCGTCGACGCCCCCATCACCTATCGGGCAGACGGGTCGTACGAGATCGCCGCGAAGTGACCGGATGCCGCGGCCGGCCCCCGTGGACCGGTCGCGGCACCGCCTGACCACCCGACCAAGAAAGGTTGCCAAGATGACGAGAATAGGAATTCTGTTCGGCGCCCTGGCCGCGAGCCTGGCCGCATCGGCGGGCGCCGCCCAGGCGGCGGACGGAGATTGGCGGCTTGGCCGCGTCTACTACCGCATGGTCTGCACCGCCTGCCACGCCGAACAGGCCGGTCATTCCATCGCGCCCAGCGAGAAGACGAAGGCGGAATGGACGGCCTACCTTGCGGCCGACGCACACGACACTTCGGGCAAGTCAAACCCGAAAGTTTCCCACTACGTCAGCCAAGGCTATCGCGAAAGCGTCAAGGACACCAACAAGGCCGCCGCAAAATTCTTGAAGATGCCGGAAGGCGAGTTGATGGCGGCGGTTTCGGCCTTCGTCGTTTACGGCGCGAAGGATTCCGACAATCCGGCCAGTTGCCAGTGAAGACACGGTCTCTGGCACAGGAACAACGAGGGATACGAACGTGACCTCCCAATCGAACGAGTTGATCGCCGGCGCCGCGGAAAACACCGCCCCGGCATGGATCGAAGGCTTTCGTGAAGATTTCAGGGCGCTTTTCGTCGCTCGCTGGTCGCCCTACCTCGGTGGCATCGTCCTCGTTGCCGTTTCGCTCGGCCTTATGATGGACGGCCAGTTCTGGGGCGTTTTCGGGGGGCTCAAGCTATGGGGGGACTGGTTCAACAGCCTCATCGGCGTGGGCGGCCTCCTCGGCATCAGTGACAATCTCGACAATCCGCTGATGCACCGAATCTCGCTGATGAACATCACGCTCGTTCTCGGAGCATGCGCCGCGGCAATGATGTCGGGCGATTTCCAGATTGCCCGGGGCCGTCCGCTCGACTACGTCTGGGGGGCGGTCGGCGGCACATTCATGGGCGTCGGCGCCAGCTTGGCCGGCGGCTGCACCGTCGGCGGCTTCTTTACGCCGGCCCTGTTCTTCGCGGGCTCCGCCTGGGTCAATGTCATCGGCCTGATGATCGGCGCCATCGTCGGCCTCAAGGCCCTCATGTGGACGCTGGGCAACGTGAAGTGGGGAACCACCCCGCCGAGGCCGGTCAACACGGCTTGGGTCAAGACGCACGGCGGCAAGATCGGGGCCTTCATGGCCTTGGCCATCGTCGCCTGGGCCGCCATGTGGCTGATGGCCGGCGACGACAAGCTGGCCACCCGGGCCGTCGTCGTGCTGGGCGGCTTCGCCCTTGGCTTTACCCTGCACCGATCGCGTTTCTGCGTGGCCCGGGCCATTCGCGAACCCTTCATGACCGGCGACGGCACCATGACCAAGGCCCTGCTGATCAGCTTGGCCATTGGCTTGCCGCTGGCCTCGGTCCTGCTGCAGCGCGAGATCGTCGATCCCTACCTGGCCAACCCGGCACGGTTCTGGCTCGGCTCGCTTCTCGGCGGCGGGCTTTTCGGCTTCGGCATGATCTTCGCCAGCGGTTGCGGGTCGGGAGCCCTGTGGCGAGCCGGCGAGGGACAGGTGAAACTGTGGGTCGTCGTGTTTTTCTTCGCCTGGTCGGGGTCGCTTTTCAACGCCCTGGTCAAGCCCTTCGACCTGCTGACCGCCGAGATGACGCTTGATCTCGTCGAGGCGACCAAGTTGGGCGAACAGGCTTTCCTGCCCGCCATGCTGGGCGGCTGGGCCGAGACGTACGCGCTGACCGCCGGGCTGCTTGGCCTGTGGTACGTGTTCGTACGCTACAACGAGTCGACCGAACGCTTCACCGTCATCTAACTGTGGGGCACTCGACTTCGCGTCGGATGCGAAAGGGGCGACGCCGCGGTCCGCGGCGTCGCCCCTATTTTATCCTGCGCCGGTTTTGACCCGCGGACAACCGGTCAGCGGCCGAAGGACGGCAGGCAGTCCGAGACATCGACCTCGATGGGCACATCAAGCGGACGTAACTCGGTGTCGGCGGCGCCACCGTCGTCGAAACGCAGCATGACGAACTCGCCGGGTGTCGCCAGCGGGGTGTTCGGCGCGTGCCAGATGCCGGTGTCATAGTTGACGGCCTGCGTCCCCTTGGCGACGAAGACCTCGATGCGCCCGATGTCGGGATCGCCCGCCGCGGTGGACGGACAGACGGCGACCAGATAGGCCGTGCCGTTGAGGGGCACGAACATCTGGTTGGAATGGACGTGGCGCTCCATGGCCCGGACCATGGCGGGCGCCTGGGCCAGTTTGCTTCGCATATAGGTGATGTTGGCCTTGGCCGCAGGCCGGCGATTGTCGATCACGGCGGCGAACTCGTGACGCTCGGGCCCCTCTCCCGGTCCCATCAAAACCTGCCCGTAGGGTTTGAAGGCTTCCGGCGTCAACGGCTTGGCTTTCAGGGTCATGATTTGGTCTCCCGCATCCTTGTGTGCGACTGCAAAAAGACCGCGCGCCCCGAATCCGCAGATCCGGGGCGCGCGGCGCAAGCCCTTACCGGAAG
>JAVEYE010000040.1:0-16607 GCA_034003665.1 Rhodospirillales bacterium | reverse complement strand
ATCCCGGCGAACTGGAGAAGGCCGAGGCCTTCGGCGCCGACATCCTGACGCTGTGCGTCGAGGTGGGCGGGGTGTTGACCGGCGAGCACGGGGTCGGGGTCGAGAAGCGCGACCAGATGGGAACGATGTTCGACGAGGCCGACCTCGCCCACCAGGAACGGTTGAAATGCGCCTTCGATCCGGGCGGCCTGCTCAATCCCGGCAAGGTGTTCCCGACGCTGCACAATTGCGCCGAACTGAGCCGCGTCCATGTCTCGGGCGGCCAGACGCGATTCCCGGACATTCCCCGGTTCTAGGATCTTCCTCACGCCCTTTTCCCGCCATGCCCGCCCTTGCTGCGGGCACGGCGGATCAATGGAGATGCGGGCAGGAAACGGTGCCTACTCATCGAAGTCGGATACGGCGCCCTCGTCGTATCGGGGTTCGTCGATCTCTCGCTCGCGGTCCGTGTCGGCATCGACCTCCATCTCTTCCTCGTCGGCCGCGGTCTCGGCACGACTGGCCTTGGACTTTTTCGGCGGCTTGGCGCCGGCGGCCACGGCCTTTTCGGCAACCTCGCGCTCGGCCGCTTCCTTCTCCAGGCGCAACGCCCTGAGCCGCACCGTCTTGGCTGCCGTCGCCCGCTTGGCCTTTTCATAGTCGCTGAGACCTTTCGGTTCCCCGGCCTTGGCCTTGGCGAACTGGGCGTGGGCGCGGCGGCGGGCTTCTTCGGCCTTGTTTCCCGATTTCATATGACAGTCCTCTCAGTTCAGGCAGCGTGACGGGGCGCGAGAAAGCGATAGTGCGCCGATGGCAATGTACGGCAGCAGCCCCTTTGCGGGTGGACCCGCCGCCGGTTCGCCGGCGTGCAAAGCAGGCGGAAATGGGCGTCAGCGAAACCGACCCCGGCCGATTCGGCCCGAGTCGGTCACCATCCGATTGTAGCCGATCCCGGACGGCGGAGATACGAGGGAATGACGATTCCGACCCGTCCGCCGGACGGTCGTGCATTTGCCGGTACCCCGTTCCGTCGTCGCTGGCGTATAGTCGGCGGCGGCCACGTCCCCTGCGGAAGCGCCGGAGGCGAAGGCATTATTTTTTGGAGGAATCATGAAAACGTTCAAGAAGATCACAATGACGGCGGCGCTCACGGCTCTCGCCGCAACTCTCGGGCTGGTCGGCACCGCCGCGGCGGAGTATCCGGAAAAGCCGGTGAACTACATCACCGCCTTCAAGCCGGGCGGCGAATCCGACGTTTCGGCCCGCCTCCAGCAGCCCTTCTTCAAGAAGATGTTCGGCCAGGACCTAGTGGTTTCCTACAAGGATGGTGGCGGCGGTGCCGTCGCCTGGGCGCAGCTCAACGGCATGGCCGGCGACGGCTACACCATCATGGGCACCAACCTGCCCCACATCGTGCTGCAACCGGCCCAGAAGGAGGTCGGCTACACGACGGAGGATCTCGTCAACATTCACGTCTTCCACTACACGCCCAACGCCATCGTGGTGAAGAGCGACAGCCCCTTCAAGACCCTCCAGGACTTCATCGACTACGCCAAGGCCAACCCTGGCAAGATCACCATGTCGGGCACCGGCAAAGGCACGACCACCCATCTGGCCTCGGTCACCTTCGACAAGATGGCCGGCGTGAAGACCACCTATGTGGCGTTCGCCGGAACCGCCCCGGCCGCAACGGCCCTGCTTGGCGGACAGGTCGTCGCCCAATGGGGATACCCGACGGTCGCCGCCCAGTATGCCGGCACCCGCATGCTGGCGGTGGCGATGGACAAGCGCCATTCCAGCTTCCCCGACGTGCCGACCTTCAAGGAACTGGGCTTCAATCTGATCGACGGCACCTATCGCGGGATCGCGGTGCCCAAGTCGACGCCGGAAGAGCTCCGCACGAAGCTCGGCCAGATGTTCCAGCAGATCAATGACGACCCGGACTTCATCAAGCAGATGGAAGCGGCCGGTTTCGCGATGGTCAACGCCCCCTATGGCCCCGAACTCGACAAGTTCATGGCCAAGGCGAAAAGGGACATCCTCGCCTCGGCCAAGGAAGCGGGCATCCTCAAGTAGACGCCGACGTTTTTCGGCATGATGTCGACGCCCGCGCCGGTTTTCGGCGCGGGCGTCTGGCTAGCCGGGCATCGGCTTATGCGGCTGCGGCGTAGGCGTCGACCTCGGCGATGCGCCGGGCCTTCGCCTCGGCATCCAGCCAGGATGCGGTGAAGGAAGCCCGAGCCAACGCCACCAGCTCGGCGCGGCCCAGATGAAAGGCCTCCTGCACCGCCCGATAGTTGGCGTTCACGTAGCCGCCGAAATAGGCGGGATCGTCGGAATTGATGGTCACCAGGACCCCGGCCGCCATCAAGTCCCGCAGTGGATGGCTCGACAGGTCCGGGGTGACTTTCAGGTACTGGTTGGACAGCGGGCAGACGGTGAGCGGCACCTGCGATTCGGCCAGGCGGGCGACCAGGGCGGCATCGTCGATCGAGCGCACGCCGTGGTCGATCCGCTGGGCACCCAACTGGTCCAGCGCCGCCGCGACGTAGGCGGCCGGTCCTTCCTCCCCGGCGTGCGCCACCACCTTGAAGCCAAGGGCGCGGGCGCGGGCGAAGACGTCTGTGAATTTGGCGGGAGGATTGCCGGCCTCGGCCGAATCGAGGCCGACGCCGACGATGTGGCGACGAAACGGCATCGCCGCCTCGAGCGTCGCCAAGGCGTCCGCGGCATCGAGGTCACGCAGGAAGCAAAGGATCAGCCGCGAGGTCAGCCCCCGTTCCCGCTCGGCTTCTTCCAGCGCCGCCGCAATGCCGCCGACGACGGCCACCATCGGCACGCCGCGCCGGGTGTGGGTCTGAGGATCGAAAAAAATTTCGGCGTGGCGGACGCTGTCGGCGGCGGCGCGCGTCAGATAGGCGCGGGTCAGATCGAAGAAGTCCTCCTCGGTCAACAGCACCTGCGCGGCCTGGTAGTAAAGATTGAGGAAATCCTGCAGATCGGTGAAGCGATAGGCCGCGCGCAACGCCTCGACCGAGGCATAGGGCAGGCGGATCCGATTGCGGTCGGCCAATGCAAAGACCATCTCGGGCTCCAGCGTGCCCTCGATATGCAGATGAAGTTCGGCCTTCGGCAGGCCGTCGATGAATTGTTCGATGCTGCCTGACACGTTTGTCTCCCTTCCTGCGGAAGCCGCAGGCCGGAAAACGCCGACTGCGGCTGGTCAAGCTCCTTTTCTTATGCCATTCAGGAAGATGGGTCGAGAGCCGGGTTTCGTGCGACGGCGCTTCGACCGTTCCCAGGGCGAAGCAGAGGACATGTCCATGGACGATACCCGCCCGCTATTCGATGAGGCCGCCATCGCCCGCCGCGTCGACGCCTTGGCTGCCGATATTGCCGGTCGCCTGCCCGACGACTTCCTGATCGTCGGCCTGCTCAAGGGCAGCTTCATCTTCGTCGCCGACCTGATGAGGGCGTTGCATCGGCGGGGCAAGGCGCCACAGGTGGAGTTCATGCGGCTCAGCAGCTACGGCCTGGGCATGACCAGCGGGGGCGAGGTCCATCTGCTGGGCGACGTTCCGGGCGACGTCGCCGGGCGCACCGTCCTCTTGGTCGACGACATCGTCGATACCGGCCAATCGCTGGCCTACGCCATGGCGCTCCTGGAACAACGGGGCGTCGGGCCGATATCGACCTGCGCCCTGATCGACAAACCCAGTCGGCGCCAAGTTGCGGTCCGTTTGGATTTCAGCGGCTTCACCATCGACGACCGGTTCATTGCCGGCTATGGAATAGACTATGCCGAACGCTACCGCGAACTGCCCCATATCGTCACCGTCCGCTGCCCCACGGGCGCGCCGGGCAAGGAGGTGTGACATGACGACCAATCCACTCGGCACCCACGTGCAGGTATGGGAAGGCGGCTGGAGCCCCGAGGAAGTGCGGCGGGCCGCCGCCGGCGCCGCAGCCGCGGGCTATGCCTTTCTGGAACTTCCGGTGCGCGCCCCACAGACCGTCAATGCCGATGCCATCGCCCGCATCCTGGACGAGACCGGGCTGTTTTGCACCGCTTCCTTCATCCACACGCCGGCCACCGACATCGCCGGCGACGATGCGGACGCCGCCGCCAAGGGCGAGGCCTTGATGATCGAGGCGTTGGCCAAGGCGCGGGATCTCGGCTCTAGCCGCCTGGTCGGCGGCTGGCACTCGTCGCTGGCCAAGCACGACAGGCCGCGTAGCGAGGCCGGCCGCCAACGGGCGATCGACATCCTGGGCCGGATCGCCGGGCGTGCCAGGGACATGGGGCTTGTCATGTGCTGCGAGGCGCTCAACCGCTACGAGAGCAACTTCGTCAACACCGCTGCACAGGCCCTGGCGCTCATCGAGGCGATCGGGGCGGACAACCTGTTCGTCCACCTCGACACCTTCCACATGAACATCGAGGAGGCCGACCCCGCGGCCGCCATCCGCGCTTGCGGACGGCGCCTGGGCTATCTCCATGTGGCGGAAAACGATCGCGGCTATCTCGGCACCGGCAGCATCGATTTCGGCGCCGTGTTCCGGGCGGTGGCCGACATCGGCTACGCCGGACCCGTCGCGCTTGAGGTTTTCTCCTCGGCGGTGGTCAACCCCGAGCACTCGGCCCGCCTGGCCATCTGGCGCGAAACCTGGTCCGACAGCGCCGATATGGCCCGGCACGCTCACGCCTTCGTCAGCAGTCAACTGGAAACGGCGGCGCGGCGGCGCGGCAGCCCGACGCCCTAGGCCTTCGTGGTCGCCGACCGCCTGGCTGGCGCCTTTTTGGCCGCAGAGGGCTTTTTTTCCGCGGCGGCGCCGGCCAATTCGGCCTCCGCGCGCAGCCAGTGGTCGAAGTCTTTGCCGGCCGGTTTGCCCTCGGCCTCCCAGATATGGTAGGCGCGCAGGCTGATCTCGGCTTCGCTTGCGGACAGTTTCCTGGTTTTGGCCATTGATGCTTCTCCTGAAGAATACCCCTGCCAGAACGAAATCCGTCACCCCGCCTGCGGCCCGCCGTCTTGTCGCCGCTTGGCCGGACGAATGGCGCGGGACCACTGTATTATGAGATAGTGCGGTGAGGCGCCGGTTGCATCCCCGTCCGCGAATGGTCACCATGAGCAGGCGACAGGTGAATTCAGACAGCCGGGTTTAGGGGGTGGCGATGGGCGAAATCAGGATATGCCTGGCCGGCGCGACCGGACAGATTGGGCGGCGCTTGGTGCCCGCCATCGTCGAGAATTCGGATTTTAAGCTTGTTTCGGCCGTGGCTCGCCGGGCGGCCGGGCGCGACCTCGGCGAGGCGCTTGGCGGCAGCCGGCTCGGCATCGCCCTACAGGCGAGCGTCGACGATGCGCTGGCCCAGACGCCGGCCGACGTGCTGGTCGACTACACCCATCCCACGGCGGTACGCGCGCATGTGCTGGCGGCATTGGCCCGCGGCGTGGCCGTCGTCGTCGGAACCTCCGGGCTCAAGGCCGCCGACTACGGCGAAATCGACACCGCGGCCAGGGCGGCCGGCGTCGGTGTCGCCACCGGCAATTTTTCGGTTACCGCGGCGCTGCTTCAGTATCTGGCCAAGATCGCCGCCCGTCATGTGCCGCAATGGGAGATCGTCGAATACAACAAGGCCGCCAAGCCCGACGTGCCAAGCGGCACGGGCTGCGAGTTGGCCGAAATGCTGGGCGCCGTCCGCCCGCCGCAACCGGCTGTCGCCGACACCGATCCCATCGGCCCGCACACCGAGGCGCGCGGCGCCGAGATCGCCGGAACCCGGGTGCATTCGGTGCGGCTCGAAGGATTCGCCTCGGCCTGCGAAGTGATCTTCGGCATGCCGGGCGAGCGGTTGAGCCTGCGCCACGATTGCGCCGAAAGCGCCGAACCGTTTGTTTTCGGAACCCTCTTCGCCGCCCGCGAAGTGGCGTCTCGCCCCGGCCTGCATCGCGGCCTGGACTCCCTGCTGTTCAGGCCGGATCCGATTTGATCGTGGATGGGGCAGGGTGGCTGGCCGCCATCCTGCCCGACATCGCCCCGGCGGCATCGGCCATGGTCGTGCCGACGGCCATTTTCGGTGGCGCGGCCGGTGTGATCCGTCGCCAATTCCGCCACCCGCGGCTCGTTCAGGGGATTTTCCGTCGTGGCGGCCATCCGCCTTTGACCTTCGCCGTGGGCAGTTTCGACGCCTGTCAAATCTGCCAATTCGTCATTGCTGCCAGTTTTCCCGCCCCCGATCCAATAAATAATAAGAACCATTCGCATTATTCGAGGGATAACTTCGGATGCGATAGGAAGAGAAGCCAACACAGCGTGCTCTCGGGGGTGTGTCGTGCAGTTCTTCATCAACTTGGATCTCGGCATGCGTGAGATGCCGTCGGATGCCGACTCTTTGAAGCCGGTTTATTTCCCGCCAAGGAGTTTTCCCTTGTCGTTGGGTCTTCAACGTAAAGAGGCCCCCCGCGAGACCGCTCGTGGATTTTACGCCCCTTCGCCGTCGCGTCGTCACGACCAAACCAAGCCCAACCCGGAAACCACGCCGTCACGGCTGAGCCCGGTCATCGACCACGGCGTCGAGCACGGCACGTCGGTTCGCGGACAGTTGATCGACATCCTTATCTGAGGGGCGCTCTCTTCCGCCTTTTGGCGGAGCATCGAAAACCCGCCACCCGGTGGCGCGGTTGACAGATTTCCTCCCTTGAGCGAACCTGCGCAGAAATTTCCGCCTTCGGACTCGCCAGCGTGGCGGGGAGTGTTTCCGGGCATGCAGGCATTCCATCTATCGGAGGTCATCCAGGCCCAAACGCTGGATTCCGCGTGGAACGCCGTTGTCGCGGTGGCCCGCGATGCCGGTGTCTGCGCCGTCGTCGAGACGATATACCGGCCGACCGCGCAAGACAGCGGCGGCGGGGGAACCACGCTGGAGTTGGCAAGGTTCCACCTCGACGCCGATCTCGCCTCACCGGGCACCGTGACGCCCGCGACGTCGGGCTCTCCTCCGCCGCCGACCCCCCGGCTGGGCGCACCGGCCGAGGGCGATATCGGGGCGCTTCCCGACGACCCGGACGGGTTGCCGGTCGCCGTCGACGATCCCCTAGAGGCGAGGGACCCCTTCGCCGAGCGCTTTGCCCGTGCGCTGCTCGATCACCACGGCATTTGCATCAAGACGATATTGACCGTTCCAGAGGCTCCGCCGACGCCCGACATCGCCGCCCAGTTCCTGGACTTCTTCGCCACCGAGACCCTGAACCCGGAGGCTGTTTCGCTTCTGAGCAACCTGGCGGGCGCCTACGTCGGCAGGATTGCGGTCCTGGCGTCACGGCAGGAGAGCGGCCGCGCCGTCACTCTGCGCCCCCAAGAGATCGAATGCATCCGGTGGGCGGTCGCCGGCAAGTCCATCCAAGACATCGCCGACATTACGGGGCTTTCCTATCGCAGCGTGCGATATCATATCGATCAGGCCCGCGAACGGTACGGGTACGCAAGCAACCTTCAGACCTATATCCGCGCGTCCGTCGATTACGGGCTCGATCCGCTCATCTCGCCGCCGAATGGCCGGTCCTGACAGGCCGACCCACGGCTCCCGGGCCGCCATCACGAGAACGGCATTTCTGCCAGTAGTTCTCGCCGTCGCCACCCAAACCGTGTACAATGCGCACGTTTCCAGCGAGCGGTTCCACTTGCAGGTGTGTATTATCCGGTGATCGAGTCTGCGACCAAGACAAGAATCTACGACCGCTTCATGCGGACGAACGCCCCCACAGCGCAGGCTCTCGTCTGGGTGGAGGTCAGGATGCGGCTTGGCCTTGCGGCGGTCGGATCCGTCGTCCTCGACGGCCCCGCCTCCGCCCAAGCCCAGCCTCGGTCGATGGAGGGTGCATGGCTCGACCTTGCGCCCGATCTTCCATCCGGCACGGCCGCCGCCATCAAGACTTGCGTTGATGATTTTGCCTCGATCGCCGCTGCGGGGAGCGGACTTCGATCGGGAATGCCCTTCCGCATGGCGCGCCACGACGCAGCCCGCCAAGGGCATGCCGACTGCGCGCGCATCTTCAACATGGATGGCGGCAACGTCATTAATGACCTTCTGGTCGTCCCCGGATTGCCGACCGAACCCGACGGCCGGCGGCCGGCGCTGGTCTTCCTGTCGGCGGAGCCGCTGGATATCGATGAGGTTCGGTTCCTGCACACCGCGGCCGGCCTCCATTTCGCCCAGCACGTTCTTTGGGAGAGTGGACAACGGCAGGAGCCGGCCGTCGCCCTCAAACCACGCGAGCTCGAATGCATCCGCTGGGCGGTGACCGGGCGCACATTGTCGGAAGTCGCCGCCGTCATGGGCCTTTCCTACCGCACCGTGCGCTTTCACCTCGATGCGGCCCGGGCCCGATGCGGCTTTTCCACCAATCAGCAGCTTTTTGTGCAGGCCGCGAAGGATTACGGCCTCGATCCCGACGACACGACGCATCCTGTCCGCCGGGAGCGGCGCGTCGTCGCGGTTCAGCCGATGCGCCGCATGCAGCCGCTGTGGGATGACCGACGCGGCGCGTTCGACAGGCGTGGTGGCGAGCGCCGGCAGGTAACCGTCATGCCGCTACCGTTCCCGGACCGGCGATTCAACCCAGAACGCCGGGCCGGCGAAGAGCGCCGGGCCGTCGCCCGCACGGAACCGTCCTCCGCCGAGAGCCTGTTAACCCCGGAAGAGATCCGCGCCCTTCTGAGTTGAGCCCAACGGCACGCTCTTTCCTGTCCTCGATCAGGACGGGGATGATATGATATAACGTCGCGTTTTTTGGAGGCCTTCCATGGACATGCCCGCCCCGGACCCGTCGATCATCGCCCGCCGGGCCGAGATCGTTGCGCGGATGCGCCGCATTCTGCCCGACGAGTCGATCGTCGTCGAGGAGGATGAGTTGCGCGTCTACGAGTGCGACGGGATGTCGGCCTATCGCCAACTTCCGCTCATCGTTGTGCTGCCTGAAACCGTCGAGCAGGTCTCCGAGATCCTGCGGTACTGTCACGAGGTTGGGGCCAGGGTGGTGCCGCGCGGCGCCGGCACCTCGCTGTCCGGAGGGGCGCTTCCGGTCGCGGACGGCATCGTGCTGTCCATGGGCAAGTTCAACAAGATCCTCGAGGTGGATTGGGACAACCGCTGCATCGTCACCCAGCCGGGCGTTCCCAACCTGTGGCTGACCTGGGCGGTGGAGGGCCGTGGCTTCTTCTATGCTCCCGACCCGTCCAGCCAGGTCGCCTGCACGATCGGCGGCAACGTGGCCGAGAATGCGGGCGGCGTTCACTGCCTGAAGTACGGCCTGACCGGCAACAACCTGCTGGGCCTCGAGATGGTGCTGATGACCGGCGAGGTGATCCGCCTGGGGGGCCGGCACATGGAATCCGAAGCCTACGATCTGCTGGGCCTGATGACTGGTTCGGAAGGCTTGCTGGGCGTGCTCACCGAAGTGACGGTGCGCTTCCTGACCAAGCCCGAAACCTCGCGCGCCGCGCTGATCGGTTTCAAGGCGGTCGAGCAGGCGGGGGATTGCGTCGCCGCGGTCATCGCCGCCGGCATCGTCCCCGGTTGCCTGGAAATCATGGATCGGCTGGCCATCAAGGCGTCGGAGGACTTCGCCAAGGCCGGATATCCACTGGACATCGACGCCCTGGTCATCGTCGAACTCGACGGGCCGGACGTCGAGGCGGCCTATCTCATGGACCGCGTGGTCGCGATCGCCAAGGATGCGGGCGCGGTGTCGGTGCGGGTCAGCGGGAACGAAAGCGAGCGTCTGCGATTCTGGGCCGGGCGCAAGGCCGCCTTTCCCGCCATCGGTCGCCTGGCCCCCGACTACTACTGCATGGACGGCACCATCCCCCGACGGCAGTTGGCCCGGGTATTGGGCGCCATGCGCGCCATGAGCGAAACCTACGGCCTGCCGGTCGCCAACGTGTTCCACGCCGGCGACGGCAATCTGCACCCGCTTATCCTGTTCGACGCGAACGTGCCGGGGGAATTGGAAAAGGCGGAAAGTCTTGGCGCCGACATCCTGCGCCTGTGCGTCGAGGCCGGCGGCGTACTTACCGGAGAGCACGGCGTCGGCGCCGAGAAGCGGGACCTGATGCCGGCCATGTTCAATGACGTCGACATGGCCGTTCAGGAGCGCCTCAAAAGGGTGTTCGACGGCAAGGCCCTGCTCAATCCCGGCAAGGTGTTCCCCCGGCCCCAGGAGTGGGAGCGGCCCGACGCAACCTGATGGCCGGCCGCAATCCTACATGCCGGGCCCGTATTGCCAGGGCGAAAATTCGGAATCGCCGAGGCCGAGTTCCTCGCTCTTCGTCGGCTTGCCCGAGGCGACCGCCAGAATTTCCTTGAAGATGCGCTCGCCCATCTCGGCCACCGTCGCCTCGCCGTCGGCGATGGTTCCACAGTTGATGTCCATGTCGCCGGCTAGCCGCGTGAACATCGGCGTGTTGGTCGCCAGCTTGATGACCGGCGACGGCTTGCAGCCCCAGCCCGAGCCGCGCCCGGTGGTGAAGCAGTTGATGGTGGCGCCGCCGGCGACGATGCCCGTCACCGAATGGGGATCGTAGCCGGGCGTGTCCATGAAAACGAAGCCACGGGCCTTCACCGGCTCGGCATACTCGACGACGTCGACCATGGTGGTGGTGCCGCCCTTAGACACCGCGCCCAGGGATTTTTCGAGGATGGTGGTCAACCCGCCTTCCTTGTTGCCGGGCGACGGATTGTTGTCCATCTCGCCACCCCGCTTGGCCGTATACTCTTCCCACCAGTGGATGCGCTCGACCAACTTCTCGCCGACGGCGCGGGACACCGCGCGGCGCGTCAGCAGATGCTCGGCGCCGTAGACCTCGGGCGTTTCTCCCAATACCGCGGTGCCCCCGTGGCGGACCAGAAGATCCGCCGCCGCGCCCAACGCCGGGTTGGCGGTAATGCCGGAATAGCCGTCCGAGCCGCCGCACTGCAGCCCCAGCATCAGATGGCTCGCCGATACCGTCCGCCGCCTGGCCTTGTCGGCCTCGGGAAGCATCTCGCGGATCATGGCGACGCCCTGGCGGATGGTTTCGGCCGAGCCGCCGGCATCCTGGATGTTGATGAAGCGGCTCATCGTCGCGTCGGCCAGCCCGTAGCGATCGACGATGCCGTCCACCAGGTTGCTCTCGCAGCCGAGGCCGACCAGAAGGAAGCCGGCGACGTTGGGGTTGGTGGCGTAACCGATGGTGCAGCGCTGCAGGATGTGGACGTCCTCGGTGTCGACGCCACGTCCGCAGCCACCGCCGTGGGTCACCGGAAAGACGCCGTCGACGTGCGGAAAAGCGGAGAGGGCGTCGCCGCGGAAGGCGTCGGCGATGCGGTTGGTCACCGTGGCCGAGCAGTTGACCGTGCTGATCACGGCGATGTAGTTGCGGGTGCCGACCCGACCGTCCGCCCGCACGTAACCTTCGAAGGTGGCCCGCTCCGCTTCAGCCACCATCGCCGGATCGCGGCAGTCGGCCCCGAAGGCGTAGTCGCGATCGAAACTGCCCATGCCCAGGTTGTGCAGGTGGACGTGCTGGCCCGGCGCGATATCGGCGGTGGCGAACCCGATGATCTGGCCGTACTTGCGGACCGGTTCGCCCTTGGCGAGAGCCGCCGTCGCCACCTTGTGGCCGGCCGGCACCGTCTGGACGAGGGTCACGCCTTCGCCCTCCAGCACGGAGCCGGCGGCCAAGGCCTCGCGGGCCACCACCACGTTGTCCGTCGGAGCCAGACGGATGATCGGGGATTTGCGAGCGGTCATGGTTCTTCCTTCGGTCGGATGTGAGCGAAAGATAAGCGCGACACCGGCCGCCGCCAATGCTTTAGTGAGGCGCCGCCGTCAGGGCCTGTCGGGCAGCGGCAGGGCCGTGCGATACTTCACCTGGTTCAGCGCGAAACTGGAACGGATGTTGGCGACGCCCGGGATGCGTGTCAGATGGTCAAGCAGGAAGCGCCGGAATGCCGCGACATCGGCCGCAACGACCCTGAGCAGATAGTCCGAATCGCCAGTCATCAAGTAGCATTCCATCACTTCCGGCAACGCCCGGATGGCGGTTTCGAAAGCCTCCAGCCCCTGCTCCGCCTGCCTTTCCAGGGTGACGCTGACGAAGACGCTGACCGGCATGCCGGCGACGACCGGATCGAGCAGGGTGGCGTAGCGTTCGATCACCCCGGAGTCTTCGAGGTCCCTGACCCGCCGCAGGCAGGCCGAGGCGGATAGCCCGACGGCGCGCGCCAGATCGGCGTTGGAGATGCGCGCGTCCTCCTGAAGGCGATCGAGGATGCGGCGATCAATTGCGTCCAAAGCATAATTTTGCAACGATTGAGCCTTTCCGCTGACTTTATTCGGCAAGATATTGCGAATACATGCCATTTTTTGGCAACCTTCGCAACAACGGACGATGCCGGGCATGCTATCATCCATCGATCGATCATGACCGCCGCGGAGGGCGCCCATGGCCTTCGGAACCGCTCCCATCCTTACCGCCATTGATGGCGGCAAGCCGCACCGCCGCCCCGGCGCCGTGGTGCCGGCGGTCAGCCCGGACACCCTTTCCATTCTGAAGGAACTGGAACGCAAGGCCCTGTGGCTGTCGTGCTGGATGATCCATCACGCCAACCACGTACGTCCGTCCAAGGACGGTCTCAAGGTCGGCGGGCATCAGGCCTCCTGCGCCTCGTCGGTGACGGCGCTCGCCGCCCTTTACCTCAATGTTCTAAGGCCCGAGGACCGGGTGGCGGTCAAGCCCCACGCGGCACCGGTCTTTCACGCCTTGCAATACCTTCTGGGGCGCGAGCCGCTGGATCATCTGGTTAATTTCCGGGCGCTCGGCGGCGCCCAATCCTATCCCTCGCGCACCAAGGACGCCGACGACGTCGATTTCTCGACCGGGTCAGTCGGCCTCGGCGTCGGGGCCACCCTTTTCGCCGCCCTGGCTCAGGATTACGTCCGCCTCCACGGCTGGCTTCCGCCCGACCGGCCGGATGGCCGGATGATCGCCGTCATGGGCGACGCCGAACTGGACGAAGGCAACGTCTTCGAGGCGTTGCTGGAAGGCTGGAAACACGATGTCCGGAACCTGTGGTGGATCATCGACTACAACCGCCAGAGCCTGGACGGCGTCATCAACGATTTTCTGTTCAGAAAAATCCGGGATTTCTTTCGCACCGTCGGCTGGAAAGTCGTCATCCTCAAGTACGGCAAGCGGCTCGAAAAGGCCTTCGAGGGGCCGGCCGGCGAGGCGCTGAAGAAATGGATCGACGACTGCCCGAACCCCCTTTACTCGGCGCTCTGTTTCAAGGGGGGTGCGGCGTGGCGGGAACATCTGACCCATGACCTTGGTGGCGCCGCGGGGCTCAAGTCCTTTCTCGATTCCCATGACGACGCGTCGCTTCACGCGCTCATGACGAACCTCGCCGGTCACGACATGGAATCGGTGCTTGAGGCCTTCCACGCCGCGAAATCCGACGCTCCCCATTGTTTTGTCACCTACACCATCAAGGGCATGGGCCTGCCGTTGGCCGGCCACAAGGACAACCACGCCGGATTGATGACGCCCGACCAGATGGAGGCCTTCCGGGCAGCCATGGGCATCGAGCCGGGCCGCGAATGGGACCGTTTCGGCGGCCTCGCCTTCGACGAGGCCGTCTTGCGGCGCTTCCTGGGAAACGTTCCCCTGGCCCGCGCTAGAAACGCCGCGCCACCGCCCGCCGTCGTCGTCCCACCGATCGCCGCGCCGGCGGCCGAGACGATGTCGACCCAGGAGGCCTTCGGGCGCATCATGAACGACCTGGGAAAACGCGACGATGAAATCGGCCGGCGCATCGTCACCACGTCGCCGGACGTCACGGTGTCGACCAACCTCGGCGGATGGGTGAACCACAAATACCTTTTCCACCGAGAGCGCCAGCAGGACGTCTTCCGTCTGGAGGGCGTTCCCTCGCCCCAGCGCTGGGGCAAACGACCGGAGGGCCAACACATCGAATTGGGCATCGCCGAGAACAACCTGTTCCTTCTGCTGACCGCTCTCGGCCTCTCGGACAGACTGTTCGGCCAGCGGCTGCTGCCGGTCGGCGCCCTTTACGATCCGTTCATCGCCCGCGGCCTCGACGCCCTGACCTATGGCTGCTACGCCGACGCCCGCTTCATGGTGGTCGGCACGCCGTCCGGCATCTCGCTGGCCCCGGAGGGCGGGGCGCATCAGTCGGTGACGACGCCGCTGATCGGCCTCGGCCAGCCCGGACTGACCGCCTTCGAGCCGGCCTTCGCCGACGAACTGGCCGCCATCATGGAATGGGGTTTCGCCCACATACAGGCGCCAAAGGGCGGCTCGGTCTATCTGCGCCTCAGCACACGGCCCATCCCGCAGCCGTCGCGGCCGATGACAGACGACCTTCGCGACGCCCTGCTCTCGGGCGGCTACTGGCTCCGCGAACCGACCCCCGGCGCCGAACTGGCCGTGATCTATACCGGCGTCGTGGCGCCCGAGGCGATGGACGCCTTCGAGCAGATCCGAGAGGATGTCCCCGGCGCCGGGTTGTTGGCCGTCACATCGGCCGATTGCCTCCATGCCGACTGGCGGGCCGCCCGGCGGGCCCGCAAACGAGGGACGGCAGCCAAGCCCGCCCGCATTGAAAGCCTGCTGGGCCGCCTGGCCCCCGACGCCGCGCTGGTTTCCGTCATCGACGGCCATCCGGCGACGCTCGCTTGGATCGGCGGCGTCGGCCGCCACCGCCTCTATCCGCTTGGGGTCGAACGCTTCGGGCAGTCCGGCGACATTTCGGACCTTTATCGAACCTATGGCATAGACGCCGACGCCATCCTGGATGCCGTCGCCGCGGTCTGCCTGGAACGGATGGACCGTTCACGTTAGATTGATTGGCCGCATGGCCGTCCCGTCCAGGCTGTCCAACGCCGAGGTCATTCTTTACAACATCTTACAGGTCACGATGGCCCGGCCGGACTTCATGCGCGGATCGGACCGACGACGGACCGGAAATCAGCCGGAGACGACAGGCAATGACGATTAGCGAACTGACCGCCGCCCAGGCGGCGGCCGCCATAGCAAACGGCGACATCACATCCGAAGACCTGGTCCGCGCCTGCCTAGCACGGATCGACGAGGTCGAGAAAACCCTCGGGGCGTGGGCCTATCTGGATCCCGATCATGCGATCCGCCAGGCCAAGGCGGCCGATCGTGCCCGCAACGAAGGCCAGGCGCTGGGTCCGCTGCATGGCGTGCCGGTCGGCATCAAGGACATCTTCGACACCGACGACATGCCGACCGAGAACGGAACCGTGCTCCACGCGGGGCGTCGCCCGATGAAGGATTGCACGGCGGTGGCTCTGCTGCGCCAGGCCGGCGCCGTCATCATGGGCAAGACGGTAACCACCGAGCTGGCCGTCTACGCGCCCGGCAAAACCCGTAACCCGCGCAACCCGGAGCACACTCCCGGCGGGTCGTCCAGCGGATCGGCGGCAGCCGTGGCCGCCCACATGGTGCCGCTCGCGGTCGGCAGCCAGACCAACGGATCGGTCATCCGGCCCGCTTCGTTCTGCGGCGTCGTCGGCTACAAGCCCAGCTTCGGCCTGATCTCCCGCCACGGCGTCCTGCTCCAATCGCCACCGCTCGATACCGTCGGCGTATTCGCCCGCACGGTGGGGGATGCCGCGATGCTGGCCGAACCGTTGATGGCTTTCGATGGGCGCGATTCCGCCATGCGCCCGCGCACCCGACCCGCCCTGGTCGAGACGGCCGCCACCGAGCCACCCGTCGAGCCCGCCCTCGCCTTCGTCAAATCGCCGGTGTGGGACCAGGCCGACGACGACACCAAGCGAGCCTTCGCCGAGTTGGCAGCGCATCTGGGCGAGCGGGTCCGCGCGATCGACCTGCCGGATGCCTTCGCGCATGGCCACGGCTGGCACCGCACGATCATGGAGGCCGATCTGGCTAAAAACTTCCGCGTCGACGAGGACAGGGGGCGGGACCGCATCAGCCCGATCCTTCGCGAGATGATGGACCGCGGCAAGACGGTGACCGCCGTCGCCTACAACGAGGCGGTCGAGCGCATCGCCGCGCTCAACGATCTTCTGGGCGAAATTTTCAGACAATTCGACGCCATTCTGACACCGGCCACCGTCGGCACCGCGCCGAAAGGACTGGACGGCACGGGAAGCCCGATGTTCTGCACCCTGTGGACATATTGCGGCCTGCCCGCCGTCAGCCTGCCGTTGCTGAAAGGCGTCAACGGAATGCCGATGGGCGTGCAGTTGGTCGGCCCGAAAGGAGACGACGCCCGGCTTCTGCGTACCGCCCGCTGGCTGGCCGCGCGAGTGGGCGAGTGACCCAGACCCTCGAAGGGGAAGAGTCCAGGAAGCCGGCCGTCCTCGGCGACGACGACGCGGCCAGCGGAGCGACCGGCCGCAAAGGCGGCGGAAAACAGTGAAGCCGGCCGGAAGGTTCCGGCCGGCTTCGTTACAGGGCCCTGACTGAGCGATCAGGCCGAGGTCGGCGCAGCCAACAGTCCGCCCAGCTCGCTGGTGATCAGACGGGCCGCGCGGCGGACCCTCGCCCCCAACTCGCTCGCCCGCTCT
>JAVEYE010000039.1:0-16830 GCA_034003665.1 Rhodospirillales bacterium | reverse complement strand
CACGCGTTTTCGGCCCGGCATGTTCCGGCCGGCATCCGGGTTCAGCACATCATTGCTTACGGGAAGGTCTACAAGGAAATCCTCGATGCGACGAAACTGGTCAAGGCGGACTTGGTCATCATGGGGGCGCACCACCCCGAATTGGAGGACTATCTGCTGGGGCCGAACGCCGCGCGGGTGGTGCGCCATGCCGGGTGCTCGGTGATGGTGGTCAGGGGCTGACGGCGCACGAACGAAAACCCCGGCGGTTACCCGCCGGGGCATCCGACCCGAAACGAAGCGGCCAGCCTACTTCACCGTGGTAAGGTAGGCAGCGATGTCCTTGCGGTCGGCTTCGGACTTGAGCTTGAAAACCATCTTGGATTTGGCCTTCGGATCTCTCGTCACTTCCGCCATGTAACCCTTTGGATCCTCGAGGTAGGGGACGATCTTGTCTTCCGTCCAGATCAGGCCCGCCTTGCCGGCTTCGATATAACTGTCGGAGTACTTGTACCCCTCTACCGTACCGGCCGTCCTGCCGACGATTGCATGCAGGGACGGCCCGACTTTGTTTTTTCCCTCCTCAATGGTATGGCAGGCTACGCAGCGCTTCTTGAAGGTGGCCTCGCCCTTGGCGGCGTCGGCGGCGACGGCTTGGCCGCCGGCGAGAAAAACCGCACATAGGGCCCCAAGTGCAATGGATGAAGCTCTGAACATCGGGTTCCTTTCATAAGCTGCTGGGTGGCGGCATGGTCGGCCGCCATTATCCGAAGGCCCTTACCGAGAGGCAACACTCTGGGAGACCCGTCGACCGCGACCCTGCCCGGGGCGATGATCGTTTGGATGCCCTCATGCCTCCGGGCCGGACATACCTGGGGAAGTGGGTAGGATGGGGCCCGAACGCAAGGACGGGGATGCGGCGGCGACAAACAGCCGGTATACTCGTAGGCGGAGCCGCGCCGGCCGATCCGCCGCCGCCGGTTCGACGGAGGGGTCCGTCCGCAGTTCGGAGAAGGGTTGAGCGATGGCTAAGACGACTGTCCTGTCGCAAGCAGACGTTATGGCGCTGCTTGAGGATGCATCCGGCAGCAGAAGGGCGGAGACCGCCAAGAAGATCGCCGTCGAGTTCAACCAGGCTGATTTGACGGAAACCCAACGCCGGTTGGCCGAGGACATTTTCCGGCTGATGCTCAAGGACGCCGAGATCAGGGTCCGCGAAGCGCTGTCCAACAACCTGAAATCCAACCCGCTGGTGCCGCGAGACGTCGCGATGACGATGGCCAATGACGTCAAGTCCGTCGCATTGCCCGTCCTCCAGTATTCCGAGGTCCTGAGGGACGAGGACCTGGTGGCGATCATCCGATCCCAGGACACCGACAAGCAGGTGGCGATCGCCAGCCGGGCCAGCGTGTCGGAGGCCGTATCCGACGCGATCGTCGAAACCGAAAAGGAAGAGGTGGTGACCCGACTGGTGGAGAACCCGGGCGCGGAAATCTCCGACGGGTCGCTGGGCCGCGTGGTGGAGTCGCTGGGCCATCGTGAAGCCGTGCAGAAAGCGATGGTAAGCCGCCCGCGGCTGCCGGTCACCGTGGCCGAGCGGCTGGTCACCCTGGTTTCGGAACACCTGAAAGCGGAAATCGCGCAGCGTTTCGACCTGCCTGCCGATGCCACGACGGATCTCATCCTGCAGATTCGCGAGCGGGCCGTCCTGTCGCTGTCGTGGGGCAGTAGCGACGACGATTTAGTCCAACTGGTCCGGCAATTGAAGAAGAATGGGCGGCTCACCCCTTCGATCGTGTTGCGGGCACTGTGCATGGGGGACCTGCCGTTCTTCGAGGCTGCGATGGCCGAACTGGCCGACATTCCCGTCTTCAACGCGCGCGAGCTTGTCCACGATGCCGGCAAGCGGGGACTGAGGGCGCTTTTCGACAGGGCGAAGCTGCCGCGCAGCTATTTCCCGGCCATTCGCGCCGCGATCGACGTCGTCTGGGAAACCGAGTACGACGGCGGCGATCAGGACCGCGAGCGCTATTCGCGCCGCATGATCGAACGCATATTGACCCAGTACGGGGATCTTGGCGTGCAGTTTGAGGCCGACGACCTGGAATACCTGTTGGCCAAGATGGATGCGCTTCCCATCGATCGCCTGCCGGAGGCCTAGGGGCGGCGGGCATCGATTCAGGGAACGGCCAACTCGCGCCAAATTGTGTAGTCGCGGCGGAAGGCGGTCAGGGAATTCCATACCTTGCGGAACGTCTTGTCGCTTGCCGAACGTTCGGCCGCCACCTCGGTCCAGGCGCCTTCCAGGGTTTTCAGGAAGGTGGCGGGCCAGCGATGGATTTTGGCTCCCTCCGCGTAGATCTGTTTGAGAGCGGCGAACTGAATGGCGGCTCCCTCGGCCAGCCCAAAGCGGATGTTGTCGCCGCAGACGGTTTCGATCTGTGCCTTGGTCTGGGACGGGAGGGCCTGCCACTTGTCCCGGTTGATCAGCAGTTCGAACATCGTCACCGGCTGGTGCCAACCGGGAAAATAGTAGTGCCCGGCCATCTTGTGGAGGCCGAGCTGGAAATCGATGGCCGGCATCGAGAATTCGGCCGCGTTGATGGCGTCCGATTCCAGTGCGGAAAAGATTTCGCTGTCGCCCAGCATCAACGGCTTGGCCCCCAGCTTTGCAAGGACATCGGCTCCCAGTCCGTAGATGCGGATTTTGAGGTCGCGCAAATCGTCGGCGCCGAGGATCGGCTGGCGAAACCAACCGGAGGCTTCCGGTCCAAGCACCCCGCAGAAGAGGCTGTGAATGCCATAGGGCTCGTAGATCTTTTCGAACAGTTCGCGGCCGCCGCCGAAGTAGATCCAGGCCAGGTACTCCACGGCGTCGGGTCCGAACGGAACGGAACCGAAAAGCTGCAACGCCGGAGCCTTGTCGCGCCACAAGCCGGGTGAGGCGAAGGCGGCGTCGATGGCGCCGGAGGCGACGGCATCGAAAATGTCGGCGGTGGGAACAAGGGTTTCCGGCTCGTTGAAGCGGATTTCCATCTGACCGCCGGAGATGCGCCAGGTTTCCTGTTCGACGCGTTTGGCGAGGCTGCCGATCTGCGGCAACGTTCCCGAGTAGGCGCTGGCCATCTTCCAGGACACGGCCGGGGATTCGACCCGCAACGAAGCATCCCTGGCGGCCGTGGTTTCCGGGGACAGATTCTCGACCCCCGCTCCGGCGCCGAGGCCGGCGCTCCCGCTGCTGTAAAGCTGGGGCGCCAACAGGGTGGCGCCGATCACCACGCCGATCACCGTGCCAATGACGATCCCGATGATCGCATTGCGCATGCCGTCACTCCCTGCCAGGGTCCCGATCGGCTATCGAGGGGCGGGATGACCCCCGCCTTCATCTGGTCATGGAGACTGACAAAAAACCCCCTTGTCATGCAAGGGGGCAGTTGGTCGGGGCGACTGGATTCGAACCAGCGACTTCTACCTCCCGAAGATAGCGCTCTACCAGGCTGAGCTACGCCCCGGACCGTCGTCGACGGGTTTATAGCCTTGTCGACGCAGCAGGGCAAGGTCCGTCTCGTGGCTCGATGCGGAGTTTTGCGGTGCCGGCGGAGCGGCTGGAATCGACCTCGGCCGGCCGGGGTCAATAGGCGCGGTGGATCGAGAAGTCGATGAGCTCGACAAGGGCATCCTTCTCGGCACCGTCCGGGAAGATGCCAAGGGCGTCGCGGGCAATGGCGCCGTAATGGCGGGCCCGTTCGATGGTGTCGTCGAGCGATTGGTAACGGCCCATCAGGCCGACCGCCTTCTCGAAGTCGCCTTCCGTCTGATCGAGGTCCTCGAGCGTGCGCCGCCAGAAAGCGCGTTCCGCCTCGCTGCACCGACGGAAGGCCAGGATGACCGGCAGTGTGATCTTGCCCTCGCGGAAATCGTCGCCGACGGTCTTGCCCAGCTTGGCCTGCTTGGCCGAATAGTCGAGCACGTCATCGATCAGTTGGAAGGCGATACCCAGATTCATGCCGTAGGATTCCAGGGCTTCCTTCTCGACCGCCGGGCGGTCGGCGACGATGGCGCCGATCTGGCAGGCGGCGGCGAAAAGCTGGGCGGTCTTTGCCTTGATGACGTCCATGTAGGCGGTTTCGCCGGTTTCGGTGTCGTTGGCGGTGACCAACTGTGCCACCTCGCCTTCGGCAATGACCGAAGAGGCATGCGACAGGATGGCCAGCACCTCCAGCGATCCGTCCTCGACCATCAGCTCGAATGAGCGGGCGAACAGGAAATCGCCGACCAGCACGCTGGTCTTGTTGCCCCACACGGCGTTGGCCGAGGCGAGCCCGCGCCTCAGTTCGCTGCGGTCGACCACGTCGTCGTGCAGCAGCGTCGCGGTGTGGATGAATTCGACGCAGGCGGCAAGCGCGACGTGGCGGGTGCCGTGATAGCCGCACAGGCGGGCGGCGGCGAGCGTGAGGACCGGCCGCAACCGTTTGCCGCCCGCGGCGACGATGTGGCCGGCCAACTGCGGGATGAGGGCGACCGGGCTGTGCATCCGCCGCACGATCAGTTCATTGACGGCCTTGAGATCCGCCGCCACCAAACGGGTGAGGGCCTCAAGCGACGGTTGCGGCTCGCGTTTTCCGCTCAGGTCGACGACGATCCCCACAATCCCTCTCCTGATCCGCTTGACGTGAACCTTCTGTCCCTGGAGCATAGGAACCACGGGGCCGGGCGGTCAACCCTGCCGAATTTGGGCGGCGAGAAGTCGTGCCGGCAGTGCGAACAGGGGAACGTCATGAAAGAACTGGTGCGGACCAACGATCCGGTGCTGATTTCGTGGCTGACCGCGGCCCTAAGGGGAGCATCGATCCACCCCGTCGTGCTGGATACCCATACCGCCATCCTTGAAGGCAGCGTTTCCGCCATCCAGCGCCGCGTCATGGTTGCCGACGACGATTTGCCGCGGGCGGCGCGGCTGCTGGCGGAGGCCGAGGCGGGCGGCCGCGAAGGGGGCGGGGATGACGGCGTCGACCCGTGATCGGGCGAATCCAGGCGTCACAATCGACGGCGTGCTCGGGGGCCGCTTGCGCATTCGCCAGCCGGCTGCGGGCTATCGGCTTGCCATCGATCCCGTGCTTTTGGCCGCCGCGGTACCGGCCCGTCCCGGTGATCGGGTGCTCGATGTCGGCTGCGGGGTGGGCACCGCCGGATTGTGTCTGGCCGCCCGCGTCGACGGTGTCAGGGTCAGCGGCATCGATCTGCAATGCGACATGGTGGCGCTGGCGGCAGCCAGTGCCAGCGATAACGGCCTGGCAGGGCGCGTCGACTTCATCACCGGCGATCTGTTGCGCCCCCCCCCGAGTCTATCCGCCGGCGCCTTCGATCACGTGATGGCCAATCCGCCGTTCGCGGCCGCCGGTCGCGGCCATCCGCCACCCGATCCCACCAAGGCTGCGGCGGCGGTGGAGGGAGAGGCGCGGCTGGCCGACTGGCTGCGGTTCTGTCTGGCCATGGTCAGGCCGAAAGGAAGCGTCACCCTCATCCACCGGGCCGACCGGCTGGACGAATGTCTGGCGCTTATGCGCCAGGGATTGGGCGGCCTGACGGTGTTTCCCTTGTGGCCGGGCGGCATTCCCGCCGCCGACCATGGGCCGAAGCCTGCCAAGCGGGTCATTGTCAGTGGCCGCAAGGGGATCGCCGCGCCGCTGACCCTGATGCCCGGCTTGGTGCTGCATGGGGCGGACGGCACCTACACCGAGGCGGCGGAGCGGGTGTTGCGCGATGGCGCCGCCCTGATGGTGTAGCGCCCGTCGGCTGGCCGTCCGCAATCAACCCGAGAACCGACCGCCGAGGAAAGGAAATTTCCATGAATTATCCGTCGCTCAGAAGTCTCATCCCTTTTGCCGGGTGGCGAGAGCCGGCGCCGGTGGTCGCGGTCCTGCGAATGGCCGGCGTTGTCGGGCAGGTGGGACCGATGCGCCGGGGGTTGAGCCTGGCCGGGCTGGCCGGGCCGATCGAAAGAGCCTTCGGGCTGCGTCACCTGAAGGCGGTGGCGCTTTCGGTCAACTCGCCGGGAGGGTCGCCTGTCCAGACCTCGCTGATCGCCGGCCGCATCCGGGCGCTGGCCGAAGAGAAGGGGGTGCCGGTCGTGGCCTTCGTCGAGGACATCGCCGCTTCAGGCGGCTATTGGTTGGCCTGCGCCGCCGACGAGATCTATGCCGACGCGGCCTCCGTCATCGGCTCGATCGGGGTGATTTCAGCCGGCTTCGGTTTCCAGGACATGATCCGGCGGGTCGGCATCGAGCGGCGGGTCCATGCGTCGGGTGCCCGCAAGGGCATGCTCGACCCGTTTTCACGGGAACGGCCCGAGGATGTTGAGCATCTCGAGGCCCTGCAGCACAGCGTCCACCAGGATTTCATCGAGATGGTGCGGGCCCGCCGCGGCGATCGTCTGCGGGCGCCTGAAGACGAAATGTTCAGCGGGGCGTTCTGGAGCGGTCGCGCCGCGCTTGAGATGGGCCTGATCGACGGTATCGGCGACCTGCGCGGCATCATGCGCGAACGCTTCGGCGAGCGGGTCAAGCTGCGCCCGGTGATCCCCGAAAAGGGTTGGCTGCGCCGGCGTGTCGGCTTGGCGGGAGCGACGGGCGGCGAGGCAGCCGCGTGGCCTGAAGCGGTCCTTTCGGCGATCGAGGAGCGGATGGCCTGGGGCCGATTCGGCTTGTAGCGGTTCGCCTTGACCCGCTGCGTGGCGGGGCCTAAAACCGGTGAATGCTTGGTCTCAGCATTGGTAAGCTCCTGTTTACGGCGGCGGTCGTGGCCGCCGTCGTTTTCGGCTGGAAATGGTTGAACCGCGTCCAGGCGGTTCGCGGCAGGACGTCGCACCGGGTTCGCGAGAAGGCCGAGAGCTCACCGGCCCCCCCTGCGGTCGAGGCGGTGGACATGGTCCAGTGCGCGGTCTGCGGCGATTACGTGCCGGCCAAGGGCGCTCGAAGTTGTGGCCGTTCCGGCTGTCCCTACCCGGGCTGATCGCCGATCTCCAGACGTCCAAGTTCCCCCAATGGAACCCGCGCGGGAACCGAGCGTTCATCGGTCCAGTTTCCTTGACCGGTTGTGCCGCCGCGGATTAGTCTTTCGCGCCACTACAAACCACGATAAACCAAACGGATCTTCATCGATTTCATGTCCGAATCCCCGCAAGACAAGCCAAATTTCCAATCCATGATCCTCGCCCTTCAGTCGTTCTGGGCGGCGCGCGGCTGCGTGCTGCTGCAGCCCTACGACATGGAAGTCGGGGCGGGAACCTTTCATCCGGCGACGACGTTGCGCGCCCTTGGCCCCACGGCTTGGAAGGCGGCCTATGTGCAGCCTTCGCGCCGGCCGACCGATGGCCGCTACGGCGAGAACCCCAATCGTTTGCAGCACTATTACCAGTACCAGGTGGTGCTCAAGCCGTCGCCGGCCGATGTCCAGCAACTCTACCTGGACAGCCTCCGGCACCTGGGGATCGACCCCGCCACGCACGACATCCGCTTCGTTGAGGACGACTGGGAAAGCCCGACGCTGGGCGCCTGGGGCCTGGGCTGGGAAGTCTGGTGCGACGGCATGGAGGTGACCCAGTTCACCTATTTCCAGCAGGTGGGCGGCATCGAGTGCTCTCCCGTCACCGCCGAGATCACCTACGGCCTTGAACGGCTGGCCATGTTCATCCAGGAGGTCGAGAACGTGTACGACCTCGACTGGAACGGGGCCGGCGTCAAGTACGGCGACGTTTTCTTAAGGGCCGAGCGCGAATATTCGGCCCACAACTTCGAGCACGCCAACACCAAGGTGCTGCTCCAGCATTTCAAGGATGCCGAGGCCGAATGCATGGCGCTGCTGGCCAACAACCTGGCGCTGCCCGCCTATGACCAGTGCATCAAGGCGAGCCACCTCTTCAACCTTCTGGACGCGCGCGGCGTCATCAGCGTGACCGAGCGGGCCTCCTACATCGGCCGTGTGCGGGCCCTGGCCAAGGGCTGCTGCGAAGTCTGGCTGGCCGGGACGGGAGCCTGATCATGGCCGAACTGCTGCTTGAACTGTTCTCCGAGGAAATTCCGGCGCGCATGCAGGCGCGCGCCGCCGACGACCTGAAGCGCCTGGTGACCGAAGGGCTGAAAGCCGCCGGGCTCGAATTCGGGAAGGCCGAGTCCTTCGTGACGCCGCGTCGCCTGACCCTGGTGGTCGACGGCCTGCCGGTCGCCCAACCGGACGTCAGGGAAGAACGCAAGGGGCCGCGCGTCGGCTCGCCCGAAGGCGCCATCGCCGGCTTCCTCAAGGCGGCCGGCCTCGACAGCCTGGACCGCTGCGAGATCCGCTCCGATCCCAAGAAGGGTGACTATTACGTCGCCATTGCCGAGAAGAAGGGGGCGGCGACCGCCTCCGTCCTGCCCTCCGTCCTGACGGCGGCCATTACCCAATTGCCGTGGCCGAAATCCATGCGATGGGCCGATCACGGCGTACGTTGGGTGCGGCCCCTGCACGCGATCCTGTGCCGTTTCGACGGCACGACGGTTCCGGTTGTGTTCGGGCCGGTGACGGCCGGCGATACGACACGCGGCCACCGTTTCCTGTCGCCCGCTCCGGTTGCCGTGAAGGATTTCGCCGATTATGCGGCCAAGCTGAGGTCGGCCAAGGTGATGCTGGACGCGGCCGAGCGGCGCGACGTCATTGCCGGCGAAGCCGACAAGCTGGCCAAGGTCGAAAGGCTGGCCGTCAAGGCCGACGAGGGGCTGCTCAACGAGGTGGCCGGCCTGGTCGAATGGCCGGTGGTGCGCATGGGGCGCATCGACGCCGCCTTCATGGATCTGCCGCCCGAGGTGCTGGCCACCTCGATGCGGGCCCACCAGAAGTATTTCTCGATGCTGGACGAGACCGGCAAATTGGCGCCCCGATTCATCGTCGTCGCCAACAACGACGCGGCCGACGGCGGCGCCCAGATCGTCAAGGGCAACGAGCGGGTGCTGCGGGCCCGCCTGTCCGACGCCAAGTTCTTTTGGGAGCAGGACCGCAAGCGGACCCTGGAAAGCCGGGTGGACAAGCTGGCCGAGCGCATCTTCCACGCCAGGCTGGGCAGCGACCGCGAGCGGGTTTCCCGCCTGCGCGAACTGGCTGGAGCCATCGCCACCTACGTGCCCGGCGCCGAGGTGGCGTCAGCCGCGCGCGCCGCCCTGCTCTGCAAGGCCGACCTGACCGCCGAGATGGTCGGCGAGTTCCCAGAGTTGCAGGGCGTCATGGGTCGATACTACGCGCTCCACGACGGTGAGCCGGTGGCCGTCGCCGATGCCGTCGCCGAGCATTATTCGCCGCAGGGGCCAGGCGACGCCTGCCCGGCGAAGCCGCTTAGCGTCGTCGTGGCGTTGGCCGACAAGATCGACACCCTGGTCGGGTTTTTCGCCATTGGCGAGAAGCCGACCGGATCGAAGGATCCCTTCGCCTTGCGCCGGGCCGCCTTGGGCGTCATTCGCCTGATCGTCGAGAACGCCCTTCGCCTGCCGCTGGCGGGCGTGTTCGAAACTGCGCGCGGCCTTTACGCCGGCCAGGGGATCGCCCAGGCCGATAGCCTCGACGTGAACGAGCTGCTGGCGTTCTTCGCCGACCGCCTGAAGGTTCACCTGCGCGAGAAGGGAGTCCGCCACGACTTGATTTCGGCGGTCTTTGCCGTCGGCGGCGAAGACGATCTGGTCCGGCTGTTGGCCCGCGTCGACGCCCTGGCGGCATTCTTGGCCTCCGAAGACGGGGCCGACCTGCTGACCGCCTTCCGTCGGGCCGCCAACATCGTCCGCATCGAGGAAAGGAAGGACGGCGCCAGTTACGAGGCGGCCACCGACAAGGCTCTTCTGAAGCAGGGTGAAGAGATCGAATTGAGCATAAAGATCGCCGAGATCATGCCCCTGGTTGCCGAGGGAATCCGCCGCGAGCAATTCAACGAGGCGATGTCCATCTTGGCGCGGCTGCGCGGTCCCGTCGACGCCTTCTTCGACAAGGTCACTGTCAACTGCAATGAACCGGAGATCAGGAAAAACCGTTTGCGTCTTTTGTCGACCGTCAGGTCGGCCCTTTCGGAGGTGGCCGACTTTTCAACAATAGAAGGGTAGAGACATGCCTAAATGGGTCTACAGTTTTGGGGACGGGTCCGCTGACGGCAACGCGAGTATGAAGAACCTCCTCGGCGGCAAGGGTGCGAACCTCGCCGAAATGAGCAGACTGGGCATCCCCGTGCCTCCCGGTTTCACCATCACCACCGAGGTCTGCACCTACTACTACCAGAACAAACGGACCTATCCGGCCGATCTCAAGCCCGAGGTCGAAGCGGCGCTGGCCCGGATCGAGAAGGTCATGGGCTGCAAGTTCAATAGCCGCGAGATGCCCCTGCTGCTCTCGATCCGCTCGGGAGCGCGGGCCTCGATGCCCGGCATGATGGACACTGTGCTCAACCTGGGCCTCAACCACGAGACCGTGGCGGCGCTGGCCAAGGCCACCGGCGACGAGCGGTTCGCGTTCGACAGCTACCGGCGTTTCATCCAAATGTACTGCAACGTCGTGCTTGGCATCGACCACCACCATTTCGAATCGATTCTCGACGAGTGCAAGCAGGCAAAGGGCTATCGGCTCGACACAGACCTCGAGGCCGAGGACTGGAAGGAAGTCGTCAAGGGCTATGAGAAAGCCATCGAGGACAGGCTGGGCAAGCCGTTCCCGCAGGATCCCTACGAGCAGCTGTGGGGCGCCATCGGCGCCGTGTTCGGCAGCTGGATGAACGACCGGGCCATTACCTACCGCAAGCTGAACAGCCTGCCCGACAGCTGGGGCACCGCCGTCAACGTTCAGGCCATGGTGTTCGGCAACATGGGCGACGACTGCGCGACCGGCGTCTGTTTCACCCGCAACCCGTCGACCGGCGAGAACGCCTATTATGGCGAATACCTGGTCAACGCGCAGGGTGAGGACGTGGTGGCCGGCATCCGCACGCCGCAGCCCCTCAGCATCGCCGAGCGCTCGCTGGCCGGTTCCGACCTGCCGTCGCTGGAAGAGGTGATGCCCAAGCTTTATCAGGATCTTGTTGCGGTCCGCGCCCGCCTGGAGGAGCGGTACAAGGACATGCAGGACATGGAGTTCACCATCCAGCAGGGGAAACTCTGGATGCTCCAGACCCGCACCGGCAAGCGGACGTCGACGGCGGCCCTGCGCATGGCCGTTGAAATGAAGGAAGAGGGGCTGATCGACGAGGCCGAGGCGGTGCGCCGGATCGACCCGGCGCAGCTCGATCACCTGCTTCATCCGACTCTCGACCCGAAGGCCAAGAAGCACCTGTTGACGAAGGGACTGGCCGCATCTCCGGGCGCGGCGTCCGGCAAGGTGGTGTTCAACGCCAAGGACGCCGAGGCGTGGGTCGATCGGGGCGAGAAGGTGTTGCTGGTACGCATCGAAACCAGCCCCGACGACATCGGCGGCATGTACGTCTCGGAAGGCATTTTGACCGCCCGCGGCGGCATGACCAGCCATGCCGCCGTCGTCGCGCGCGGCATGGGCACGCCATGCGTGTCCGGGGCCGGTGAACTCGTCATCAGTTATGAAAAGAAGACCGTCACCGTCAACGGCGAGACCGTCAAGGAAGGCGACGTCATCACCATCGACGGATCCAACGGCGAGGTGTACTTGGGCGCGGTTCGCACGGTCCAGCCCGAATTGTCCGGCGACTTCGCGAAACTGATGGTCTGGGTCGACAGGATCCGTACGCTCAAAGTACGGACCAATGCCGAAACGCCGCTTGACGCCACCACGGCACGCAAGTTCGGAGCGGAAGGCATCGGGCTGTGCCGTACCGAGCACATGTTCTTCGATCCGCAGCGCATCATCCACATGCGGCAAATGATTGTGGCCGGCACCGAGGAGAAGCGGCGTCAGGCGCTTGAACGGTTGCTGCCTTATCAACGAGACGACTTCGCCGAGATCTTCCGGATCATGGACGGCCTGCCGGTGACGATCCGACTTCTCGATCCGCCGCTCCATGAGTTTTTGCCCACTAGCGATGCGGAGATGCAGAAGGTCGCCGAGGCCGCCGGTGTCGATGTCGAGACGGTGAAGGCGCGGGCCAAGATGCTCCACGAGTCCAACCCCATGCTCGGCCATCGCGGTTGCCGCCTGGGGGTCAGCTATCCGGAGATCACCGAAATGCAGGCCCGCGCCATCTTCGAGGCGGCCTGTCTGGTGGCCAAGGAAGGCAAGACCGTGCTGCCCGAGGTGATGATCCCGCTGGTCGGCCTCAAGGCCGAGTTCGACATGCTGAAGAAGATTATCGACGAGGCGGCCGGGAAGGTTTTTGCCGACAAGAAGACGACGGTCAAATACATGGTCGGCACCATGATCGAGGTGCCTCGCGCCGCCTTGGTCGCCGACAAGATCGCCGAGGGGGCCGAGTTCTTCAGTTTCGGCACCAACGACCTCACCCAGATGGGGTTCGGCCTGTCGCGCGACGATGCCGGCAGCTTCCTCAAGACCTACCTGGAAAAGGCGGTGATCGAGTGTGATCCCTTCGTCAGCCTCGATCAGGAGGGGGTCGGGGAGTTGGTCCGCATCGCCGCGGAGAGGGGGCGGTCGGCTCGCAGCGGTCTCAAGCTCGGCATCTGTGGCGAGCATGGCGGCGACCCGGCCTCCATCCACTTCTGTCAGAATGTCGGGCTCGACTACGTGTCCTGCTCACCCTACCGGGTGCCGATCGCCCGTTTGGCCGCGGCCCAGGCCGCGCTCGGCGTCAAGGGTGAAACAAACGCCTGATCGCCGCGTCGAATAACCTCGTCACAGACCCGGCCGGACCATCTCCGGCCGGGTCTTTTTGTTTGACAGATGATTGGCACGCTAGTATTTGGCTGTTCAGCCAAATAAGGAAACATCATTCCATGAACGGACATGCGCGATTCTTCCTTGAGGAGAAGGCCAAGGTTCTCAAGGCGCTTGGCCATCCGACCCGGCTGTTCATCGCCGAGGAACTGGGGCGCGGCGAGCGCTGCGTCTGCCAGTTGGTCGAAATGATCGGCGCCGATTTTTCGACGGTGTCGAGACACCTCTCGGTTCTCAAGCAGGCGGGAATTGTCGAGGATGAAAAGCGGGGGATGCAGGTGTTCTACCGATTGCGCGTTCCCTGCGTGCTGCGCTTCATGGACTGCGTCGAGGCGGTCATCGCTTCCCGCGTGAAACAACACGTCGCCATGCTCGCCTGACCCCCGCCGGACCGGATGACCAACAAGAGCATCAAGAGCGTCGGAAACGGATCCACCCGATGACCTGGAAAACCGAGTGGAAAGCGCTGGCCGTCGGCGTCGGTGGTTTCCTTGCCATCTTCTTGCTGCCGATCGAGACCCCCCGCGTCCAGGGGGCCATTCTCGAAGCGTTCCATCTGGCCAAGTGGTACGCGCAGGAACACGTGTTGCTGTGCCTGATTCCAGCCTTCTTCATTGCAGGGGCGATCAGCGTATTTTTTAGCCAGGCCTCGGTCATGAAGTACCTGGGCGCCAGGGCCAACAAGGTGCTGGCCTATGGCGTCGCCTCGGTGTCGGGTACGCTGCTGGCGGTCTGTTCGTGTACCGTGCTGCCGCTGTTCGCCGGAATCTACCGCATGGGCGCCGGCTTGGGGCCGGCCACCGCCTTCCTTTACTCGGGCCCGGCCATCAACGTGCTGGCCATCGTGCTGACGGCGCGCGTTCTCGGGCTGGAAATGGGCATTGCCCGCGCCGTGGGGGCCATCGTCTTTGCCGTCGTCATCGGGCTGATCATGCATCTCCTCTTCCTCAAGGAGGAACGTGAAAAGGCGGCGACCCAGATGGTCCTGCCGGAGGCCGAGACGGTGCGTCCTCTGTGGCAGAACGCGGTCTTCTTCGCCGCGATGGTCGGCATCCTGGTGTTCGGGACTTGGAGCGAGCCAGCCGGGTCGGCTGGTGCTTGGGCCGCCATCTGGCAGATCAAGTGGTTGCTGGCCGGATTGTTCGGCCTTGTTCTTGGATGCGCGCTCGCCTTCTGGTTTGCCTTTCCTCTGAAGAGTCTGGTGATCATTGCCGCGGTGGTCGCCGTGGCGGCGACGCTGACGCCCGCCATGCCGCTGATCCCGTTTACCACCGGTGTCGTCGCCTTGTCCTATTTTACCAGTCGCAGCGACGGCGAGCTGGGGGAATGGTTCAACGCGTCGTGGGACTTCGCCAAGCAGATCCTGCCCCTGCTGTTGGTCGGCGTCCTAATCGCCGGCGCCCTGTTGGGGCGGCCCGGCCACGAAGGGCTGATCCCTTCGGAATGGGTTTCCAGCCTTGTCGGCGGCAATTCGCTGGCCGCCAACCTGTTCGCCTCGGTGGTCGGCGCCTTCATGTATTTCGCGACGCTGACCGAGGTGCCGATCCTGCAGGGCCTGATCGGCGCCGGCATGGGCAAGGGGCCGGCGTTGGCCCTGCTGCTGGCCGGACCGGCGCTGAGCCTGCCCAACATGCTGGTCATCCGCACCGTGCTCGGCACCCGCAAGACCGTCGTCTTCGTGCTGTTGGTCATCGTGATGGCGACCGTCAGCGGCATGCTGTTCGGAGCGTTTTTCGATTAACCCGCGTTCCTAAAAAGGAGAGACCTCATGAAAATCCAGATTCTGGGCGGTGGCTGCGCCAAATGCCATGCCCTGGCCCAAAATGCCGAGGCGGCGGCCAACGACCTTGGCCTGACATTCGAGATGGAGAAGATCACCGACATGAACCGCTATGCCGACTTCGGCGTCGCCATGACGCCAGCCCTGGCTGTCGACGGCCAGGTCAAGGTGGTCGGCAAGGTGGCCTCGGTCGACCAGATCAAGGCCTTGCTGCGTTAGTGCCGGCCACGGCGCCTCGACCACCGACCGAGGCGCCGCAGCCGGATTCAGACCTTGGTGCCGAGCACGGTAACGCTGCGCAGTTCGGTGCCCGAGGCCCGGAAGCTGGCAAGGCCCCGCTCGTCGAGGTGTTGGCTGAGCAGATCGTTCGGCAGCGGGATGGGCTTGGCCTCGACGACGCGGACTCCGGTGAACCCGGCCCGCCGCAAAAGGTCCAGGTAGTCGGCCTCGGCGATGGCGCCGGCCACGCATCCGACGTGCAGGGCAGCCGCCTCGCGGATGGGCGTCGGCAGATCGGCGGTGGCGACGATGTCCGATACGCAGAACCGGCCGCCGACCTTCAGCACGCGGAACATTTCGGCGAAGGCGGCGGCCTTGTCGGGCACCAGGTTGAGGACACAGTTGCTGATGACGAGATCGATGGTTCCGGCCTCGACCGGAAGGTGCTCGATCTCGCCCAGCCGGAACTCGATGTTGTCGTAGCCCAGGTTGGCGGCGTTCTCGCGCGCCCTGGCAATCATCTCGGGCGTCATGTCGACGCCGATCACGCGGCCCGTTCCGTTCATTTCGCGGCGGGCGACGAAGCAGTCGATGCCGGCCCCCGAGCCGAGGTCAAGCACCGTTTCGTCCGGCCGAATGGCCGCGTGGCGGGTCGGCAGTCCGCAGCCGAGCCCGAGGTCGGCGTCCGCGACATATCCCTCAACCTGGCTGTAGGCGTCGCCCACCATGTCGAGGCCAAGGTCCGGCCCGGCACCGCATCCGCAGGAAGAAGGGCCGCAACAGCCGGCGCCGGCGGTGACGGCGGCAGCATAGCGGTCGCGGACAAGGGCCTTGATGCCGGGGGGAGTCGTCATGGCATGATCTCCACTGGTCAAGCTTAATGAATTCGAGTATTCTAGAAATATGGAAATGAAGCAAGCCCTGATTTGCTTGGCCGCTCTCGCCCAGGAAACCCGCCTTGAGGTGTTCCGCCTCCTGGTCCGCCGGGGCGAGGCCGGAATGGCGGCCGGCGACATCGCCGCCCGGGTCGGCGCCCCGGGCTCGACGCTTTCGTTCCATCTGAAGGAACTGGAGCGCACCGGGTTGGTCACGGCGCGCCGCCGGCAGCGGCAGATTCTTTACGCCGTCGACTACGGCGCCATGCGCCGCTTCATGGACTTTCTGCAAAGGGACTGCTGCCAGGATCATCCCGACATCTGCGGATGCCGGCCCGCCGAAACGTCGACCGACGCCGATTGACATTCCTGTTTGAATTAATTATTTCGTCAAATGACGAAATGAAGAGTATGATGCCGTGATCGAACATTACGAAATGGTGGCCAAGGCCATCGCCGACGGCAGCCGGGCGCGCATCCTTAAGATGCTCGAGGGCGGCGAGCTTTGCGTCTGCCAGATAACCGCCGTGCTGGACCTGGCCCCGGCGACGGTCTCCAAGCATCTGTCGATCCTAAGGCTGGCCGGCTTGGTGCTGTCGCGCAAGCAGGGGCGCTGGGCCTACTACCGGCTCGCCGAGACCGCCATCAACCCATACGCGCCTGGCGCCCTCCGCTGGGTGCTGGAATCGCTGACGGACGATCCGACAGCGGTTGCGGACCGCATCTTCCTGGTGCGTCTGCGGCAAATTCCCGTGGAACGGCTGTGCGCGGAGGGGCCGCGCGTGATGGAGAGCAAGGAAATCAGGACGCTGACATGACAGACCGCATCTACAACGTTCTTTTCCTGTGCACGGGCAATTCGGCGCGCAGCATCATGGCCGAGGCGATCATGAACGGCCTGGGTTCGGCCCGGTTCAGGGGCTTCAGCGCAGGCAGCCATCCGTCCGGTTCGGTTCACCCGTTGGCATTGGACACCCTGCGCATCGCCGGCCTGCCGACCGAGGGCGCCCGCTCCAAGGCCTGGGACGAGTTCGCCGAACCCGGCGCGCCCGTGATGGATTTCGTCTTCACCGTCTGCGACAACGCGGCCGGCGAGGTCTGCCCCATCTGGCCCGG
>JAVEYE010000038.1:0-16950 GCA_034003665.1 Rhodospirillales bacterium | reverse complement strand
CATGGCGCCGCAGTCGAGCAGCCGCGCCGCCTCGGGATTGTCGAACCCGGTGACGCGGACAAGCGGCGCCACCCCGCAACCGGAGGCGACCAGGCAGATCTCGGTGGCGGTGTCGAGCGACATCACGCCGTGCTGAAGGTCGATGAACAGAAAATCATGACCGGAAGTTCGGGCAACCTTTGCAATATCGCCGGATCGCGACAGCCGCACCACCATGCCCAAGGCCACCTCGCCGGCGCGCATCCTGTCGAGCGCGGGATTGCGGATTTCGGTCATGCTTCTCTATTCCTTTTGTTTTGCAGTTACGCGGGCCGGGCGGCCAGGGTGGCGCGCAGCGTGTTGTCCTCGATGATGCGGATCGGTTTGCCGTCCATCCAGGCACGGATGTTCTCGACGGTCTGGCCGTAGAAAACGCGGTAGCTCTCTTCGGTGACGAACCCCTTGTGCGGCGACAGCACGGTGTTGGGGAGGCGGCGGAAGGGGTGGTCGGGGGGCAGGGGTTCGGTCTCGTAAACGTCCATGGCGGCGCCGCCAATCTTTCTGTTTTCCAGGGCGGCGATCAGATCGCCTTGGTTGACGATCTCTCCGCGGGACGTATTGACGATCCAGGCGGTCGGTTTCATGCGGGCAAGATCAGACGCGGCAATCAGTCCCCGGGTCCTTTCGCTGAGCCTTAGATGAATGCCGATGAAGTCGGAAACCGAAAACAGCTCATCCTTCGAAACCAGGCGGGCGCCGTGTTCCGTCGCCTGCTCGGCGGTCAGGTTGGTGCTCCAGGCGACCAGCTTCATACGGAACACCCGGGCGATCTCGGCGACCTGTTGGCCAAGCCGGCCGAGCCCGACGAGTCCCAGGGTCTTGTCCTCCAGCGTGTGACCGAGGCTGACCTGCCAGCGGCCTTCGCGCATCGCTTTGTCCTCAAGGGCGACGTTCCGGGCCGCCGCCATCAACAGCGCCCAGGTCAGTTCGACCGTGGTGCGCCCGAGGGTGTCGGTGCCGCAGACGATGACACCGTGATCACGCGCCGCCGCCACGTCGATGGCGCTGTTGAAATGTCCCGAGGTCAGAAGAAGTTTCAGCTTCGGCAGGCGTTCGAACAACTTGCGCGGAAAGGGCGTACGCTCTCGCATCAGCGAAACGACCTCGAAATCGCGGATCGCCTCGACAACCCGATCGATGGAGCCGAGGTGCTTGTTGAATACCGTGACGTCGGCGTCCCTTTCCACTTCGGACCAGTCGACCATGGAAAGCGCGACGTTCTGATAGTCGTCAAGAACAGCAATTTTCATGCGTGAGGGGTCCCATCCATTCGGTTCACATGCGCGACGGCAACCACAAGGCAATCTGCGGGAAGGTGATCATCAGGAAGACGTAGGCGATGATGATGAGGTGGTAGGGGAACACGCCTTTGATGATGGTTTCCATGGGCCATTTGGAGATGCCGTGAAGGACGAACAGGTTAAGGCCGAACGGCGGCGTCAGCATGCCGAGTTCCAGTTGCAGGACGATGAAGACACCGAACCAGATGAAGTCGATGTTGTAGGCCTGCAGCGTTGCCTGCAGCAGCGGCACCGTCAGCACAATCATCCCGGCGCCGTCCATCACACAGCCGAGCAGCGCGAACATCACGAGGAGGGAGGCGAGAAAGGCAAACTGGCTGAGTCCCCATCCCTGCAACATGTTGACGATGGCGGTGCCGATGCCGGCCAGTTCAACGGCGTAGGAAAAGATGTACGCGCACATGATGATGAACACCAGCGTGCAGCTCACCCTCATGGTCGCCCGCAGGGAGGCCAGGAAGTCCTGCCACCTTAGGTTTCCCATTGTCACGCACATCAGGATGGCCAGCGAACTGCCGACGGCGGCGGCTTCGGTGGGGGTCGCGATGCCGGTGTAGATGCTGCCCAGAATGGTGACCATCAGGCCCAGGAAGGGCAAAAGGTTCAACGTCGCGAGGCCGATCTCTCCCCAGCTTGCCGGCTCGCTCCGGACCGGGGCCAGCGATTTGTTGGCCCAGCACCTCAGGGCAACGTAGACGGCATAGATCAAGGCCAGCAGAAGACCGGGAATCAGCCCGGCCATGAACAGCTTGGCGATCGAGGTGTCGGTCAGCGAACCGTAGATGATCATGGTGAGGCTGGGCGGGATCAGGATGCCCAGCGTACCGCCGGCAGCCAGCGTTCCGGCCGACATGGCGCGGTCGTATTTCTTCGCTTCGAGCTGCGGCAGGGCGACCGCTCCCATGGACGCCGACGTCGCGACGGAGGCCCCGCTGATGGCGGCGAATATGGCGCAACCGAGAATGTTGGTTTGCAGCAATCCGCCTGGTACCCGGCGCAGAATCACCGCGAAGCCGTCGTAGAACCGCTTGCTGATGCCGCTGTGGGAAATGACCTCGGCCATCAGGATGAACAGGGGAATCGCTGTCAGGTTGAAGTTGGTCGTCGCCCCCCAGCTTACCAGCCCGATCGCCTTGAAGGCGTTCAGGCCGGCGGCTTGATAAAGCGCTATGGCGCCGGCGATTCCGATGGCGAACGGCGCCCACAGGCCAAGCGCGAGAAAGACGAAGAGCATCCCGAAAAAAAACGCGAAATCGCCGCCGACGCCCATGAAACTGCTCCCGCTTCCCTAGTGTGATTCGTGACGTGGGTCGGCGTCATCCGGCTGGTGCCCCTTCATGAGCCCCATGAAGGTTCTGGCATTGCGGGCGATTTCGGCGACCAAGGCGAGAATGAGGATGAAGGTGCCGATCGGCATGATCGTCTGGGGGATCCACACCGGGATCTCGGCCTGCGAGATCGACAGCGTACCTCCGACGTAACTGTTGATGACGACGCGAACGACCTGGTGCATGACGATCAGCGTGAACGCGAGCGAGAGCACGTCGAAGAGCACCTGCATTCCCGTGCGCCAGCGGATCGGCAGGCGATCGTATAGGATCGTCACCCGCAACAGCGAGTGCGACCGCATGCAATAGCCAACACCCATGAAGACGGCGACCATCAGGAAATAGCCGGCAAACTCATCGGCGATCATGAGGGAGAAATTGAAGAACGACCTGAGCACGCTCTCGGCCGTCATCATCGCAATCATGAGTACGATGGCGACCATGGTCACGCCGATGCAGGCCTGGATTATCCTGTCGACGATCCGTTCGAACTGATCCATCTGATCTCTCGCAGGCATCCAAAAGATGGACGGGACGCCGGCCCGCCTTTGGGGCGGGCCGGCGCCGGGTTCGATTTATTTGCCGAGAAGGGCCCGCACCTCTTTGAGGGCGGCAACGGCGTCGGGACCGATCTTCTCGGCCTGCTCGACCCAGATGCCTTCGGCGATCTTGCGCGCCTCCGCCGCGTCGGCCGCATCGTAGGGCGTGGTGATCAGCCCCTTCTCCGCGACGAACTTGGCGGTCAGCGTCTCCTCGTCGTCGTACATCTTGTCGGTCAGCCACGTCGAGGCCTTGACCGAGGCCTTGAGCAGGGCCTCCTGGTAGGCGGCCGGAAGCTTGGCGAATGCGGCCTTGTTGGCGGTCACCATGCCGGGCCCCCAGCTCAGGCGGGTCCGGTAGTTGTACTTGACCGAATCGATCCAGAGCTTGCCGGCGCCGCCGGTGGCGGTCAGGTAGCCGTCGATCACGCCCTGCTGGATGGCGGTGGCGACATCGCCGGTCGACAGCGTCACCGTGATGGCGCCGTACGCCTTCATCAGGCCGGCCTGCGCCGGCGTCATGGTGCGGATCTTCATGCCCTTCAGCTCGGAAAGCTTGCTGATCGGTTTGTTGATCGTCCACACCGAATGGTAGGGATAGGAATACATCGCCAGCAGCTTGACGCTCTTCTTGTCAAGCGCGCGGTCCAGGTAAGGCGTCACCACCTCGTTGAGTCCCCGCCACAGTTCGTCTTTCGTCTCGTAGAGCATGGGCATGCGGGCGACGTTGTAGATCGGCAGGAAACCGGCCGCCGCCGACCCGCAGACGCCCATCTGCACGATCCCGTCGGCGATCGCCGGGCAGACGTCGGCGCCCTTGATCGGAAGGCTGCCTCCGACCAGCATGCGAATGGTGAAATTGCCGTCGGTAGCCTTGCTGACTTCCTCGGCAATCTGTTCGAGGAAAGTGAACTCGGGCGTCATCGAATTCGGATGGTCGGTGTAACCGGTCCACGAGACCTTCTCGGCGGAGAAGGCGGGAACCGCGACGGTGCAGGCGATGCCCGCGAGCAGCAGCAATTTTTTCATGTGATCCTCCATTCCCTTTTCTGTCTCCCTACGAGTATTCCTCGGCGGGCTTTCAGGCCCGCGCGAAGCCGAGTTCCGCGGTTGCGGCGATCGAACTCCACACTGGAATGCCCAGTTCGCTTCGCAGCGACGCCAGGATTCCGGCCGTCGGCAACTGCGAGCAGGCGATAAAGAGCGCCTGCGCGCCCGCCGAAGGGCGACGCGCCGCGGCGGCGTACACGTCCTCCGCCGTCAGGCGGCCTAAAGCCTGGACATCCGTTGCCGACAAGCTTGTGATGCGCTCCACCGCAATCCCGGCGTCGGCCAGGAAAGCGCTGAGCGCCTCATTGACTTCGGCGCTGTATGGCGAGACCACGTCGACTGCGTTGACCTGTTCGCGCAAAAGGATCTCCACCATCGCCCGTGCGGTCGACAGGACCGGGACCCCGAAAAGTTCCGACAGTTCCGCCGTGAAGGCGGTATCGACGTCCGGTCCCGAGAGAAAACCTGCCGCCGTGCAGCCATAGAACACAGTGGAGGGGCGGCTTTCAATGAGGGTGCGCGCCGCGGCGCGCGCGTTCGCCTTGTAGCCGGGAAGATCCGCCTTGGTCAGTAGGCCCGGACCACGCTGAACCCTGGCAACCGAGATGGCGACCGGGAAAGGCGCGAGTTCGGCGATCTCGGGTTCCATTGTCGTATTGTTGGCCGGGACGATGATGCCGATGCGCGCGGGTTGCCGGGTCATGTCAGTCGAACCCGAACAACGCCGCGGGGTTGTCGACGAGCACACGGCGACGCGTCGCCTCGTCATCAATCCACTGACAGAGACGATTGTACAACGTGATCGTGTCGGTCCGGTCGGCGAAGGAGAGGTGCGGATAGTCCGACCCCCAGATCAATCGCTCCGGGCAACTTCTGGCGAGCGCCCGAAAAAACGGCTCGGCATCGGCGTAGTCGGGCAGCTTCGAGAAACGATAAAGGCCGGTCAGCTTGATCCAGCAGCGGCCTGTTTCGGTCAGTCGCTGGATCTCGCGGAACAGCGGCTGTTCCACCCCTTCGGCGGCAGTCACCATGCCGATGTGGCAAAGAATATAGTCAACCGTCAAAGCGCGCATTACGGGCAGAAGGCGCTCGGTGAGCCAGCCCGGGCAAAGAAACTCGATGCACCAACCCGTGCCTTCCAGCCGGTCGGCGACGCGGGCGATCTTGGAGACCAGCGTTTCGGCGTAGGCGGGGTCATAGGGGCGGATGGGCGAGGTGTTGATCCTTACCCCACGAACGCCCAAGGCATGCCATGCCTGGATTTCTTCATCCGTCGCTTGGTCCGGCAGATGGATAATGCCGCGCCCCGTTTTCCCCAGACGCCGGAGGGTGTCTAGCGCGCACGAGTTGTCGAGGCCGTAGGCGCTCGGCTGCACGACAACGATGCGCTCGATGCCGACCTCCTCCATTTCGTCAAGGTATGACTCCAGCGGCGCATAGGGCGCTTCGTATCGCTCGTTGGTCGCGGGGGGGTAGGTCGTGCGCGGTCCGAACACATGCATGTGGGTGTCGCAGGCGCCGGCCGGCGCGCGTACGACTGGCTTGGACTTGGTGGTGGTCGTCATGGCGCTCCCTGTTCGCAATGCCGCCGCTTCATATTGGCAAAACGATATCAAACGGTGCCGTCCGTTGGAAATAAAAAAATCCCACCATGTTGCATAAATTTTGAGATCGTTCCCCTATGCCTCTTGAAGTGTCTGAAACAGGGATGAAAATTTTTAACACTTATCTCAAAATAAGGTATTTCTTGACCGGCGCATTGCGACAGGGACGACTCCGACTTGAACATGCCAACCAATAACGAGACACGGGCGCTCGATCACGCCAAGCGTCGGACCGGTGACGCGGGCAGCCTGACGCGCATGTTGGGGCTCCTGGACCTGTTCACGCCGGAGGCGCCGATCTGGACGGCCGATGAAATCGTTCGGTACACCGGTCAATCGCGGTCGACCTGCTATCGCTACATTCGCGCCTTGCAGAAGGCGGGCTTGATCTCGCCGGTCGAAAAGGGCCACTTCGTGCTCGGCTCGCGAATCCTCGAGCTGGATCGCCAGATCCGCGAGTGTGATCCCCTTTACAACGCGGCAAGCGCGACGATGAGCCGGCTGAGTATGGCCACCGGACATTCCACGTTGCTCTGCGGTCTATACAGCGATTCGGTGATGTGCATCCGGCGTAACCTCGTCGCCGACGCTCCGGAGACAATCCACAGCCGCGGGCATCGCCGATCCCTGTTTCGCGGCGCGCTGGCCAAGGTCATTCTCGCGCATCTGCCGGCCCATCAGCTCAAACGGCTCTACGCCGCCAACAGGCCGGAAATTGCCGCTGCCGGCCTCGGGATCGATTGGCCGGGATTCCGCGTGGGGCTTTTGACCATTCGTCGCGAGGCCTACTGCATGACATGCGGCGAGGCCTATCCCGGCGTCTGCGGCATAGCGGCGCCGATCTTCAGCCGCAGGGATTTGATTCTCGGCAGCATCGGCCTCGTGTTCAGAATCGGCAACTACAGTTCGCAGGAACAGGAGAAATTCGTTTCGGCGGTCAAGGCGGCGGGCGAAGAGGCTTCCGCCGCAATCAGAAACTATCATTTGAGGCATGACTTTGCCGCCCGTTCCGTTAACGGCCGCCGCGGTGGATAGGCTAGCGTCGGCTGGCGTTTTGCCGCGGCGGTCTGATCACGTTGGCAGCCCGGGCGTGGCCTTGTCGGCGGCAGGCGGGCGTTGTGCGACGTTTCGGCCAGGGCCCTGGAGAAGGTCGAGGATGATACGGTCGGTTTCCTTCATTCCAGGATTGTTCAGAATGGCGAGGTTGCGGATCGTGTCCTCTATCGTGCGGCCGACGATGCCGTCCCCGCATGGGACGAAGGCGTTTTGCAGGGCAAGATGGGCGAACTGCACTGCCGCGGCCGCCACGGTGCTGACCTTATAGGCGCAGGACATTTTGGCTCCGTCGCAGAGCATGCCCGAGAAGGTGCCGATCACCGACTGCATGGCGTGAACCATCGCCTCGATTGAACCACCCAACAGATAGACGGTGGCGGCCGCTACGCCGGTGGCCGGGGCGATGGCGCAACCGCAGTAAGAGGTCAGTCGTCCGGTGTGCGCCTTGACGTAAATGGCGAGGAGGCACGCCACCGCCAACGCCCGGCATAGGCGGTCCTCGTCGGCTCCAAGCTCTCCGGCAACCTCATAGATGCCGGTCAAGGCGGTGATTCCGTGGTTGCCGCTGCCGGCCAACGCATAGACCGGGACCGGAAGTCCCGCCATGCGCGCCTCCGACGCCGCCGCCGTCATCGTCTGGACCTTTCCGACGACAGCGTTGCCCGAGGTGTGGCCCAGCGTGAGATTTCGCAAAGCCGGGCCGAGCGTGGATGTGTCGGCCTCCAGATCGGTCAAGGCGGCATTCCGGTTGGTACGGGCGGCATCGATCAGAAAGCCGAAGGGCGATGTCTCCATCGTCATAAGCGTGCTGATCAGTTCGCGGACGGGAACAGCGGCCAGTCGCAAAAGCGGGGAAGTGGCCTGTGGACAAGGAGCCGATGCCATGTCGGAGATTATCGGGTTTCCGTCACGGCGTACGTCGGCAATGTAGGAATGGCGTTCGACGACGGTCGCGCTCGCGGTGTGGCGTCCGGCGCCGACCTCGGCCCGCAGGAAGACGGGATCCCGCGCATTGATGTCGACATCCACCGTCACTCTGCCTTCTCGAACAAGACCCTCGGCCTCGGCCTCATTGGACCGGTTGGTGAAATTCAGAATATTGAGTCCGAGGTGGCTTTGGCGGATCAACGCGCCCAAGGCGCCTGCATACGCCAGTCCCTTGAGATTCGTCCCGGGGATAGCGACCGCGACGCCGTTTTTATAGATGCTCTGGCTGACGACGAGGTGCAACCTATCGGGGATGGCGCCCAAGGTCTCGGCCGCTTTGGCGGCCACCAGGGCTGCCGCGCCAATCTCGGTGCAACCCATGGCGGGCCGGATTTCCGATTCGAGAAGATCAACGATGAAAACGCCGTCAACCGGTTGAGTTTGGTCAAGCATGGCTGGTTTTTCCGTCGGGGTGGGGCCGTTTCAGGACACCTCGTCCTTGAAGCCGGAATGATACCAGCGGATATGTGAAAATGGGTTATAAAGCATTGCGCAAAAACCTGTAAAAAGGGTATTATTTTTCTTAGATAAAGTTATTTTTAGAAAAATATACTATGGATAGCATCGATCAAAAAATTCTCGCTCTCCTCCAGGCGGATTGCACGCTGTCTGTTTCCGATCTTGCCGACCGCGTGGGGCTTTCATCGACGCCCTGTTGGCGACGCATCCAGAAGATGGAGGCTTCCGGCGTCATAAAGGCCAGGGTCGCCCTGCTCGATCCTCGGAAGATGAACGTCGGGGTGACGGTCTTCATCGCGATCCGCACCAGCCATCATTCGAGCGAGTGGCTGTCGCGCTTTCAGGCGGTTGTCAACGACATCCCTGAAATCACCGAATTCTATCGCATGAGCGGCGACATCGATTATCTGTTGCGCGCGGTGGTTCCCGATATCGGCGCCTATGACAGTGTCTACAAGCGTTTGATCGAAGGCATCGAGTTGAACGACGTCACCTCGATGTTCGCAATGGAAACGATCAAATGGACGACCATGTTGCCCGTCACATATGTCGATTGATGTCCAAATCGACGAGGTCCTCCCGCTTGGGGCGGGCGCGACCACGGTCCTGCGGAAGCGGGCGGACCAAGGGGGGGCGTCGTTTCGCGCCCCCCATTCGATGGGGGATGTCCGTAGTGCCCCGCGTCCTTCGCTCAAGGCCCGTCGCCGGCGGATGCGGTCTGCGATGTCAGGGCCCGGATTTCTTCCGGCGTCAGAAGGGGAAGTCCGGGGATGTTTGTCCGCTCCATGCCAATGGCCGGCCATTGTGGGCGATGGTAGCCGGAGGTGGATGCCGAACTGAAGGCCAATCGGAATGTGGGCGCTTGCGGGTCGCGGCGAGCCAGCGCGCGAACAAGCCTCTGCGACAGGAACCTGGCGCAGAAGGGCAGGCGCAAGACATCATCCGCGCCCGCATCCCTGGCGCGAACGACCTCATCGCGGAACGGACGGTTTGCAACCACGAGTACGGCCGGCTGAGGTCCGTCGTGCATAAGGGATTTGCGCAGGCAACGTGTGACCTCTGGCGCCGTCACGCCAGGAAGATCCGCCTCGATCAGAACGACATCCGGCATGATTTCCGCTGCCACCCGAAGAGCTTCCCATCCATTCGCCGCCTCGTGGATGTCTTCGGCGTGATAGGCTTCCAGGGCGAAGCGGAGCAGCTCCCGGACCCACTCGCGGCCACCGGCCACCAGAAATCCCAAAGACCTGAAGCTGAGGAGCGGATCGACAAACATTTTCACACTTCTCCGAGAAAACTCGATGTGATCAAATATTCATCAGCATGATAGGAGTTATTTGGGGGTCTGGAGTAATTCTAAAAGGTATATGTGTGTTGAACAATTGTGGTGCGTTCCATCGATATTTATACTTATGGACGGAGACCAGCTAATTTTTACTAACTATAAATAGCTTGTGTAGCTCGGCGGATTTGCCAATCGGCTGATCGCAATCCCCGTCACCCAAGGATGCCTGCCGGGGTGCTCGGCTGCGGAGCTTGGCGTGTCGGTCGGGCCCTGTAAGACAGAGTGCCGGGCGTCGATCGGCGTTAACAAAAGTTAAGGGTATTGGGCGTATGATCGTCGATGGGGGAAGACAGCGAGAAACGCTGGAACTACCGGCGTTCTCGCGGAACACAAGACAAGTCAGGCCGTGGTTCGCCCCGCCGAAAGGTGGGGTAATGACGTAACCGTGACGAGACACGTGACTTGGGTAAGGGGGGGCCTAATGTCTCTAGGCACGGTCTTTGTGGTGGACGATGACGAGGACGTCAGGCTGTCGATTCGCGACCTGGTGGTGTCGGTTGGCATCGATTGCAGGACGTACGAGTCTGCCGATTCTTTCTCTTGGGTCGATACGGAAAGCGGGCCAAGCGCCGTGATTCTGGATGTTCGGCTTCCTGGCGTAGGAGGCTTGGAGATCCATAAAAATCTGATCGCCAAGGGGGCCTCGGTGCCCATCATCTTCGTCACCGGTTACGGTGATGTCCGGACGGCGGTGCAGGCGATGAAGTGCGGGGCGTTTGATTTTTTCGAAAAGCCGTTCAACAGCCAGGAATTGCTTACCAGAATTCAAGCGGCCATAGCCCGGCATACCGAGCACCTTGCCGAAAGGGCTGGACGGGAGGGCCTCGACGCGTTGTTGGGTCGTCTCACGCCGCGTGAGATGGACATCCTGACCGGGCTTGGACAAGGAAAGTCCAACAAGACCATTGCCGCGGAACTGCAACTCAGCGTTCGCACCGTGGAGTTTCACCGGGCCCACATGATGCGAAAGTTGCACGCGAATTCTCGCGAGGAACTTTCGCGCATTGCGATTGAAAGGTGGATGAGTCGGTCTACCTAAAGGGAGTCATGTTTTCCCATAATCAACACTCAGTTATCCACAGGCGAGCTGTGGATAACCCGTAATTGATCGGGATTCAGCCGCGAGTTGCAGCGTTTTCCAGCGGATTTTAGCGGATTGCGAGAGTTGGCCGGATACGATCTATTCGCGTGGCACAGTAGGCGTTTGCCGCACACAGACCCCCAGGGCAAAAAAGACAGAAGGGGTCGGAGGTGGCGTTTCGGCTTAATCTCGAGCATGTTATCAAAAAAAATCGGCAGCTCTTGAGAATCCGATTCGACAAACGTAGGGGGAGAGAATGGCTTCACCGCTATGGGTTATCATGGCGCCGGCCGATCGCCAAGTTGGCGCCGACGGGAAAAATCATTCCTATTTACTGGTTGAATGCGCGAGTGGCAGCGTGGCGGCGGTTCCGCTTGTCGACGTTTCTTCTCTGGGGGGAACTGACGGCATCGATGATCCCGCTCCTATTGCCACCGGCCCGGACGGGATGAGTTTCTGCTTGGGCGCGGATGGTCATGCCAAACCGACACCGCCGCCGGTGCGGTTCGATGACGTCCGTCGCGGGGTGCGTCATTTGACGACCCGGCAGGTCGAGATCTTGATGGCCCTGAAAGATGGGGCGTCGAACAAGGAAATCGCCCACAACCTGGGCATCCTTGAAAGCACCGTCAAGGTTCATCTGAAATCGATCTACCGTCTGCTCCAAGTGAGAAACCGGACCCAGGCGGCCATTGTGTCCGCCCAATACGAACTGGCCCGGTCCTGACGGGCGTGAACGTGGGGCGGGGGCGCCGTTGGCGACTCCGGGAATCGTGGCGGACCTCGGGAGAGTGCGAAGGGGGTACTCCGGATACCTGCTTTATGGCGTTGGTATTCGTCGTATCCTTTCGCCATGGGATCCGGTTTCAAGTTCATGCTTGTCGCCTGCGTGGCGACGCAATTGTGCGGCTGCCTGCCGCTGGCGATTGCCTCGGTGATGGGCGTGGCGGGCGGGGGTGCGGGCGGCCCTTCCGCGAAGGGAACGAATTCGGCACCCTTCCGCGACAACACGTGGATCAAGGACAAGGGGCCGGAACTGTACCAGACGACGGAGGCGGCGGTTCTCGAGGAATGCACCCGGCAACTCGAGGCGTTGGCGGACATGCCGGTGGTTGACGGTGCAGGAAAGGACCGGGGGACGACCTCATGCACCTATCGGAAAAGGTGCCTGCCGGGAAATCGCGCTCCCGTCGACCTTCTGGTGTGCGCCGCCGCCGATCGATCCGCCAACGACCAGCCCGATCCATCTGAAGGGGCGGCGTCGGTGTCGAATTGGGACTGGGCTAAGCTGTCTTCGGTGGAACCAAGGCCGGGCGAGGATTGAACGCATTGCCGATCCGTCGCGCCGGCGCCCGGGCTGTACGGCATGGACCGCCCAGGGTCTGGAGGCCGCGGGCGAGCGGGTGTCGCTTCCCGCATCCCCGCACCCCCCAGGTCGGACCGTTTCAATGGTCGAACGCGCAATGGCGATCGACGCCGTTGTTGACCGCCCACATGGCGGCTTGTGTGCGGTTGGCAACGTTGATCTTTCTGAGAAGCCCCTTCAAGTGAACTTTCACCGTTGCTTCCGTGATCTTCAGACGGTTCGCGATGACCTTGTTGGGATCACCGTTGACCAGGCACCCCAGGATTTCGACCTCCCGCTGGGAAAGGCCGTTGTAGGACGTGCCTGAAATCCTGCGTCCACCGTCCAGCTTGCCGTCGATCAACAGTCTGGCGAGCTCCACCGGAAACACCCGCTCGCCAGCCACAACCAGGCCAAGGTATTTGATCAGGGCATCGGACGTGATGTTCTTGACGAGACAGGCGTCGATGCCGGTGTCCAGGGCCTGGGTGAGCTTGCGGGCCGATACGTCGTTGGCAAGAAGTACGATCTTCGCGTCCGGGCACAACTGGCGGATTTCGCGAATGGCTTCGAGGTCCTGCGGACTGCCTTCCATGAAGTCGAGGATGATGATGTCTGGGATCAAACCTTCCTTGATAAGTGCGGCCGCCTCCCGAAGTTCAGCCGCCTCGTTCATCGCCGGAAAAGGCGATTCGGCAAGAAAGGTCTTCATCCCTTCGCGGAACAACTTGCTGCGATCGACCAAAAAAGTCTCTTTTCGTGCCATCTCTGCCTCCGTTATGTCGCGCTTCGGATGTTTTTTTCTTCTCCGCGCGCGTCCCCCTGATCGGGATTCGAACCAACCGGCCGAATCCCCGGTTTGGCGACTTTCCGTTCCCTTTTAGTAAGGGTTGCCGAATTTTCCCGAATACGCATTGTAAAGGGTTAGGGGCGCTATAAAATTCCCTAAAAGGTGAATTTTACTCGTTCATTAGGGGTACTTTTCGTGACAAAGTTGTGATCTCTACCCCGGAAGAGATGGCGCCTTCCCCTATTTCTCCACCTCGCTGGAACACCTTGTGGCCGTCGATGAAATGGCCGATGAGTTGGGCCGATTGTCCTTTGCCCCAAAGGGAGTGCCTCGGCTGAGCCGTTGTAAAGGAAAGCCCAGGGACGGTAGGGAAGAGGATCGGTGAAGCGAAGGGCTTTGCCTCACCAGAAAGGGAGAGGGGAGATGCGGTTCTTCACGTTGGCTCTCGTGTCGGTTGCCACGATCATGGGGGCGATATCGCCGGCCTTGGCCGACTTCGCTGCGGGTGCACGGGCGCTCAAGGCCGGCGACCACGGAACAGCCATAAAGGAGTGGACTCCTCTTGCCGAGAACGGAAATGCCGATGCCCAATTCGGCTTGGCCGTGTTGTACCTGACGGGCAAGGGGGTGAAGAAGGATGCGGCAAAGGCCGTCGAGCTGTGCCGCAAGGCTGCGGACCAAGGCAAACGGGATGCTCAAATGATGATGGGCATGGCCTATCGCCAAGGGCTGGGCGTCGCCCGAGACGCGGGGCAGGCCGTGTCGTGGTATCGCAAGGCGGCGGAGGCGGGGGGCGTCGCGGCCCAGACAAACCTCGCCTTCATGTATGCCAAGGGCGAGGGCGTTGGGCAGAATTTCGACAAGGCGCGCGAATGGTATGAACGGGCAGCCAAGCAGGGCGACGCCACCGCCGCCTACAGTCTTGGCGAGGTCTACCGCGAGGGACTGGGGGTGCCTAAGGATCCAGGCGAAGCGGCCAAATGGTACCAGGCCGCGGCCGAAAAGGGTTATGCCAAGGCGCAGACGGCTCTCGGCTCGCTCTACGTGCTTGGCAGCGGCCTCCAACAAGACTTCCAGACGGCATACTTCTGGTATGAGTTGGCGGTTCGTCGCGGTAATGCCGTTGCCCTCAGAGCCCGGGACGAACTCGAACCTCGGCTGACTGCCCAGCAGCTTTTTGAGGCCCGCAGGATGGCGAGGGAGTGGAAGATCGCCAAGGACTGACCGAGGCCGGTGATCGCGTCGTCCGGATTGGTCCGGCCAATACGAGAAGGCTCCGCCGTGCGGCGGAGCCTTCTTTGCTTCGGAGGGGAGGTCAAATCGGCCTACTGCGGGGTGGACTCGTCCGTCGTGGTCTGGCCGGTCGTGGTGTTTTGGGCGTTTTCAATGTCGCCGCCGATCGCGTTGTTCCCTCCGAAGATTTGGGTTCCCTCCGATGACGCGCTCTGGCTGCTGCCCGATCCATCCTGGGTGGTGTCGATGTTGACGTACCCGTGGGTGCCCTGCTCGAGGATGGTGGTGATCTCGTTCAGGTTGCCGATGGTGGTCGAACTGTATTGGGTCAGCGATCCGACGTACGACGACCCCGCGCCGGCCGACGCGGCCGACGAACTGCTCGAGCTGCCGTCACGCAATTGCTTCATGTAGATGGCCAAGCTGGCCGCCGTCGAATTGTTGCGGATCCTGAACTGGTAAGGTTCCTTGAACTGTTGCGCGAGGACCTCTGTGGGGCCGACGAAGCCCGGCATGGGAAGGCCGCCCGACACGACGAAGACGGCGGAAAGGGCGACGAAAATCGCCAGCCGACGGAATACGTACATTTCAGACCTCCTTCATCCGAGTAGCGGATCTTCGGAAAATGCGGCCGGAGGGTGTGGGGGAGGACGAGGGATCCTCCGGCCGCGCCAAGTTAAACGGCTTGGGTCGCCGTTACGGAGTAACCTCCTTGACCTTGTTGGTGATGCTGGCCACAAGGCCTGCCGCCTGGACGTTCTGGCTGGCGACCAGACCCATCTCGCCCAACCGGTCGTAATGGCCCAGTTGCTTGAACGCGCTCAGGTCCTGGAACGCCGTGGCCGAAGCGGACACGTCCGCGAGGGCGAACTGGCTGATGTCGGCCTCGAGGATGTTGTTGGAGATGTACGGCATGAAGACACCGTAAGCCGGATCGTGGTACGAGCCGGTGACGATGGTGTCGCCGGTGTCAACCGAGCTGTCCCAGAAATCGGCGTTGACCGTCTGGATCAGTTGCGGAGCCTCGGTGGTCTCCAGGTTGATCGACAGGGCCTCGGCGACCGCCGAAACATCCTGACTCAGCGCGATCTCGACCGGGTTGAACCACACACCCGCCACCGCCATCGCCTCGATGTTCGACTTCTCGAACAGGCCGCCGGTGAGGACCTGGTTCTCGTAGGCGTAGACCGGGAACTCGCTGTCGATCGAATCGGCGATGCCGATCGCCGACACATCCTGAACCGCATGGCCCAGGCCGTCGTTGGCGTACTGGGCGAGGTCCTGGATGTACCCTTCGACCGGCACTTCGACCGTCCCGGAAACGTCGACGGTGAATTCGAGGTTGTTCCACTCCTCGTTCAGCCCTCCGCTGACGCTGGCAGCGTCGAGATCGCCCGAAAGCGTCTCGGCGTCACCCGCGAAGGGATGACCTGGATGGTGGCTGTAATCGAGGTCGAACTCGGCGCTTCCCTCGAACTCGACTTCCGCCGTTCCCGGCAGCACGACCAACTGCTGCGGAACATAATCGCCCTGCAGGTTGGCGTACGCCTTGACGTCGCCGATGTAGACCTGGGTCTTCTTGACCTCCGTCACCCCCGTCGGGTCGAAGAAGCTCCAAATCCACGTGTTGATGTCGACTTCCTGGTACTTGTTCTTGTACCAATCCCAGTCCGTCTCGCTGCCGCCAGCGAGGGCCGGACCCGTTGCGACCATCCCCAAACCGAAGGCGACGGCCGCAACGCCGGATAGCAGTTTACCCTTCATTTGCCTGTGCTCCTCTCTTCAAGTGGTTGCTCATGTAGTCGGTTTCGACCAGGTCACATCCTTCGACCTTGGGGAGACCGAGGAAGTCCGTCATGATCTGGTAAACAGCCATCTCCACGACGGATCTGACGCCGAGCTGCAGCGGTTCGTTCTGGATGCGGCCGGCGTCAAATTCGATGAGTTGGGTGCCGAAGAAGCGGAAAACGTTGGCTTCGACTTCGAACCCGTAGATCTGTTTTTGCAGACTGGTCACGTAGCGGACGGCGAACGACTTGCTGTCGACCACGCGCAGGTCGAGCGCGACGTTGATGACGACCGTCCGACCGCCGGCGCCGATTCCCGAGACCCACAGGCCCAGGCCGTCGCTGACGATGTTGTAGTTGAGCTCTGTCAAGGCGCCGAGAATGACGAAATCGCTGGTCTTGACGCGATACGTCTTGGCGTTTTCGTCGGTCAGCTGCTGCTGGACCATTTTCAGCTCGGCCAGCGGAATGCGCAGGTCGAAGCGCTCGGCCAGGTTTGTCTTCCCTGTCTTGTAGAGGGCGCTCATCACCATTTCGGACACGCCTTGGCTCAATGCGTGTCCGTTTTCTTCGTAGTTGATCTGACCGGTTTTATCGGCCACCTCGCCGACCGCCATGACAGGCAGATGGTTCCCCGGGATTTGCCGGAGCTTCGTCAGGCACTGGCTGTAGGGCGTGTTGTTCGAGGTCACCGGAAACGAGAAAGCCGCCTCGATGCCCTTGTCCGGGTAGGGGACGGGGGCGCATCCAGTGAACGCCGCAAAGACAGCCGGTGCCAGGATGGGGAGCAGTGCTGTCGATTTCCGTTTCATGATCGTCCCCCGGCTTGCTGTGCCTATTGATGCCTCAAGGATTTCAACACCGTGGAAAACGGACTCCGCGGTCGTCCCGACGATCCTCAATTTGTGTGGTTGAAAGGATGGCAGGGCGCGAAATGAAACATTACTGATAATTTCATTGTTTAAAAGTACGCTATAGGATGATTTTTGGAAAAAATGGATTATGC